>JBCCEW010000001.1:0-300000 GCA_039030075.1 Myxococcota bacterium | reverse complement strand
TCGGCGACGATCCGGCCGATGTTGCCGAGCCCGAGCACGCCGAGGGTGCGGTTGTAGAGCTCGACACCGACGAAGCGCTTCTTCTCCCACTTCCCGGACTTCATCGACGCGGTGGCCTGAGGCACGTGGCGCGCCAGAGACACGAGCAGGGCGATCGCGTGCTCGGCGGTGGTCACCGTGTTGCCGCCCGGCGTGTTCATCACGACGATGCCGCGGGCAGACGCCGCGCCCACGTCGACGTTGTCGACGCCGATCCCGGCACGGCCGACCACGGCCAGCTGCTTCGCGGCCTCGATCACCTCGGCGGTCACCTCGGTGCCACTGCGGATGATCAGGCCATCGGCGTCGGCGATGGCTTCGAGGAGCTCTTCCGGCGACAGGCCGGGCGAGTCCACCACCTCGATCCCCGGGGCGCGCTCGAGGATCTCGAGGCCCTGGGTCGCGAGCGAATCGGATACGAGGACTTTGGGCACGCGGATCTCCGTCAGTCGCTGAGCAGTTCGGTCGCCGTGCGCGCGCCTTCGCCGAGCTTGTGGACGTAGCCCAGAGAAGCGAGCGCCATCTCGACGGCGGCGATGCAGGCGATCGTGTCGAAACGATCGAAGTAGCCGAGGTGGGCGATGCGGAAGATCTTCCCCTTCAGCTTCCCCTGACCGTCGGCGAGCGTGTAGCCGAGCTTGTCGCGCAGGTGCTTGCGCAGAGCGGCCCCGTCGATGCCGTCGGGAACCCGGACGGCCGTGCAGGCCGGGCTCGGGTCGTCGGGCGCCAGCAGCTCGAGGTTCATCGCGCGCATCGCCTCGCGGGTCGCGTGGGCGAGCTTCTCGGTGCGCGTCCAGGTCTCCTCGAGGCCCTGCTCGTCGAGAATCATCTTCAGGCACTCGGCCAACCCCATGAGCAGGCTCACCGCCGGCGTCCACGAGGTCTGGTCGGTCTCGAGGCCCTTCAGCTCCTTGTCGAGCGAGAAGTAGTAGTGGGGCAGGTCCGAGGTCTGCATGAAGCGCTGGGCGCGGTCCGAGAGCGCCATGAAGGCGAGACCCGGCGGCATCATGAACGCCTTCTGCGACCCCGAGATCACGACATCGAGACCCCAGGCGTCCATCGGCAGGTCGTAGACCCCCACCGCGGTGATCGCATCGACGACCATCAGCCGGTCGTCCGAGCGGCGCACGATCTCGGCGACTTCGCGCACCGGGTGACGCACGGCCGTGCTCGTCTCGGAACCCTGGAGGTAGACGGCCTTGATGTCCGGGTTCGCGTCGAGGGCGGCCTCGACGACCTTCGGGTCGACGGCCTGGCCCCACTCGACGTCGATGTTGGTGGTGCGCACGCCGTAGGCCTCGGCGATCTCGGTCCAGCGCTCGCCGAACTTCCCACCGCGCACGACGAGCACGTGGTCGCCGGCGCAGAGGAGATTCGAGACGGCCGCGTCCATCGCACCGGTCCCCGAAGCCGCGAACATCAGCACCGGACTCTCGGTCTGGAACAGCCGCTGCAGGCCCCGCTTGCACTCCTGGAACACGGGCAGGAAGTCGGGCGCCCGGTGGTTGATCACGGGCTGGGCCATCGCCAGGCGCACGCGGTCCGGCACCGGCACCGGGCCGGGCGTGAAGAGTCGACGCTTCAACATGGGTGGTGGGCTCCCGAGACGGGACGAAGGGTTTTGGGTGGGCAGGAACTGCGGGACGCCGCGGGGCCCGGGGGCCCCGGGAGTGCGCTTCCAGGGCCCGCGGAGGGTCTGGGGCAGCGGCAAAAGTCGCGCAAAGACGAGAGTTTGCTGGAGTGCCTGGGGGGTGTCAACGCGACCCGCGAAGTGCCCGCCCTTGGGGTAGGTTGCAGCGCGTGAAGCCGCTGCCCGACGAGCTCACGATCGCTCCCCGAGGCCGACTCGACGCCCGGGTGCGGGTGCCGGGATCGAAGAGCGTCACCAACCGCGCCCTGCTCGTCGCGGCCCTGGCCCGCGGCGAGAGTCGGCTCCGCGGCGGTCTCCACAGCGACGACACGGTGGCGATGCAGCGCGGGCTTGCCGCTCTGGGCTGTCGCGTGGACGCCGGAGAAGACCCCTGGATCGTGCCGGGCGTCGATGGGCGCTTCGCCGCCCCGCAGACGCCCCTGGACACCCAGAATTCGGGCACGACCGCCCGCTTCCTCACCGCCGCCGCCACCCTCGCAGCCGGACCGGTCGTGATCGACGGAAACGCCCGGATGCGCGAGCGACCGATCGACGATCTCACCCGCGCCCTCGAAGGACTGGGCGCCTCCTGCCGCCTCGAAGGCGCCGGTGGCTGCCCGCCGGTGCGGGTGGCCGGGGGTGGCCTCCCGGGTGGGCATGCTCGGATCGACGCGAGCCGCTCGAGCCAGTTCGTGTCGGCCGTGCTGTTGAGCGCGCCCTACGCCGCGGCTCCCGTCACCCTCGGCTTCGAAGGCGACGTCGTCTCGGTGCCCTACATCGACCTCACCCTCGAGGTCATGCGCGACTTCGGTGCCGAAGCGGGCTGGCGGGACGCGCGCAGCCTCCAGGTGTCGAACCAGCAACGCTACGCGGGCCGCGACTACCCGATCGAAGCGGACGCATCTTCCGCGGCCTACCCCTTCTGCGCGGCCGCCATTGCGGGCGGACGCGTGCGCGTGGACGGCCTCCGCATCGATACCCAACAGCCCGACCTGGGGATCCTCGAGCTGCTCGCCCAGATGGGTTGTTCCGTGGAGCGCGGCGGCGACTGGGCGGCGGTCGCGCGCTCGGGATCGCTGCGCGGCATCGACGTCGACATGAACCGCTTGCCCGACGCCGTGCTCGCGCTCGCGGTCGTCGCGTGCTTCGCCGACGGTCCCACCCACATTCGCAATGTCGCCAACCTGCGGATCAAGGAGACCGACCGGCTCACCGCCCTCGAGACCGAGCTGCGCAAGCTCGGCGTTCGGGCCGACGCCGGGCCGGACGACCTGCGCATCGATCCGCGTCCCCTCCGCGGCGCCGCCATCGACACTTACGACGACCACCGGATGGCGATGTCCTTCGCCCTGGCAGGGCTGGTCCAATCGGGGGTCGTGATTCGTGACCCGAGCTGTGTGTCGAAGACCTGGCCCGGGTTCTTCGACGTCTTCGAGAAGCTCTGAGGTCCCGCTTGCCGAGCGCCCCGGACACACCGACCGAACGTTCCGACGCGGCGGCGACGGACGCTTCCCCCGCCATCGAAGCCAGTCGCCTCGAGCGCCGCTTCGGCGACCGCCGCGCCATCAGCGGCCTCGACCTCCGGGTTCCGCGCGGGCAGGCCTTCGGACTGCTCGGCGCCAACGGCGCGGGGAAGACGACGCTGCTGCACATGATCACCGGCGCGCTGCTGCCGAGCGCCGGATCGCTGTGCGTCCTCGGCCACTCCCCCATCGACGCACCGGACGCCGTCCATCGCGAACTCGGGTTCACCGCTGAGACCCCCGCCCTCTACCCCGAGCTGCGCGTCGACGCCTTCCTGCGTTTCATGGCCGGCGCACGCGGCTTGGGCCGCGGCGACGCACGCCGGGCAGTCGAACGCGAGCTCGAGCGTTTCGATCTCACCGCCGTGGCGCGCCGGCCAATCGGCCCCCTGTCGAAGGGAACGCGCCAGCGCGTCTCCCTGGCCCAGGCCTTTCTCCACGATCCCGCGCTCGTCGTGATCGACGAACCGACCAGCGGCCTCGACCCCCACCAGCGCGAAGCGGTGCGCGGCCTGCTCGCGGGGCTGGCCGGCGACCGCACCCTGCTGCTCTCGACCCACGACCTCGACGAAGCCCGACGGCTGACCGCGCGCGTCGCCGTGCTGCAAGCGGGACGCTGTGTCGCGTCGGGCACCACCGCGGAGGTGCTCGACGCGGGCGGCGTCCTCCAATGGTTCGACGCGCCCCCGGACGCCGCATGACGCCGTTCCTCGCCCTGCTTCGCAAGGAGCTCGCCTGTCTGTTCGGAACCAGCGGGGTCTACCTCGTCCTCACGGGTGTCTCGCTCGTCAGCGCGCTGATCTTCTTCGAGCATCTCCAGGTCTACAACCAGGTGCTCTTCGTCTACGCGAGTTCGACGATGGGGGGATTCGAGACCGACACCCTGCCCGACTACGTGAACCTCTGGGACTCGGTCTTCTTCCCGGTCGCCGAAACCCTCGCGGTCACCCTGCTGGCGGCCATCCCGCTCGTGACGATGCGGGTCTTCGCGGAAGAACGGGCCCGGGGAACCGATACGCTGCTCTTCGCCACGCGGTTGACCGGAGGACGCATCGTCGTCGCCAAGTTCGTGGTGACCTTCGTCCTGGTCACCGGAATGCTCGCCGCGAGCTTCCTCTACCCGGCCGCGGCGATCGAGCGCGGTGGCATTGGCGCCGAACACCTCTTCTCCGTCTTCCTCGGGCTCTGGCTCCACGGCCTGGCCGTCGCCGCGATCGGGCTCGCGTGCTCGGCCTTCGCATCGCACCAGTGGGTGGCCGCGATCGCCGCCTGGACCGCCGCCTTCGTGTTCTGGGACTTCGGCTGGGCCACGCCCTTCGTGAACGAGGGCCTCGCCGCAAGCCTGCGCCAGCTCTCGTTGCGCGAGCACGTCGGCACCCTCGCCGAGGGCGTCGTCGCCGCCACCGACCTCGCCTACTTCGCCGGGGTCATCCTCGTCGGGCTGGCGCTCGCCCGTTTCGCCTGGGACCTGCGTCGGGTGGGTGCATGAGGGGCCGTCGTGACGCGTGAGCTGGGTCTCGCGGGCTGCCTCGCCCTCGCCTTCGGTCTGGGCGCCTACTACGCCACGGGACGCTTCGGCGCGTTCAGTGCCCTCAATGTGGGGCTCGGTCTGCTCGCGCTCGCCACCTCGATCGCGCGCGGTGCGGTCAGCCTCTACACGGAGAGCAGCCGCGCCGCACACAGCCTGGTGTGGCGGGGCCTCGCGGGCGTGGGCGTCGCCGGCGCCCTCGCGGTCGTGCTCTTCCAGGGCGCACGTTGGCTCGACTGGCGCGCCGACTGGACCTTCGAGCAGCGCTACCAAGTCTCCGAGGCCACCCAGCGTGCCGTAGAAGAACTGTGCGGCCCGGTCGAGCTCCTGCACTTCCACGAACCCGGCGACCCGCGCAACCGCCGCACGGCGCTGCTGCTCGACGCGATCGCGCGCTTCGGCGACGTGCACTGGCGCGGGCTCTCCCTCGCGGAGGCGCCCGCTGAAGCGGACCACTACGGCATCGGACGCTCGAACAGCGTGGTCGTAAGGCTCCGCGGGGAACCCGGAACCAGCGATCACTTCGAGCGCGTGACACGTCCGACCGAAGGGGGGCTCTACGAAGCGCTCTACCGTCTCTGCGGGGCGGAGGCCGCCACCCTGCTGAGCTTCGGTGGCCACGGGGAAGGCGACCTCGCGCGCGGCGACGCGCCCGGCTTCGCCGGCCTGGCCGCCGCCCTCGCCACCGAGGGGTACACGCTCCGACGCCGCTCCTCCCTCGCGCTCTCCGAGGTCCCGGCCGAGGTCGACGCCGTGTTGGTGCTCGCCCCCGAGCGCGCGCTGCCCGATCGCACCGTCGTCGCCCTCGAACGACACCTCGACCGGGGCGGATCGCTCATCGCCTTCCTCGAGCCAGGCGTGCGCTCGGGCCTCGAACCCCTGCTGGAGCGCTTCGGACTCGCCTCCCCGGATGCCGAACTTCGGGATCCGGAGGGCGTCGTGGACGCGCCAGCGGAGATCGCCGCCCGCCACTACGAGACCCACCCGATCACCGACGGGCTCGATGCCAGCCGCTTCACCTTCTTCGTAGGGGCCCGCTCGTTCGCGTTGCGCAGGACCGAACCCGACGCCCGGGTGGGTGCGCTCGTCTACGCGAGCCCGCGATCACGCCTGGTCGACCCGGCGGCTCCCGACTCCGAGGTCGAAGCGGCGGGCTCGTATCGCCCGATCGCCGTGCGTGGTCGCTACCCGCGCGGAGCGGGGGAGGCGCGCATCTTCGCCGTGGGAGATGCCGACTTCGCGTCGAACCGACACCTGCGCAGCGTCTACAACCTCGACCTCGTGCTCAACGGCGTGCACTGGGCATTGGGCCGCGAGCCCGCGATCACGCTGCGACCGAAGCTGCGCGACCGCGTGCAGTTCCCGCTGCCCGCCACCGACGCGCTCCAATCCTTCTACGGCCTGGGGCTGCTGGTACCCGAGCTGCTCCTGCTCACGGGCTTGTGGCTCGCGCTCCGCAGACGGGCCGGCTAGCCCGCCGCAGAGCGAACGCCTGCTCAGCTCGCTTCGGACACCGCCGGTTTGGTCGCCAAGGCGATGCCCTGGGCTCCCGCCTGCTGCGCCACGTCGAGGATGTTCACGGCCTGCCCCAGGAGCACCTTCCGATCTCCGCGCAGGATCACGATCTTCTCGCGCGAGTCGGCGAGCGCCGATTCGAGCACCTCGAAGAGGTTCTCTTCGCTAGCAGCCACCTCGTTCACGAGGATCTCGCCGTCGGGCGTGACTTCCACCGTCACGCCCGTCGGGGTCGTATCGCTGACCGCCGCACCTGGCAGGTCGATGTTCTTGCTCTGATTGGCCACCACCGACGTCGTGACCATGAAGATCACGAGCAACACCAGGAAGACGTCGGTCAGCGGGGTGATGTTGATCTCGGCGACGACCCCGTCATCGGGGTTCTCGTCGTCAGCCGGCCGGAACGAAGCCATCGGCCACCTCCGCGTCTGCCGTCTCGTCGACCACCTTTGCATCGGCCGACTCGAGGAAGAGCAATGCCTGCACGAAGCGCTCGCAGGAGCGCGCGTAGGTGCCGGCGATCGCGCCGACCCGCGTCTGCAGGTAGTTGAAGAACATCAGGGCGATGATGGCGACCGCGAGGCCAGCGGCCGTCGCGATGAGGGCTTCCGAGATGCCCGACGCCACGACCTCGAAACCGCCGGCGCCGTGCTCGGCCATGTCGCCGAAGGCGCGAATGATGCCGACCACCGTGCCGAACAGGCCGACGTAGGGTGCCAGCGATCCGACCGTACCGATCACCCAGAGGCCACGCTTGAGGTCGAAGGACGCCTCCTGCCGCGAGGTGAGCAGCACGCGCTCGAGGTCTTCGAGGGGCACGTTCCGCCACCGCATCGCTTCGGTGTAGATCTCGGCGATCCGCTGATCCGAGTCTTCGCAGAGCTTCTGTGCGCCGGCGAGATCACGCCGGACGAGCAGGTCGATCGTTTCCTTGGTGAGCTTCCGCGTCGCGTCCTGCACGCCGCGGAAGCGCCAGAGCCGCTCGAAGAAAATACCGAGCGCCAGGATCGACCCGACCAGCAGCGGGTAGTTGGTCATCCCACCCTGGTGGATCAGCTCGAGAATCGTCTGGGAGTCCACGGTCTCTTCTCCTTCTCGCTCCGGATCCCGGCAGGGAATCCGGCCGTCGCGCCCGTCCCCGAGCGGCGCCGCTCGGGTGCCGCGTCGGACGCGCTCGCCGCCTCTCGCGGCAAACTGTTTTCCTTATTGGCGTCAGCAGGTTACCGAATCGCCTGCCGGCGTTCGAAAGGCCTCTCGGAGGTTTGACACCCCCAGGACCCTTACTTAGGATCGCCTTCGTTCCAGCGGGGTTCGCTGAATCTCCGCGCCCTGCGGGCGTCTTTCGAAGGTGCTCACCCCCTGGACCGCACTCGAACCCATCCGGCCCCGGACATCCTTGGTCTTCTGGCGCACCGGGAAAACGCCCACGTTCTCGGACGCTTCCCTCGGACTTGCACCGTTTCTGCCCGGCCGCGAACGCGGCCCAGCGCACCCCAGGAATCGCCCGCGACTGTACTCGGGAAGCACCGCCCCGGCTTGCCGATCCTCGAAGTGTGAATGTGTGTGGCCCCGAACACCGATCGCGTGACCTCGGAGGTGGAAAGTGGCACTGGAGAACAGGTGGGTGTGAAGCGCCCGGTCCGCGGTGCGGGGAAATCCGCCACCGGGACGCGCGGCGCGGCTGCATCTGCCCTCCATGGCTTCGCGCGACCCCGGAGCAGGGCGCGGTCATGGAACCGCTGGAAAGTCTGAGTTGCCTGTGACGAGCGAAAATCTGATCCAGGGCCGCCGTAAGAAGCAGAAGGCGCGACCGAAGCGGCGCGCGCTGGCTGCCGCAATGGCGGCCCCGCGCGCGGGAGCCGCAGCCGCGGCCTACCCGGGCTACGTCGAGTCCGACGACGATGCCCGCACGCGCACCTTCCTGACCGGGTCCTTCCTCCTGCACGCCGCGGGCTTCGCGGTGCTGCTCTTCCTCGCCAGCCTGGCCCCGGTCATCGAAGAGACCATCATCCCCGTGCAGATCCTGCGCGAAGAAGTCGAGCCGCCGCCGCCCCCGCCGAAACCGGCTTCGGCGCCGCGCGCATTGGCCGAGCGCCGGAACCTGCCCTTCGCACCCGCGGTGCAGGCGGTCCAGCCCCAGATCGTGAACCCCCACGTGATCGCCGAGGCGGCACCCGTGGTCGCGGCGGAGACCTTCCAGATGGAAGCGGTCGGGACGCGCGCCGCTCCGACGGAGATCCGCTCTCAGGCGGTGGTCGTCGAGCGCGTCTCGGCGGTCAACAGTGCGGCGCGTGCCCAGGTCGCGGCCGTCGACGTCGCCCGCGCCGCCGGGCCGGTCGTCCGCGGACCTACGAAGGTCAACGTCCCTGCCGGCCCCTCGGTGGGACCGCGCAAGGTGGAAGCGGCGCCGGTGGGCACGACAGTCGGCACCTCGCCGATTGCCATCGGTAGCGGCAATGGCAGTTCCGTTCAGGAAGGCGTGATTTCCAACCGCGACGTGGTCGGCACCCCCGAAGGTGCACTCGTCGTCGCGGTCGATACCTCGATCGGCCAGGGCGTGTTCGGCGGTGAAGCGCCGAACGGCACGGGCACCGAGCCGGTCTCGAAGAAGACCTGCCTCAATCGGCCCGCGGTCCGCACCTATGTGTCCGGCATCAAGGACCGGGTCTACGACCGCTGGGTCCTGCCGCCCGGAGTCGACGCTGGACGCAAGGTGAAGCTGCGCTTCCGTGTCGACGTCGCCGGCTCGGCCTCGAGCGTCACGATCGTCAGCACCGAAGACAACGCGCTCGGAGCCAGTGCCGTCGACGCCCTGCGCTCCGCCGCGCCCTTCCCTCCCATGCCCGAACCGGTCCGCTGCCTCGCGCGCGTTCCGATCGTCGGCACCTTCAGCAACCCGGTCGGTGGCTAGCACGCTGCGTCACTCTCGCGTCGGGCTCGCCAGTCTCGCTCTCGCTGCACTGGCGCTGCCGGCGTCTGCCCAGGACAGCAACTGCTCTCCGGTCGAGCTCCTCTACGACGACACCGAGCAGATCGCCGAGAGTCGCAAGGACACCAACCGCGATTGCAAGTTCGACGAGGTCGTCTACTACATCGACGGCCTGGCCGAGCGCGCCGAGCGCGACACCGACTACGACGGTCGGAACGACGTCTGGCTGTTCTTCGAGAAGGATGGAAAGACGCCCGCTCGCCAGGACGAGGACACCGACGGCGACGGCAAGAAGGACCGCTGGATCACCTACCGCAAGGGCCAGCCGAGCCTGCAGCTCGATGACCAGAACGGCGACGGCAAGGCCGACAACTCCCTCCAGTTCGAGGACGGAAAGCCGAAGCGGCTGGAAGAAGACACCAACTTCGACGGCCAACCGAACCGGGTGACGAACTACCGCGAGGGCGCCGTCGAGAGCGTCGAGATCGACAGCGACCACGACGGCCGCACCAACGTCCTCGCGCGATTCACCGACGGCGAGAAGGTCAAGGAAGAGCAGGACCTCGACAAGAACGGCAAGTACGAGGTGGCGATCTTCTTCGAGAACGAAATCCGCACGCGGATCGAGGAAGACACCACCGGCAACGGCAAGAAGGACGTCGTCACCCACCTCGCGTCGGACGGCCAGACCGTCGAACGCCGCGAAGCCGACACCAGCGGCGACGGGCGGTTCGACAGCGTGGCCTTCTTCGAAGACGGGGTCGAGCGCCGTCAGCAGCGCGACGAGGACGTCAACGGCACGCCCGAACTCGTGATCCTGCTGGATGCGGACGGCAAGCGGGAGCGCGAAGAGATCGATGAGGATCAGAATGGTGCTCCCGAGCTGGTTCGCCTCTACGAAGCCGGCAAGCGCGTGCGGGAAGAAGAGGACACCGCGGGCGATGCGCGCCCCGAGGTGGTGAGCCTCTTCGACGGCGACGTGCTGCTGCGACGCGACGCCGACACCGACGAGGACGGCCGCATCGATACGACCGTCGTCTTCGCCGACGGGCGCAAGGCCTCCCAGGAAGAAGACCGCAACGGCGACGGTCAGGTCGACGCGAAGTACACCTTCGACGCGAAGGAGCGGGTCGCTACGGAGTCACTCGACGAAACCGGCGACGGGGCCTTCGATACCCGCAGCACCTTCACCGACGGCAAGCTCGTGCGGCGCAGCATCGATGCGAAGGACGAAGCCGCGGCGCGCGAGGAGTTCTACGAGAAGGGTCAGCTGACCCGGGTGGAGCTCGACGAGCGCGGAGACGGCCAGACGGACCTCTGGAACTTCTACACCCGCGGCGACCGGCTGGCGCGCCAGGAGCAGGACACGGACGGAAATGGCCAGGTCGACACCTGGGTCGAACTCGACCCGAAGACGGGCAAGGAGCGCGAGCTCCGTCGCGATACCTCGGGCGACGGCCAGGTCGACTTCTGGCGCACGAGCGACGCAGCCGGCATGGCCCAGGAGACCCGCGAAGACCGCAACGCCGACGGCCAGCCGGACCGCACCGTCCAGTTCGCGGCGGGGAAGCCCGAGCGTTTCGAAGAGGACAGCAACTTCGACGGCAAGATCGACCTGCGCGGCACCCTCGACGCGGAGGGTCAGGTGCTGTCCGACGAGGCCGACACCGACGCCGACGGGCGCTTCGAGCTGCGCACGGCCTACGCCGCCGGCGAGAAACAGCGCGAGGAGCGCGACACGACCGGCGACGGGAAGTTCGACGTGGTCACCCTGTTCGAAGCCGGGGCGCAGGTCTCTCAGCAGCGCGACACCACCGGCGACGGCAGCTTCGACTCCACCCTTCGCTTCGCCGATGGGCGCGAGCAGCAGCAGGAGCGGGATACCAACGGCGACGGCAAACCCGACGTCTTCGTCCGGCTCGATGCCGATCAGCGCCCCGAGCGCGAAGAGATCGACGCCAACTTCGACGGCAATCCGGACCTCGTGAAGCAGTACGAAGCCGGCGTGCTGGCCCGAGAAGAGGCCGATCAGGACTTCGACGGGCGCTTCGAGCTCGTGACCCGCTACGAGGCAGGCGCCCGGGTGGCATCGGAAGCCGATCTCAACGGGGACGAATCCCCCGACGTGGTGGTCGCGTATGCCGCCGGCAAGAAGACCGAGCAGCGCGAGGACCGGGACTTCGACGGCAACGACGACATCGTCACGACCTTCGACGCCGAGGAGCGCCCCAGCGCGGTGCGCGAGGACTCGGATGGCGACGGCACCTTCGACACCCAGACGCTCTACGAGGCGGGCGAGATCCTGCGCACGGAGAAGGACCGCAACGGCGACGGCACGCCCGACGTCGTGGCCCACTACGTGGGCGGCAGCCTCGTCCGACAGGAAGAGGACTCGGACTTCGACGGCACCTTCGACCGCCGCAGCGTCGCCGGCGAAGGGGGCACGCAGATCCAGGAGGCCGACGCGGATGGCGACGGCGCCACCGACACCTGGATCACCACCAGCGCCGAGGGGGTCGTCATCCGCAAGCAGGAAGATCGCGACCGCAACGGCGAGCCCGACCTCTCGGCGTGGTTCGAGGGCGGGAAGCTGGCGCGTCTCGAACAGGACACGGGTGGCCGCGGCTGCGTCGACCTCAAGCAGTGGTTCCATCCCGACGAGTCCGTGCGCGCCGAGTATCGAGACACCACGGGCAACTGCACGACGAACGTGTGGAGCTTCTTCGAGGGCGGCGCCCTCGTGCGACAGGGCCTCGACACCTCGGGCAACGGCCGACCCGACGTCCTGAACCACATGAACGGCAACGGCAAGGTGAAGGTGCAGGAAGTTGCGAGCGGCGAGAATGGGTCCAGCCCGGACAAGAAGCTCTTCCTCGCCGGCGACGGCGTCGTCACCGCCCAGTGCCTGCTCGGCGATGCGGGCAAGAAGCTCACCACCCGCGCGCTGGTGCGCGGCGGCGTGGTGAACGAGGTGCTCATCGACACGTCCGGAAACGGCCGCGCCGACACCCGCCAGATCCTGTCGGGCGGTCAGCTGGCCCGGCTCGATGCCGACACCACCGGAGACGGGAAGCCGGACGTCGTCCAGGTCTACGAAGGCGGCGCCCTCGCCTACCAGGACGAAGACACGAACGGCGACGGCCTCGTCGATCAGCGCTTCCGAGGCAACCAGCCCGCGGCGGTCCCTGCGGGCGCGAAGATCGCGGGGGGCGGATTCGCCCACCTCGGCTGCGGGAGCTTCAGCGGCTTCTGGTGGAAACGCTAAGCGAACCGGAACCTTCCGCCGCCACCCTGCCGACGTTGCAAAAAACCCCCATCCCGGTGACGACCGTCACGGGCCCAACCCCGACGTCCGGTCGATCCAAGCCCTCAAGAAGGCCCGGTCCCCCTGTTCGCGGGGTCCGGAAACGCCTTCCAGGAGCGGGAGTCAGGGAAAATGGGACGGATCGACACGACGGACGACCGGGCGCAGCTCCTCGAGCAGGCCGCGCGAGCGCGCTCGAAGCGCCAGCGGCGGCGCGCCATCGCGCTCTACCGCCAGGTGCTGGTGAGCGAGCGCCACAGCATCGAGATCCACGAGAAGCTGGCGCCGCTCCTGGCGGAGACCGGCCAGCACTTCGACGCGTGGAACAGCTACCGGCTGATCGCCCAGTCGGCGCTGCGCGAAGGGCGCGACGACCGGGCGATCGCCGTCTACCGCGAAGCGACGCGCGCGGTACCCCAGGAGATCCAGAGCTGGCAGGGGCTCGCCCGCCTGCTCGCGCGACGCGGCGACACGGACGGCGCGGTCGAAGCGCTGGTGGAAGGAAGCCACCAGTTCACCGGCCACTTCCTTCGCCCCCAGGCGATTCACCTGCTGCGCCGCGCGCGCAGCATCTCTCCGTGGCACTTCGAAACGGTGCTCGAGCTCGCGCGCCACCTGGGCCGCAGCGACCAGAGCGTCGAAGCCCGCATGCTGCTCGACGGCTTGCTCGAACGCTGTGAGCCCTGGCGCCGGTCACGGGTACGCGTCGCCCAGCTCTCGGTGGAGCCCGGGCCGCGCGCCCTCTGGGCCTGGTTCGTCAGCTGGTGGAGCGGCGATGAGCCCGAGGAACCCGAGCCCACCGCCGACGTCTTCCCGCTGCTGGCGCTCGCCCCGAGCGCCGACGATGCCGACCTCGATCAGCGGATGTCGTCGGACGAGGCCGGGACCGCTTCCGCCGCTTCGTAGACGAAGCGGTCGCTGCGGAGCACCTCACCCGACGGCGCGACCACCTCGAGCGTCCATTCGCCGGTCCACTCGGGCAGCAGCGCCTTGCGCGAGTACACGCGCCAGCGCGGCCCGCCAACATCGAAGCTCACTTCTGCGCGGATCGTTTCGCCCTGGCTCCAGCGGTGGGTCACCGTCTGGCCCTGCAGGTCGCGAAGCTCGGTGAAGTAGAAGAGCTCCTCGGTACCGAGGCTCACGCTCTCCACCTCGTCCGTCGGCTCGCGCTCGAACACCGATGTGGTCACCGCCGCACGCGCCACCGATCCAGCGGGCGATGCTTCCGCCTCGATCGCCGTGGTGGCTTCCGCGCCCTCCATGGGCTCCATCTCTGCCACCCCGGTGGCGGCAGTGCTGAGCCCCAGGGCGATCACGAATACGAACCCGGTCGTCCCTCGCATCTTCTCTCCTCCCTCGTGGCGGCTTGGGAGCCGCCTGGCGTCGCGCCGTCCACTCTTCCCGATCGCGGACGGTCGCCGTTTCATCTCGAAATCCAGATCTCAGTCGCGAATCCAGCCCGGCAGACAGCCGGCCTTCCGACACTCGTCGCGCAAACCTTCGTCGAGATAGGCCTGCAACTCGGTGGTGCGCGAATCGAGCCCCTCGAACTCGCGCCGCAGCTCACGGCAGTCGACCGTCTGCTTGATGCCTGCGTCGTCGCGGGTCGTGACGTAGCCACCGCGGTTGCAGTGGGTCACGTACTGCTTCAGCCAGTCGCGGCGCAGCGACAGCTCGGCGAGTTCCTTCTCGGCCGAGGTCTTCTTCTGGCGCCAGTGCATCGCCTGGCTCTCCTCGGCCTGAACCGCGTGACGGTGTCGCTCACGCGCGGCAGGAGCCGCAGGTGTGGAAGCGGCCGGCTTGCTCGGCTCGGCCTTGTGGATCACCACGTCGGGAACGAAGGGATCGGCCCCTGGGCACTGTTCCTTCTGGTCCGTGAAGATCGTGCGTCCGCCGGGCCCCTTGCATTTGAAGAGCTCGGCCGCGACGGGCGTCGCGAACCCAATCAAGAGAAGCGTCATGAGCCACAGACGGTGCATCAGCGGTTCCTCGTTCGGCGGCAGGGGACACCTCGCCGCGTCGAGGCCCGAGCGGGCCTCATTCTCTCCAGATCTGGGGGACGTCGAGTCGGTCGGCTTCGCGTTCGAGACGAGCCAGCTCGGCTTCGAGTTCCTTGCGGCGCGCCAGAAGCGGAGCGCGTTCGTCCTGGCGGAGGTCCCGGCGCGTCGACAGATAGAGTGCGATACGGCGCAGCGGGTCGTTCACGGTCTCGAAGCGTCGACGCCATTGATCGGGCCCGAGGCCGCCGCGAATGTTCGGGTTCGGGACCAGGGTCATCACGCCGCGCGCGGCGTCCACCCGGTAGACGAAGTTGTTGAAGAAGTCGCCCCCGAGGAGACCGATCCGCATCGACGGATTGACGGTGGCCGTCAGGTGCTCGACCCGTGCCCCGCCCACCTGAACAGACTGCACCGGCACGAGCGCCCGCGCCACGACGCCGTTCGCCGTGTGGACCTGCACGAAGTCGGTGTCCGAGCGGATGCGAATGCCGAGTTTCTCTGCGTAGATCGAGGGGATCGAGACGCCGCTCGCCCCCGTGTCGATCAGGAACGGAACTCGCACCAGGTCGTTGAGCGTGGCCTCGACACGCATCAGTGAGCCGTTGCGCTGAAACGGGATTTCGATCTCGCCGCCGCGGGTCACGGTGCGCGGAAGCACGCGCCGGGCGGTGCTCGCGTGACTGGCGGGTGCCGCGCCCTTGCCGCCGTTCTCGAAGGTCTGCACCCCACGCGCGTTGCGACTCGCGCGCATGTTACGACGCACCTGCGCGCGGTACTCGAGGGGCACCTTCTCGAGCTGTTCGGTGAAGTGGAGACGCCCGTCCTCATCCGTCCACCGATAGATCTGCGCGTCCGCAGGCAGGCAGACAGCCATTCCGAAGCCGAGAACGGCGATCGACAGAGCCCAGCGCTTCGCGTCTCTCACGCTCCGACTCATCGGATGAACCCGAGCCCTGGTTGAGCCCACGGCGCGGCGCGTTTTGCGCGAGAGCTGCACACGGATTGCCGCTTCCTGAGGTCGCTATCCTCGTGCCCGTGACGACCCCGACCCTGCGCGATTTCTGCCGCGGCATCCTCGAAAATGGCGATCTCGAGACGAAACTCGCGCCGCCGCCGCCGGCGTGCCGCGACGCCCAGCCCGGGCCGGCCCTCGACGTCACGGAACCGGCGAGGGCCCCCGAGATCGCCCTCACAGCGAAGGCCGGGAAGCTGCCGCGGCCCTCGGCTCTGCGGGAGGCCAGCGCCCGCGCCTCGTGCCTGGCCCGCTTCGCCCACCACGAGCTGATGGCCGTCGAGCTCTTCGCCTGGGCGCTGCTGCGCTGGCCCGAGCTTCCCGCCGAGTTGCGCGCCGCCTGGCGCGGCATCCTCGAAGACGAGCAGCGGCATTGCCAGCTCTACCTCGAACGCCTCTCGGCCCATGGCGGCCAGCTCGCCGACCACCCCCGCTCGGACTACTTCTGGCGCCACGCCGCGACGATCGCGGCCGCGCCGGCGGGCCCGGCAGCCTTCCTCTCCGCGATGGGGCTGACGCTCGAGCAGGCGAACCTCGATTTCTCCGGGCTCTACGCCGAGGCGTTTCGCGAAGCGGGAGACACCGAGAGCGCCGAGGTGTGCGAGAGGGTCCACGCGGACGAGATTCGCCACGTGCGCGTGTCGGCCGTCTGGCTGCAGCGGCTCGCGGAGAACGACGACGACTGGCAGGCCTACACCAGCACCGTGCCCTTCCCGTTCGGCGCCAACCGCGCCAAGGGTCGTCGCTTCGACGCCGAGTCGCGACGCCTCGCGGGTCTGTCGGAAACCTTCATCGAAGGCGTGCGCGCCGCGAGCTCGCAGACGCGTTGAGCACGGCCGTCCTGCACCCGAACGTCGGCGGCGAGGAACCGGGCGGCCCCGACGTGCCGGCCGCGCGCGCCATGGCCCAGCTTTGGAGGCTGGCCTTCGGCAACGCCGCCGGCTGGCCCGACGACACCCCGGCGGCCTGGCCCGACACTTGGGGACCGTTTCCCTCGGAGCCGGCGTTCGACTGGCAGCGCGAGGACGGGCTGTGGGCCTGGTGGAACGACGCGGAGAGTTGCGCCCGCGCCGACGCCACCTCCCTGCCGCTGATCGGGGCCGACCCCGCGGTGGTCGCGCGCGTGCACGACAAGGGCTTCGCCGTCGCCTGCTGCGAACGGGAACGCCTCTTCCCGCGACCGCTGCGAAGCCGCGTGCACGTGTTCGCTCCCGAGGCTTGGGACGACGTCGATCGCTTCGCGGCGGCGCTCTGGGAACACATCGCCGAGTGGCCCGGAGCCTGGCGGGACACCGCCACCCTGAAACCGCGGATCGGCACCAGTGGACGTGGCCGCGTGCGGATCGATACCGAGGGCAGCTGGTTGGGAGCGCTGCCGCGCTTGGCCGCGCGCGGTGGTGCGGTGCTGGAACCCTGGCTTCCGCGCCGAGACGACTACTCGGTGCAGCTCCATATCGCGCGCGACGGAACGCTCACGCTGCTCGGCGTGCTCACCCTCGCCGTGTCCGAGGCGGGCGTCTACCTCGGGCATCGCGGAGAACTCGACCATCGCGGCCGGGTCACCACGGGCACCGGGGTCGAGGACGCGCTGCTCGGCGCGGCGATGGAGGTGGCACAGGCCGCGCACGGCGAAGGCTACTGGGGCCCCTGCAGTGTGGACGCGTTCTCCTTCGATCATGAGGGCGAGGTCGTGCTGCGACCCGTCGTCGAGTTCAACGCGCGGTTCACGACGGGCACGGTGCTGCTCGCCCTCCTGCGACGCGCGCGGGCCGCCTACGAAGCGGTCGTCCCCGCGGAACCCGGCACGCGGCGCGCGTTTCGCTTCGGTACGGGCCTATCCGCCGGAAGCCCCGCGTGGCGCACGGACCTCGGCGCCGGCACGCCCCTCGAGGTCGACGCCGCGCGCACCGACCCCTAGCGGTGCACGCCGACGACGACGTCGCCCAGACGCAGCTCCCGCAGCGCCGGCGTTACGTCCTCGACGCGGCCGGGCTGGGCCAGGAGTGCCGCGATTTCCCCCGCGCTCGGGGTCTGGCCGTGATCTTGCCGACGCAGGACCGCGCGCCACTGGTATCGCAGCTGACCTTCGCGCGGCTCTTTCGTTTCCACGAAGTAATGCAGCGCGCCCAGGGTATCCACGAACACCCATTCGCTCGCGACCTGCGGATCGAGATCGACCGGGAAGGCCACACACTCGGCGGGACTCCGACACGGTTGCGACGCCTGGTTCGTGAAGCGCTCGATGGCCGTGACCAGATCCTCGGGCAGCCGCTCGCCCTCGGGCACTCCGATGCGCTCGCGCGCCGGCGCCAGCGGCCGGCGGCGACGCGGGTCGACCACGAGGTCTTCGAGCAAGGCGTGCGCTCCCTCGACGCGCACGACCGCGAAGCTCTCGGCGCCTCGGCGCATCTCGGCTTCGACGCGGGGGGCTTCGTGCTCGGGGAGGTAGTAGCGATCGAAGGCGAGTCGCACGCTGGCGGTGTGTTCGTAGGCGGACAGCACCCGCACCGGCACGACATCGAGGCCCTCGGGCGGGTCCGCGTACGCGGCTTCGAGCACGGCGAAGCCCTCGGTGTCGACACCGAGCGAGGCGAAGGCGTCACCACCTGCAGCGACCCGCCCGTCGTCCGCCCACGGAACCGAGGCCGGCGCGAAGTTCAGCCGGACATAGCGCCCGCGGAACGCATCGACGGGATCGATCGGCGCCGTCTGGAACCGGTAGGCCTGCCCGGGCGCGGCGGCTTCCGCAGTCCACCAGAGCCCAGCGATCTGCGCGAGTTGGAGCGCCACCGCCAGCACGAAACACCACTTGCGACCGGTCACTGTGCACCTCCTTCCTGGGCGGACCCAGGCGGGTCGTTGTCCTCCCCGCGTCGGCGCAGGTGCAGGTTCAAGACCAGGAACGCAAGCCCCAGACCCATGAAGACGAGGCCGCGCACGGTGAAGCTCCACTCGCTGTCGAGGAAGCGCTGGGCGATCACCGCGCCGAGCAGCAGCATGCCGCCGTTCGCGCGACCGAGCGCGCCGTGGGCGAGCCCCGAGAGCACGGTGGCCGCGCCAAGAGCGCCGGCGTAGAGCGCCATCGTCCAGGCTGCGCCGGTTTCATCGCCGATGAAGCCGCCTGCGAAGAACGCCACCACGAAGGCGAGCGGGACCCCCAGCCACAGCAGCTGCGCAACGTCGCGACGTGAACCGGCGGCCACCGCTCCCCATCCGATCCCGACCACCGCCAAAGCACCGACGCCCCAAGCGGGCAACGCATGATGCCAGGCCCCCGACGCTCCAATCGACTGATCGAGGCCACCCCAGGCATCCGAGAAGCCCAACACGAACAGGGCTCCGGCGAGGGTGGTCATGCCGAGCGCATTCGCGGCGCGCTTCGCGAAGGGCACGAGGGAGTGGAGCTCACGGTCCCCCATCGCGACGAACGCGGCCGCAGTCGCGAGGGTCAGTAGCGCCACGAAGAACACGTGGCCGAGCGGCGCTTGGAGAAGACAACCCGCGAGCACCGCGGGCACCCCCACCCACGCGACCAGGCCATCACGGGCCGACATCGCGCTGCGACGCCCGAGCATCCCCGCGTAGGGCACCACCGCGGCGATCAGACTCCAGAAGGGCCAGGGCGAGGCGTCGTCACCCCAGTGGAAAGGAATCACCGAAACCGCGATCCCCAGGACCAACGCGAACGCCGCACGAGAATCCAGGGCATAGGCCAGGGGGATCGTGCACCAGCCCCAGGTCACGAGGAATCCGCCGAGATCACCGGGGATCTGATGGGTCTGCTGTAGGAGCGCGAGACCGGCCGCGAAGCCGAGGGATGCGAACAGGGCGGCCGCTTCGGTCCAGGCAGTCGACGCGATCCGTCGCCACAAGGCGAAGCCCGCCACTCCCTGCCCGACCGCAACGGTGCCCAGGCTGACGGCGGTGCGCATCGGGTCGGACAGCGACGCCCAGTTGTGGGCAAGCAGCAGCACGGCGCCGAGCCCGATCAGCGCCGCGCCCAGCACGGCGAAGAGCGGGATGGCCGGACGTGCCGCCGCGCGATCGGCGTAGTGCTCCCGCACCCGCGACGACACCCCGGGCTCGAGCACCCCGGCGTCGACCAGCGCGTCGAGTTCGCTCATCCACCAGCGGCGTCGCCAATCCATACGGTCCTCCCTGCGCACCTGATTCCGGGCACGCGCTGGCCCTGCCTATCGCAAGGGCTGTGCCCGGCTCTCGGCCGGGCCCCGATTGTGCATCCAGATCAATGGCTTAGGGCACCGTTTTGCGGGTTCCCGAGGGGTCTCGAGAGCCGGCGTTGCCGGACACCGCGTGTCAGGGCCCATACACACGGAGATCGCCCCGATTGTGCGAATCTCTTCGAAGGGCATGGCGTCACACGGGAGTCCGCGGCCGAGGAACGGGGGCCGCGAGAGCCTGGCCACACCCAACGAGCCGGGAGGAGGATGGGACATGCGAGGACGGATCGAAGGAGCACCGAGGCGAAGCCTGCAGAAGCACCTCGGCTGGACACTCGGAGCCCTGGCGCTCAGCTGGTTCGCAGCCGGCGCCGCGCAAGCCGATCACGCCGCCAGCAGCGTCGTGGTAACCCACGCGGTCTACGGGGGCGACCTGCACTACGCCGACGGCTACGGCGATTGGTTCATCGAGCCGCAGCTCGTCCACTACAAGAAGCGGCACCGCCACTACCGGAACCACCGGAAGTTCCGCCGCGGGCACCACCGCTACCACCGTGGCTTCTACAACCGGCACGGGCGCCACTACCGCGACCACCGCTACTTCGGGCCCGGCTACGGACACCGCGGGAAGTGGTGGAAGCACAAGCGCCGCGGTCATGGCTACTACTACGACGACCACCCCCGCTTCCGTCACCGGGTGGGCGACGGCCATCGCGAGCGGCGCCACCGTCGCTACCGCTCCCACGACTGGTAGACCTTGAACCCCAAGGCCCGGGCTTCACCGCCCGGGCCTTTTCCTTGGGCCCCCCTGGCCGCCGGCCGGCCCGCGGCCGGCCAGATCGCCCGATCCCGGATCCGTCGACGCATGGGCGTGTCCTAGAGCGGCATAGGACTTGCTCCGACATCTCCACCCCCTTTGCCTGGAGATGCCGTGATCACCCGCCTGTGTTGGATCGGGGAAGCCGACCGCTTCCCGCCCGAACTCCTCGACGACCCCCGTTTCGATGTGACCTGGCTGGATGTCCGTTGGCTCGACGCCACGCCCAAACGACTGCCCGACTGCGATGCGGTCCTGCTCGATGCGCCCAAGGATCCTCCTCGCCTCCAACCCAGCCTGGCGAAACGCGCCGCGCCCCTACTCGTGCGCTCGGGCGACACCGGGCGTTGGCACGACCTCGGCGCCGACGCCGTGCTTCCGGCAGACGCGTGCGTGGCCGACCTCCGCGCGGCCCTCGACCTTCTGCGCGGCGGCGCCGCCGGCGAGCGCGACACACCGGTGGCCGTGTCGGCAGAGATGCGCGCCGTCTTCCGCTCGGCGCGAGGTGCCGGCCGCTCGGACGCCACGGTGTTGATCGTCGGCGAGACCGGGACGGGCAAAGAAGTCGTGGCGCGCGCCGTGCACGAGGCCAGCGATCGGGCGGAGCGCTCCTTCGTCGCCCTGAACTGCGCCGCCCTCCCCGACGGCCTGCTCGAGAGCGAGCTCTTCGGACACACGCGCGGCGCCTTCACCGGGGCCGAGCGCGAACGCAAGGGGGCCTTCGAAGAAGCCGACGGCGGCACCCTCTTCCTCGATGAAGTCGGCGAGACGTCGGGCGCGTTCCAGGCGAAGCTGCTTCGCGTTCTGCAGGAGCGCGCCTTTCGTCCGCTGGGTGCCCCGCGCTCACGCCGCGTCGACGTGCGCGTCCTCGCTGCCACGCACCGCGATCTGCCCCGGGAAGTCGCGGCGGGACGCTTCCGAGAAGACCTCTTCTTCCGTCTGGCAGTGGTCCCGATCCCACTGCCGCCGCTCCGCGAGCGCCGCGACGACATCCTCGCGCTCGCCGAGCACTTCCTACGCCAGCTCGGAGCCCGCGAGCGAAAGCCCGGCTGCACGCTGGCCGCGAGTGCACGCCAACGCCTACGACATCGCAGCTGGCCGGGCAACGTGCGTGAGCTGGAGAATGCGATCCAGCGGGCGCTCATCGCGGCGGCTCCCGGTTCCGTCCTTCACGCGGAGGCGTTCGACGATCCCTGGGAGGATCGCGAGCGTCCCGAGGCGTCCGTCGAAGCCGACACCCAACGCGAGGCACCACTCCGCGAGAACCTCGATCGGGTCGAAGCCTGGCTGATCCGCGACGCCCTCGATCGCCAGCACGGACACAAGAGCGCGACGGCCCGCACGCTCGGCCTGACTCGAGAGGGTCTCTACAAGAAGATGAAACGATTGGGGATCGAGTAGGCCGGACACGCGCTCGCGTCGGCGGCGTCGGGCGTTAAGGTCGCTTCGCAATGGCGCGCCTCCGGACACGATCCTTCTTGACCTCCCTCCTCGCCCTCGGGCTCACGCTGCTCGGCTGTGGCCCGCGCATGGTGGAGCGAGAGGGGCACCGGGTCTTCAACCCGGCCTATCTCTGGTGGCTCGATCTGCCCCAGCGCGCGTCGTGGCAGCAGCCCGAAGCTGTGCTCGATGCGCTGGAGATCGCGGAGGGCGACGTCGTCGCCGACATCGGCGCCGGGGGCGGCTACTTCGCCGAGCGCCTGGCCACGCGCGTCGGGCCAGCCGGCCGGGTCTACGCCACCGACGTCCAGGACGAGATGATCGAGGCCCTCGACGAGCGGGTAGAAGCACGAGGCCTCGACAACGTGCGCGTGGTGCGCGCCGCCTTCGACGATCCGACGCTCCCGCGCGCGTGCTGCGACCTCGTCTTCTTCGCGAACGTGTACAAGGAGATCGACGGCCGCGTCGACTACATGAAGCGGGTGGCACGCGTGCTACGCCCCGGCGCGCGCGTGGCGATCCTCGCCTTCCATCCCGATGCCCCCGGCCCCGGTCCGCCGGTCGGCGACCGCCTGGCCGCGGAGACCGTCACCCGGGAGCTGGCCAGCGCGGGCTACACCCTCGCGTCGACCCGCGACTTCCTCCCCAGGCACTACCTGCTGGTGTTCGAGCCGGCGATTGCACGCCCGCCTGCGGACGCGCACGCCGGGACGCGGAAGCGCGCGTCGATCGTCCTCGAGTAGGAAAATCGGCGTGCAGACGCGCGCTAGCTCGCCACTGGGCTTCCTGCGTACCGGCGCGCCGAGTTCAAGACGAAGCGGCTCGGGATCGCGCCATGCCGAACGCGCTCGCCCCACCCTCGAGCGCGCAAGTGGCGTGGCGTACTTCGGGGCGACGAACGTCCAGCTCGCATGAATGCGCCTTCTGCTACACAGTTCGACTTCGACCGGGAGGATCGGACATGGAGCTCATCGTCAAGAAGACCGGAGGACTTCTCGGAGCACGGATCGAGGGGGTCGACTTCTCGAGGCCACTCACCGAAGCCACGATCGAAGCGATTGCCGACGCCCTGTACGAGCACCAGGTCGTTTCTGTGGCCGCTGCCGAGATGACGCCGGAGCAGCACGAGCAGATCGCCTCCCACTTCGGCGAGCTCGAAGAGCACGCCACGGATCAGTTCGAGGTCGACGAGAACGCGAGCCATATCACCATCATCGACTCCGATCAAGGCCACCGGGCCGACATGTGGCATGCCGATGAGACCTTTCTCGCCGAGCCTCCGCTGGTCAACGCCTTGCACGGCAAGATCATCCCCGAGAGCGGCGGAGACACCGCGTTTCGCAGCACGGCGGCTGCGTACGAGGCGCTGTCGGACAAGATCAAGGAACTCATCGACGATCTCAGCGCGATCCACGACTACGGCCACCTCTACGAAGTGGGGTGGCGCGCCGGACTGCCGCTCGGGAAAGCGATGGGCGACGCGCTCGCGAAGGGCCTGATCCACTCGCACCCGATCGTGCGGACCCACCCCGTGACGGGTCGAAAATGGCTGACCATCAACCACACCTACACGCGCTTCATCGAAGGCCTGTTCCCAGATGAAGCCGAAGCCATCCTGAACATGCTGCTGGCGCACCTGCAGAAACCCGAGTTCGGCTATCGCCACTCCTGGCAAGAAGGCGACCTCCTGCTCTGGGACCAACAGGCCGTCCAACACTACGCCGTGAACGACTTCAGCGGTCGGCGCCTGGTTCATCGCATCGCCGTCCTGCGGTCGCGCGAGTCCTACACCGGCATCAAGACGGCCTGACCGCCGCGCTCTACGAGAAGCGGACGGCGGGATCGATCGGCGCCGCAGACCGAGGATCCACCTAGGGCTGCGCGTAGCTCACCGAGTCTTCCCAATCGACGAACCAGAGAATCCGGCCCGTGCGCGCCACGCGCGCGCCGTGAAGGGTCTGAATCGTCGTCTGGTGGCGCGCCCAGAGACCCCACAGCACAGCTTCGAACGCGCTTTCTTCGTAGCCAACGTGTTCCGTGTCGAAGCGCTCGACCTTGCCGTCCACGATCACGAAGAACGGCAGCCACGAGCGAACGGACAGGAGCTCGTATCCCTCCGGATGCTCGGACGCCTTGCGCTCGGTGAACGTCTGGAGTTCCAGATGCAGCAGCGGCCAGTAGGTGAGGTCGAAGAGCGCGTCCTCGGCCTCGGGCTTCGCCTCGAGTGCGCGGGCGAGATCGCGCGATTCCGCTGGCGCGGCCTCGGGGAACGCGTGGTTCGCAGCGCAGCCTGTCCCCGTGACCACGAACACGAGCACCGCGAGCAGGCTCACCGAGAGACGACTGCGCGCAGCGGCCCCTCGGTCGCGCGGCGGGAATCGAGTGGGTCGGGTCGGATGCATGCTGGCTCCTTTGCAGTGATGCGGAACCCGGGCGCGTCCCCGGGCAGGCGAGGGAGTAGCCATGCGACGGATGGGGGTAAATTGCCGAAATCTGGACTTCTGATATACGAAATTGCATGAATTGGGAGACGGTCCGCTTCGATTGGAACCAGGCGCGCGCCTTCCTGGCGACCGCGGAAGAAGGGTCGCTGTCCGCCGCGGCGCGGGCGCTCGACCTCACCCAGCCCACCCTCGGCCGCCAGGTCGCGGCGCTGGAAGCCGAACTCGGCATCACCCTCTTCGAGCGCGTCGGCCGCTCGCTCTCGCTGACGAACTCGGGCATCGAGTTGCTCGAGCACTTTCGTGCCATGGGGGACGCGGCCGCGCGCATCACGCTCGCGGCCTCCGGCCAGTCGCAGGCGATCGATGGCCAGGTACGGATCACGACCACGGACATGGTCGCGACCCACATCCTCCCCCCGATGCTGCGGCGCGTGCGCGACGCCGCACCGGGCATCGACCTCGAGATCATCGCGTCGAACGAAGTGCGCGACCTACATCGACGGGAAGCCGACATCGCGATCCGTCACGTACGTCCCGAGCAGCCCGACCTGATTGCGCGCCTCATCGGCGAGACCACCGCCCGATTCTATGCGGCCACCGCGTACCTGGAGCGACACGGACGCCCCCAGAGCGCCGCCGATCTCGAAGAGGCGCTCTTCGTGGGAGGCGAGCAGCCCGAGCGATACGTCCCGGGCCTGAACGCCCTCGGCCTCGCGCTCGACCCGGCACAGTTCAAGATCACGACCACGAGCGGCCCGGCGATGATCGAGCTCATGAGACAGGGATACGGCATCTCTCCTCTCCCGAAGGCGATCGCCGCACGTGAACCGCTACTCGAGTGCGTCCTTCCCGAACTGCCCCCGATCCCAGTGCCCGTCTGGCTCGTCACGCATCGGGAGCTGCACACCAGCCGTCGCATCCGCTTGGTCTACGACGAGCTTGCGGAAGCCCTGGCGGCGTTCCTCGGATCGGAAGCGGCCACCGACCCCGGAGCCGGCCGGCCCTAGCCGTGGGCGCAGAGCCCGACGGCGTTCAGACCTCCGAAGAGCGCCACGGCGGGTGTTCTCCCGAGACGAGTGTTACACGAGCCCATGTCGGCGAATGCGCACCGTGAACCAGAGCACGAGCGCGAGCGAGATGGGAAGCGCGATCCAGCAGAGCGCTGCTCCCACCCAGTAGAGCGCGCACTCGAACGCCGAGGCTTCTCGCGGCGCCGGTGCCTTGGGCTCGAACACCTGGGCCGTGTAGAGATGCCGGTACCTGTGAAACCGCTCTTGCATCGTCGTAATCCAGCGGCGCAGGCGTTCGAGGCTCGGCGCTTCGCGCAGCACGGCGAGGGGGAGGCCTGGGATGCTCGCGCACATCTGGACGATGCCGAAGAGCTGCAGGTCCGCCGTGTCCGGAACGGTGCCACCGAAGAGCCCGCCGTCGGGCGGGAGGTCGGCCTGGATCCGCTCGAAGGCGGTGAGCAGACCCGCCTCGTCGCGGTTCGGCACCCGCCGACGTCCAAGCGAGATCAGGACGAAGAAATAGAACACGGGGAAGGCGCGCCAGACGTGGTTCCAGAGCTGGCGAAGGCGCGACGGATCGCCGTCGCTGACGTGGCTGAAGCGTTCCCAGAACTGCCACGGATCATCGACCCGGTGCATGGCGGCCTGCATGAAGAGCTGCCCCAACGCGCGCTGTCGCTTCGCGTCGACCTCCGAGTATCCGAGCGCCGCCAGGATCCGCCCGGAGTCGAGCTGCCAGGCCGGGTCGTCGATCTGCTGATCGTTGCGCTGCTGGCCGCTGAGCTGGGCGGCCGGCATCAGGACACCCGAAGCCCAGAAGACCGACCACGGCGGTGCCGTCTCGAGCGCGTGATCGATCCCGGCCTCATGGAGGCCGAGGAGCACCGCCTGCACCCACGGCGAGTGGTCGTTTCCGTAGACCCGGACGTGGCGCGGAGCTGTGGTCACGGGCGGGAACGTCGCGAACGCGGCATGACCGCGCCAGAAGGCTCCACTCGGCCGCTCCGGGCCGACCAGAGCCTTATTGACAACCATATCAACAACGATATTCTTATTGACAAGGCACTCAACAAGCAATCCACAAGGAACGCCGCCATGCCCAGCCGATCCCCGATGACCTACCAGGACCACCTGAGTGACGCCGACGCCTTGATGCTGACCCTCGAGCAGGATCCGACGCTCCGCTCGACGATCGTCAGCACCTGGCTGCTGGACCGGGCCCCGGACCTGGCCCGCTTCGAGCACAAGCTCGAGCGCGCGCTCGAGATCATCCCGCGCCTGCGCCAGCGCATCGTCCGCGACGCGCTCGGCATCGCGACGCCGAAGTGGGAGCGCGACCCCGACTTCGACCTGCGCTTCCACCTGCGGCGCACGCACCTCGGCGGCGACGGAACCCTGCGGGACCTGCTCGACCACGCCGAGCCGATCGCCATGCAGGCCTTCGACATGAGCCGCCCGCTGTGGGAGCTGCATCTCATCGACGGCCTCGAAGGCGGCCGCTGCGCGGCGCTCATGAAGCTCCATCATGCGATCAGCGACGGTGTGGGCCTGGTGAAGATGACCGAGTGTCTGATCGAGAAGGGCCCCGACGACGAAGAGCTGCCGCCCCTGCGGAAGACCGACGCAGACTTCGCGCCGCCCAGCGCCTGGGAGCGCCTCGGCGACGCCCTGGAACACCGCATCTCGTCGGCCCTCGAGAACCTCGAGAGCGCGGGTAGCGCCGCGGCGAACGAGGCCTTCGACGCCGTCCGCAACCCGGTGGCGCGTTTCCGCGAGCTGCGCGACACGGCCAGCTCGATCGCGCGGGTGTTGGCGCCGGCGTCGGAGCCGATGTCGCCGGTCATGCGCGACCGCTCGACGCGCGTGCGCTTCGACTACCTGTCCGTCCCCCTCGAAGAGCTGAAGCGGGCGGGCAAGACCCAAGGCGCGTCGGTGAACGATGCGTTCGTGGCCGCCGTCGCCGGAGGTCTGGCGCGCTACCACGAGGAGCAGGGTTCCCCGGTCGACTGCCTGCGCATGCTCATGCCCGTCAACGTGCGTTCGGGCGAGCGCGCCTCGGAGGTCGGAAACCAGTTCTCGCCGGCCCGGTTCGAAGTTCCCGTGGGCATCAGCGACCCGGCGAAGCGCATCCGCGCCATCCGGGCGGCGTCGCGCGAGCAGCGCGACGAGCCGGCGCTCCCGCTGATCGGCCCGATCTCCGCCGCCCTCGGCCGCCTGCCCGAGAGCGCCGTCGTGGCGCTCTTCGGTGCGATGCAGCGCACGACGGATTTCACCACCAGCAACGTGCCCGGGCCGCGCCGTCCCACCTGGATGAGCGGAGCGCGCGTGGAGGCGGTCCTGCCCTTCGGCCCCCTCGCCGGCGCCGCCCTCAACGTGACGGTGTTCAGCTACGACGGCGCGATGCACGTCGGCATCAACGCCGACCCGGCCGCGGTGGACGACCCGGAGCTGCTCTTCGAATGCCTGCAGAAGAGCTTCGACGAGGTCCTCACGATCGTCGCATGAGCGCCGAAGTCCCCCAACGCAAGCGACTACCGCCCGAGGAGCGCCGCGCGCAGCTGCTCGGCATCGCGATCGACGTATTCGCCGATCGCGGCCTGGGCGCCGCGCGTCACGCCGAGATCGCCGAACGCGCGGGCGTGGCCGTTTCCACGGTGTTCGTCTATTTCCCCACCCGCGAGGACCTCGTGCGCGACGTCCTCGACGCGGTCGCCGCGTTCTTCCTGGGGCTCCTCGAGCGCGCCCACGCGCGCGAAGCCCCCTGCGCCGAGATCCTCCGCGGGATCAACGAACGCCTGCTCGGAGAACTCGAGAAGAACCGCAGCCACGTGCTGGTCTGGCTCGAGTGGGGCTCGGCCGTGCGGGAAGAAGCCTGGCCCGCCTACCGGGCATTCAGTGAGCAGGCAGTGGCCATCACCCAGCGCACCTTCGAGCGCGGTCAGCGCGAGGGCAGCGTCCCGGCCGACGCCGATGTCGAATCGCTCGCGCGTCTGTTCACGTCGAGCTCCCAGTCGATCGCGCGGCTGCAGCTCGGCGACGTCGACCGCGGCACCATCGAGCGCTACCTCGACACGCTGCTCCAGGCGGTCCTTCCTGACGCTCCGGCAGAGACCTCCTAGGCAATCTCCAAGAGACGGGTCATCGCCCGGCGCTTCGTCATCAGATCGCCCAGCGTGTACGCGTCGAGTGTCGCAAGGAACGCGTCGAGTGCGGCGCTCAGTGCCCCCTGCAGCCCACATGCGGGCTCGATGACACAGTGGCCTGAAGAACCCGGCCCGAAACACTCCACCAGCGCGAGATTCTCTTCGGTGGCGCGCACGACCTCGCCTAAGCTGATGTCGTCCGCCGACCTGGCGAGCTTCACGCCGCCGCCTCTGCCACGGAGCGACTCGACGTATCCTTCGTTCGCAAGGCCCCGCACCACTTTCATGACGTGGCCGCGCGAGATCCCGTAGGCGTCCGAGATGTCTTCGATGCGCGTGAGTTCACCCGGCATGGCGGCCAGGTACATCAACACGCGAAGGCTGTAGTCCGTATAACGCGTCAACTGCATCGCCCATCCTTCGCTTCGCTCGCATCCGTCGGAAACAAGCGCACACACGACTTGGCTGAGACGTGTTGTCTAAAAAGAATATGTATTCTATCTTTTTTGTGCAATGGCGCGCACACCCCTCCTGAGCGCGGACTCCCGCATCCTGTACCTGCAGGTGCCGCTGATCGTGATCGCCGCGGCCTTCACCTGGCTCGGTGTGGGGGGAAGTCCGGCGACAGCCCGGCTCGACGCGGGAGCTGGCTACACCCGTCTCGCGCCGCCGCTCCCGCTCCCCGATTTCGAACTCGAGAGCGCACCCAGCGGGAATCCGCTGCGACCGGCCGACCTCGCCGGAGCCTGGACCCTGCTCGCCGTCGGGTTCGCCTCGTGTCCCGACATCTGTCCCAACACGCTGAGCGTCCTTTCGCGTGCCGCGGCTACGCTGTGGCCCGATACCGCCGACGCCCGCGTCCTGTTCGTCTCCGTCGATCCGGAACGCGACGACGTGGAACGTCTCGGCGCCTACGCCGGCCATTTCGGCCCCCACGTCCGGGCGGCCACGGGCACCCACCCCGCGCTCCGAGAGCTCACGCATCCGCTCGGGCTCTTCTACGCCCGATCCGAGTCCGGCGATCCGGCGCACTACGCGGTCGAGCACGCGACGAGCGTGCTCGTGATCGACCCGGACGGCGCCGTGATCGGCGTGTTGTCTGGCGCCGAACTCCACACCGAAGGGGTGATCACGGCGCTTCGGTCACTGCTCGCGCGAGAAGGAGCGTGACCGTGTACCCGAAGCACCTTCCCTGCGTCCTGTCCGCCGTCATCGGGCTGGCGGGCAGCGCGTCGGCGAACGGTTCCATCGAGGTCTCCGAGGCCTACGTGCCCGAGCCCCCTCCGGTCGCCCGGATGGCCGCGGCCTACTTGCGCGTCGTGAACCAGGGCGCCCTGCCGGCGCGCATCATCGGCGCCGAGGCGGATTGCGCCGAGCGGGTCGAGATCCATCGCACAGTGCACGCCAACGGCCGAGCGCGAATGGAGAGCGTCACGACGCTCGACCTAGCACCGGGCGAGGCGCTGGCCTTCGCTCCCGGCGGCCTTCACCTCATGCTCCACGGTACGCGCCTCCAGGCCGGAGATGCCTGCCAGTTTCGCCTGCTCCTGTCCGAGCCCTCGGAAGTTCTCTTCGAGGCCCCGGTGCGGAGCCGGAACCGCGCGCCCACGCCCCACCACCACGCAGGATCCGAGCGAGAAGCCGGACCCGAAGGAGAAGCGCGTTGACCATCCAAGCCACCGCAACGCTCATCAGCTTCGCCGGCATCGCCTTGATGGTCGGCATCTTCCTGTTCGTCCTCGCCCGTTCCGGGGACGAAGCCGCCTACGACACCGTGCAACCGCGCGCCTACAGCCTGCGGAAGCAACTCTTCTTCATCCTCCTGGCCGGCTTCTTCATCGTCCCCGCCCTCACCCTCCGTCACCTCCCTTACTCGCCCGACGGCGTGGAGTCGACGGTCGTCGACGTCACCGCGCACCAGTGGCGCTGGGAGATCTCGCAAACCGACTTCACGGCCGGTGAGTCCGTGCTGTTCCGGGTGGGCAGCGCCGACGTCAACCATGGCTTCGCGATCTACGACGACACCAACCGCGTGCTCGCCCAGGTCCAGGCCATGCCGGGGTACGTGAACGAGATCGCCTTCAAGTTCGACGACCCAGGCACCTATCGGATCATGTGCCTCGAGTACTGCGGCCTCGTCCATCACGGCATGCTGGCCGCGCTGAGCGTCACCGACGCCAGGGAGACCCTGTAGTGGCGGCGCCGACTTCGATTCAGGACCCCCGTCGCCCCGAAGCCTGGGTATGGGTCTACTTCGCCACCGTGGGCATCGTCGTGGCGCTGATGATGGTCTTCGGTCTGGTCATGCGCCTCGGCCAAGCCGGGCTGATCGAGCTTCCGCTCACCTGGTTCTACCAGCTCATGACCATGCACGGCGTGGGGATGGTCGGGATCTCCGGCGTCGGTGGCGCCGCCATCCTCTACCACTTCCTTTCGCAGCACGTGGAGCTGTCGCGGAAGATCTTCATCGCGAACTTCGTCTTGTTCCTGATCGGCGCCGTGTTGCTCCTGGGGCCGAGCCTGCTCGGCAGCTATGCCGGAGCGTGGACCTTCCTCTACCCCCTCCCCCAGAACTCGGGCGGCCAGTGGGCGCCGAGTGCCGCGGCCATCCATCTGACCGGGCTCGCCCTCGTCGGTGTGGGCTTCCTGCTCTTCCACCTCGACAACGCCCGCGCGATCCTCGCCCGCTACGGCTCGCTCGGCAATGCCCTCGGCTGGCCTCAGCTCTTCGGCAACTCCAGCGAAGAGCCGCCGCCGGCGAGCGTCGTCGCGGGAACGATGGTGCTCATCGTGAACATCCTGGGCCTGGTGAGCGGGGCCTCGATCATCGTCCTGTCGATCGTCGGCATCTTGAACCCGAGTTTCGAGATCGACGCGCTGCTCGCGAAGAACATGATCTACATGTTCGGCCACGTCTTCATCAACGCGACGATCTACATGTCGGTCACCGCGGTCTACGAGCTGCTCCCGCTCTACACGGGGCGTCCGTGGAAGGTGAACAAGGTCTTCCTCGCCGCCTGGAACATCTCGACGATCTTCGTGGTGATCGTCTACCCGCACCACTTGCTCATGGACTTCGCTCAGCCCACCTGGCTGCACGTGCTCGGCCAGGTGATCTCTTACGGGAGCGGCTTCCCGGTGCTCGTGGTGACCGCGTTCGGTGCCCTCACGCTGATCCACCGCTCGGGCATCCGTTGGACCGCAGCGAGCGGCTTCCTCGTGCTCTCGATGTTCGGCTGGTCCGCTGGTGTGATCCCGGCCGTCGTGGATGGCACGATCGCGGCGAACCAGGTCATGCACAACACCCAGTGGGTGCCGGGCCACTTCCACTTCTACCTGGTGCTCGGCCTGGTCTCGATGTTCTTCGGGTTTGCCCTCCACTACTCGAGAGGCACCGGCGACTCGGCCGCAGACCGGGTCGCCCTCTGGACCTACGCCATCGCCGGGCTCGGCTTCACGTGCGCGTTCCTCGCAGCGGGCGCCCAGAGCGTGCCCCGCCGCTGGGCCATCCACCTCGAGGAATGGCACGGCATCGCGCTCGTCGGTTCGGTCTTCGGGGCCCTCGTCGTCGTGGCCACCCTGCTCCTCGTGGTGCGGATCGCGGTTCGCGCCCGGAGCGTCGCGTAGCAGGCGGTCCAGATGATGGAGCGCGCAGCGGTCGCAGCGGTCGTCGTCGCGGGGCTCGTGTCCTTTGCCGTCGCCACGGACGGTTTCCGAGCCGTCACGACGGAGGGCGCCCGACGCCTCGACGTGGAACATGCGCCGCGGCCTCTCCCCGCCGCATCCCTCCGCGATCACCGCGGGTTCGCGTTCTCCTGGGACGACTACGCGGGCTCCCCGGTACTCGTCGAGTTCATCTTCACCACCTGCCCGGACGTGTGTCAGAAGATGAGCTCGGACCTCGGGGAGCTCGTCCGAACGGAACAGGCGCGCGGGAGCGACCTTCGCTTCGTGAGCGTTTCGTTCGACCCGGCGAACGACACGGTCGCGCAGCTCGCACGCGTGGCCCGCCACTTCGGCGCCGACGGCGCGCGCTGGCGCTTCGCCCGGATCGACGATGCGGCAGAGCTCGAGACCACCCTCGCCACCTTCGGGATCGTGGCCGTCCCGAGCCCGAGCCGCGGCTTCGAGCACAACGCGGCGATCCACGGAATCGATCGCAAGGGGCGTCTCGCACGGATCAGCGACCTGGAAGCCAGCGCCGCGATCGCGGCCTGGGCGCGCAGCCTGTGACGCGCCGGATCGCGATCGGACTCGCGTTGTGGACGAGCGCGGCTGTGTTCTTCGGCGGGTGGCTCGAGACGCGGATGCTCACGCACGCGCTGGTGCAACTCCCCAGCCTCGCGATCGCGGGCTTTCTACTCGCGCCCCGCGGCCGCGGGGGTGCGGACCGATTTGCCCCGTCCGCGCTGCTGGTGGCGCTCTTCGCCGCGGCGATCTGGATGCTGCCGCGCATGCTCGACGCCGCGCTCGAGAACCCGGTCGTCGGCGTTCTGAAGTGCGTGACGATTCCGCTGCTCGTGGGTCTGCCGCTCGGCTGGTCGTGGCCCCGACTCTCGGGCGTCACCCGGGCCTTCGTCTGGTCGAACGCGGTCTCGATGCTCGTCACCCTCGGCTGGCTCTACAAGGCCGCACCCGTGCGCGTGTGCAACTACTACCTGGTGGCAGAACAGGACCAGGTGGGAGCGGCCTACCTCGTCCTTGCCGTCGTGATCGGGGTGGGTTGGCTGCCGCGCCTGTTCCTCCGCGCCGCGCCCATCCCCGCGACCGCACCGGAGTCGTCGCCGCACGGACTCCAACCGGTTCCCACCCGCGGTTGAGGAGAGCGCTTCCGCCTCAGGCGAGCCGGAAGCGATTGCCGTCTTCGCCGGTCTCCACGACGACCGCCGCGCCGAGCGGTTCTTCCTTCGCCATCTGGGCGAGGGTGGCGCTCTCGTCTTCCTTGGCCGTGGCCAGGAAGCGCACGTCGTCCGCGAGCCGTCCGAGAATCACGGCCTGCTCGGGGCTGCCGTCGCGCCCGTACATCAGGGTGTAGGTCTCGATGGTGGCACGGCCCGAGGGCGTCTCGGTGAACGGCGGCGACTCCACCGCGTCGATCTCGGCCTGCAGCGCCGCGCTGTCCCAGGCGCGGAAAGGCGCGGGCCGGGTCGAGAGGATCCCCACGGCGTACTTCGAGAGGAACCCGCCGTTCGCTCCCACGAAGCCTGCGCTGCCCGGGTCGGCGCGCAAGCGCCCCACCACGCTGGCGATGGCGTGCATCGAATAGTTGTTGCCGGGGCCGCCGAAGTACGGGAGGCCCCCGGTCGCCGTCAGACCCCGCGGATCGTCGGCCGCGAGGCCGAGCCCCTCGGCCACACTCGACACCGCGATCGGGAAGCAGCTGTAGAAATCGAAGGCCGCCAGGTCGTCGAGACCGATCCCCGCCCGCTCGAGCGCCAGGCGCGTTGCCGCGACCGCCGCGGGATAGGCGCTCGGATCCGCCCGGTGCTCGACGACTTTCTCCTTCGCGGCTGCATAGCCGTGCAGAAACACGCATTGCTCGGCAGCGACGCCGAGTCGTCTCGCAACGTCGACTCGGGTGACGAGCACCGCAGCGCCCTGGTTCACCCGATCCTGCGCCACCACGAGGCGCGGATAGGGGTCGGCGATCAGCCGGTTCTCGGCGGTCACCTGAGCGATCTCGGCAGGGGTATACGCGGGATTCTCAGCGAAGGCGTAGGGGTTCGCCGCGGCGCACGCCGAGAAGGGTGCGAACCAGGTGGCCATCTCGGCGCGCCAGGCAGCGCGGTCGGCTCCCGCGCGCCCGCGTCGGGCGTTCTCGCAGAGCCCGTAGAGCGGCGGTGCGGCCAACAGACCGTGACGGTAGGAGTGGATCGAGAGGATCCCCTGGATCTGTTGGCCCTGACGGTCCTCGACGGCTTCGTCCAGCTCCTCCGACCAGTCGGCTTGTCCCCCGGTCTTCACCAGATGGCGCGCCGTCGCGATCGCCTCGGCGCCCGTGAGCAGCGCCGCGCGGAATTCCCCCGATGCGACGCGCTCACAGGCTTCCGCCAACAGGGATTGCGGCGTGTTCCCGCCGGCGTCCTCCCAGGTGGCCGTCGCGGGGCGGATTCCGAGCCGCCGACAGATGGAACGTGGAAAGTTGTTCGAGCGACCGAAGGGAAGCTTCAAGTGGCGCGCCGAGTCGTCGAAGGTCCGCGTCGTCGCGATCCAATCGATCTCGGCACCGATGCGGTCGGCGGCACCGGAGTCCGCCATCGCCGCGCGACTCGCTTCGACAGCCATCTCGACGGCCGACCAGCCCTGGTAGGCCGGCGCTCCGACGCGATCGACGCACTGGCCGACGCCGACGAGAACGGGGGTTTCATCCGGAACCGCTGAAAAATCCATGACGCCCTTTGCCGCGCAGCGTGCGGGGAGCAACACCGGTACCCCGCGTCCGCCGGGCGAGCAACCCGCCCCGCTTCCCAGCCCTCCGGCCGTCCCGACCCACCCCTGGTACCACCCCCGAATTCCAAGCCGAGGCGACCGCCGCACGTCTCGCGCAACCGGGGCGCAGTTTCCGTTGGAGGTCCGCTCCTTTCCAGCGGGTTTCACCACGTTCGTGACGCGCGCTTCACGCCTACGCAGGATTGTTCGCTTTACGACGGCTGCCATGTCTTGCAGTCTGAGGTGGGTTGCCTGCGCGCGTGGAGGGGTGCGCTCGGTGGCCCGTCGTACCCCCGAAGCCCGGAGCCCACCGCGCATGAGAAGCTGCCTCCTGCTCGTGCTCTGCCTGTCGACGGCATTCCCCGCCGCGGCCGCAATGGTCTCGGAACGGTTGTTCTGGACCGACCAGACCCGCCGGGGCGTGTTCCGTTCGGCGGTCGACGGATCCGGCGCCAGCGAGATCGTCGACACCGGTGGCGCGCCCAGTGGGATCGCCGCCAACAACCTCTTCCTCTACTGGGCGAACGGGCAGAGCCTGTTCCGCGCCGACCTCGACGGGTCGGGAGCGAAAGAGATCGTGGACCTCGTCGCTGTATTCGGAACGGGACCCTACGGAACCGGATCCTGGGCGCCGCGCGGTGTGACCCTGGCCGACACGTTCGTGTACTGGGTCGACTCGGAACAGGAGGGCCTGTTCCGCGCGCGTCTCGACGGCTCCGTGCCGACGCGCTTGCTCGACTTCACCACGGACCTCGGGCTGATGGCGCCCGACTACGATGCGGTCGGGCTCGCCTCGAGCGACACCTTCCTCTACTGGACCGATGTCAGCGCGGACGTGATCGTGCGCGCGGAGCTGGACGGCGCCAACCCGACCGTGCTGGTCACCGGAAGCACATCCGATGCGTTTACGGGCATCGCCGTCAACGACACCCACCTCTTCTGGGTCGACGCGCTCGACGGCGTCTTCCGCTCGGACCTCGAGGGCGGGAACCCGGTCGAGATCATCGACCGCTCGGCCTTCTTTGGGCCCCCCGTGCTCCGCGAGATCACCCTCGACGCCAAGACCCTCTACGTCACCGTCGACGGCGTGAGCGGCTCCAGCGCCGAGGGCTTGTTCAGCGCCGACCTGTCCGGTGGCGGGCTGACCCAGCTGATCAATCTGCACTCGGCGTTTCCGGCCGCGGCGGGGAGCGGACCTCGAGGGGTCGCGTTGGGCGTGACGCCGCCCGCCGTCCCCGCGCTGGGCGGGTGGGGCCTCGGCGCCCTCGCCGCCGCTCTGATCTACGCCGCACGTCGCGTCCAGACCCGCGCGACCTAGCGCGGCCGACCCAGATCCCAACGCACCTCCTGGAAGCGTGCGTCGAAGAGCCGGATGACCACGCGCTCCGCGCCGGGCGGTACGGCGAGGGACGTCTCGAAGGCGTGCGACTCGGACTCGGGATCGCGCTCGGGCTCGACGCGCACCCGCGGTCCCTCGACGATCTCCAGACCGAACGACGCGTCGCGGGAGAGCTCGAGCCGAAGCTCCAGGTCGCGTCCCGCGCGTACCCGTCCGCGCGTGAAGAGCTTCGCCTCCGCCTCGCCGAGGGTGTGCGCGCCGTGATCCCGCCAGCCCCACGGAACCGGCTCGTAGACGACGCTCAGAACGAGCGCGACCGCCGGCAAGAGCAGCGTGGGCCAGCGCAAGGGCCCGAGGCCGGTCCACCAGATACGCCATCGAGCGCTCATGCCGACACCTCGGGCCGAGTCTCACTCTCTGCCGACCCGCGTCGACCCAGCTGCCCGCGCTCGAGTCCCTGTCGGATCCGTTCGACGTAGACGAGCGCCCCGCTGATCGCGAGACCGGTGAGGAAGAGACCCGCGACGAACCAGAGGAACTTCGTCGTCAGCCCGCCGAAGGTCCCGAAGTGCAGCGGATCTGCCGCCTCGGACAGGCGCTGATGGACGCCGAGTTCCTCCCCGCGACGACTTCCCAGAACCGCACCGGTAATGGGGTCGAAGTGGACCGCGTTGGAGCGCGATCGCACCAGACTCGCCGTGAGCTGACCGCCCACCACGAGGGCGCGGTCCGCCTCTTCGGGAAACACGATCGACTCGACCGCCAGCCCGGGCAGCTGGGCTCGGGCGCTTTCGACGGCGGCATCGAGGCGCGCTCCATCGAAGTCGGCCGGCAGTCGCTCGTCGCGCGCCGGCACTTCGACCGTCAACACCACGGGCGCATCGCCTCCCAGGCTCTCGACCAGGTACCACATCCCCGTGATCGACATCAGCGCGACGAACCACGCGCTCCAGACGCCGGCCAGACGGTGGAGATCCCCCAGCCAGAGACGGGGCCGTCGCTCGAAACGAGGCCGGCGAAAGAAGCCGCGCCAGAACTTCCCGTAGATCACGAGGCCACTGACGAGGGACAAGAGCAAAGGCAGTGAAAGCGCCGACACGATGGGAATGCCGACCTTCGGCGGCAACATCAGGTGGCGGTGCACCATTCGGAAGAAACGCTGCACGTTGAACCAACGCGTCTCCCCCTGGAACGACCCGTCGCGCGGGTCGAGCCACAGCCGCACCGGCTCGCCCCAGGAGGTAATGAGCGTCGCCTGGAGCGCGAACCCGTCCCCGACGGGTCGGGTCAAGCTCAACCACGCGGCCTCGGGGCGTTCGCGCCGGGCTGCGTCGAACGCGGCTCCCCAGGCAATCGCCTCCGGTTCGATCCCGTCCGCGCGCATCGCCGGTTCGAGCAACCAGTCGACTTCGTGGCTGAGGACCGCGAGGGTTCCCGTGGCCAGCACGAACCCGAGCAGGATCGACAGTTTCAGGCCCAACCAGGAGTGGAGCCAGAACCACCAGCGGCGCCGAGCCTTCTTCGCTTCCTTCCTCACTCGGAGGATTGCCCTTACAGGTATGCGGTGAGCCGGATCCCGAAGATACGCGGGTGGGGGTCGACGCGCTCAGGGAATGCGTCCCCCTGGAACGAGCGGCGGACCCCCGTGAAGTACTTCCTGTCGGCGAGGTTCTCGACGTAGCCGACCAATCGGAAGCGATCCGATTCGAAGCCCGCCCGCAGATTGACCACGCTGTAGGAAGGAACGAAGAACCGACGATCTTGCGTGGTCCGCTTCAGGAAGCTCGCGCCGACATCGAAGAAGGTGTCGTCGACGTAGGACCATTCTCCGCGCAGGAACGCGGCCACGAGCCCGAGGCGCCCGGTATTGATCGCAGGAAAGGTGTACTGCCCGTAGCCGTTCAAGGTCCATTCCGGCGCGCGCGGCAGCACCTCGCCGGTGAGGTCGGCTCCTCCCGCCGGGGCTCCCTCGAATGAGGCGTCGCGGAAACGCTCGTACTCCGCCTTGACGTAGCCGGCTCCGAAGCCGAGTTCGAGGCCGTTGCATGGGATGATCAGGTCCAATCCGCGGCACGGAAGCGCCGTCGCCTCGACCTCGAATCCCTCGCTCCGGGCGCGCGCCGCATTCTGAACCTGGATCAGGCTCGGGAACATCGGATCCCCGGCCGTGCGCACCTGCAAGTCTTTCCAGTCGTAGCGAAAGACCGCGCCGGTGAGCCGCAGCCGCTCCTGGAAGAGCCGCGCCTTGAGGCCGGCCTCCCAGCTGCGGATCCGCTCGTCATCGAAGGTCCGCGCCTCCCCGAGATCGACGATGCCCGTCCCCCCACCGTTCTTGAAGCCCGTCGAGTTCGAGACGTAGGCGAGCACCGAGTCGTTGAGGTGGATGGTGAGGATCGCGCGGTACGAGAAGTCCCGATCGCGCTCGCGCTGGCCCGGATTCGTTGCGACCGTGGGCGGAAAGCCGGGGAAGAACAGGGCGCTCTGCCGGTCCTTTCGCTCGGTGACCACCTCGGTATGGCGCCCGCCAAGCGTGATGTCGACTCGCGGCCGGATCCCCCATTCGGTCAGGCCGACATCGAGCTGGGGGGTCGCATGCCAGACGGCGTCGGCGAACACGGCCCAGGTCTCCGTCTCCTCGTCGAGACTGAGCTCGAAGATCGTGTCGTTGAACCGGTTGTCACGGTCGGTGAAGAACACCCCGTCTGTGCCCAGCTCGTCCCGGGCGATGATGCCCCCGACGATCAGATCGACCTGATCGAAGAGCGTGACATCGATGCGGACCTCCTGGCTCATCGACTCGAGGTCGTTGCCCGCAGTACCAACGAGTTCGGCCGCGATCGTCTCGTCCCGGTCGTTGACCTCGAGATAGTCGTTGGTGATGTAGCCCGTGATCGACGTGAGTTTCGCGAGCCCGAAATCGAGGGTGCCGTTGCCGACGATCAAGAAGCCCTCATTGCGGGAGCGCTGGTTGAAATCGGTCGCGATTCGGAGGCGATCTGGCACATCCAGCGTCATGGGATCGCGCGCCACGAAGTTGTTGGCGCCCTGGTCGGAGCGGGTGAGTCGTGCACTCACGTCATAGGTGAAGTTCTCTGTCGGCGTCCAGCGCAAGGACGCGCGACCACCACCGGCGATGAGGTCGGCCTCGCTGCCCGGCCCGGTGTTCTCGATGAACCCATCCGACTGCTCGACGTAGCTGGCCACGCGGACGGCCAGCACGTCCTTCAGAATCGGAGCGTTGACCACGGCCCGGGCCTTCCAGGTATTGAAGCGCTCGAAACCGATCTCGGCCGATCCGCCCCACTCTTGCTGAGGCTTCACCGTCGTTATGCTGATCGCGCCGGCGGTCGCGTTGCGGCCGAAGTAGGTGCCCTGGGGCCCGCGCAGGATCGCCAGGCTCTCGATGTCGATGAGCGCCGGATCGAAGGTACGGATCGACTGCCCCGGCGCGACGTTGAAGCCGTCGACGTAGATGCCCAACGTGTTGGCACGGCCGCCGATGTTGCCCACACCGCGCACGGCCACCTGGCTACGCGCCCGGTTGCCATTGTTCGTGAAGCTCACGTTCGGCGTCTGGAGGAAGTACTCCTGGACGCCCTCGATCTGGCGCTCCTCGATGTCGCGTCCGGAGAACGCCGTCAGGCTGATGGGGATCGTCTCCTGCTTCTCGCGCCGCCCCTGGGCCGTGACGAAGATGTCTCCCAGCGAAAGCGTCTCGTCGTCGGCCGGCTCTTCGTCGTCAGAGTCCTGCGCTGCGGCGCCTCCTGCCACGAGCGTCCACGCCAACGCCAGCACAAGGGTCCGGGCGGCGACACGCCGAAGCGTCCGCAGTTGGGGGGTGGCGAGCAGAATGGCTAGCGCCTTCGCGAGCGTCCGCGTGCGAGAGCGAACAAGGCGACCGCGCCACAGATGAGCGACGCACGCAGAGAGGGCTCGGGCAGTGCCACGATCTGGCCCGTGAGGGTGCCGTCGATCGGGAGCCCGTTGAGATCGAAGGTGACGTCCACGTCGATCGGGATCGTGATCTGCGGGATGCTCGGGTTCCCGGCCGAGGGCGCGATGGTGCCGCCTGTGGCCGTGTTCGGGCCGATCAAGCCGCTCGTCGGCAACACCGTGTCCAACTGGTCCAGGATCGGCTGGCCGGCCAGGGTGACCAACCCGTCGTAGTCCATCGTCATCGCAGAGATGCCGACGGTGAGGGCGGTGCTGTCGAAGCTGGTGCCGGTGATCGTGATCGGCCCGGCGCTCGAAATATCGAACTGCAGATCGTCGAAGCTCAGGAAGGACCCATCGGTTTCGAAGCCGGTGATCGTCTCACCGCGCACCCGCGCCCCGATCGTGGCCGTCCCGGTCGTTGCATCCGAGTACTGACCGTTCGGGTTCTGCGCGTTCACGAGCGCGGGGTTGAACGACGCGGGGTTGGGCCGGTAGCTGCCCGAGTCGAGCCCGCCGATCAGGTGGGTGCCCGAGGTGAAGGCAATCGAGGTGCCCGCGACGTAGTCCGAAGCGACCGTGCCGTCGAGATCGGCCGCGTTTCCGTCGTTCCAGGGCCCGAAGTCCAGGCTGGTCTGGTTGCGGAACTTCAGGATCAGGGCGATGAACGGCGGGAACTCGGCGCTCGGAACCATCACGAAATCGGGCGAGTCCGGGATCGTGAAGACGAGCTGGCTCTGGGTCTCGTCGATGTCCCAACTCTGAGGAACGGCAGACACCGGGATCGCCATCATTACGGCCGTCGAAAGCCAAGTCAGTGCCAACGCCGCCAACCGCATGGGGAGCCTCCAGAGGGCCGAGCCCGGGTGGAACCCACCCGGCGCGCCGGAAGGTGCGCTTATTGAAAATGAATGTCAACTTCAGAAAGTCCAGAGCCAGAGAGCGCGGGTCGATTCCGACCGCGCCCCAAGGCCGCTCACTCCACCCGCTAGCCTGCCCGCCGTGTCGTCCCTCCCTTCCTTCCTCTGCCGCGTCGCGACCCGCCCTGCCCTGGTGGCGACGGTGCTCTGTGCGGTCGTGTGCGGACTCGCCTGCGATTCCGACGAGCGGGAGCTCGACGCAGCGCGCGAGCAGGTTCCGCTTGCCATCGCGCGCGAGGACCGGCAAGCCGCCGTCGCGGCGCTGGCCGATCTGCGCGGCGTGGTTCCTGAAGAGCCTGCCGAGCTCGTCGAACTCGCCGAGCTGTTCTCTCGCGCAGGCGAAGCGCCCGACGCGCTCTGGCTCCTCGAGGTCGGTGCCGAGAAGTTCCCGAACGACCCGGACGTGCGACTCGCCCTGGCACGCACCGCGTTGCTGGTGCAGAACCCGGCTCTCGCGGTCGCCAGCGCGGGTCGCTGGGTGGACGACACCGTCCGCGGTCGGGACGCGCTGTTGCTGATGGCCGAGGCGCAGCTCGACCTCGGCGACCTCGACGCCGCGGTCGGTTCGCTCGATCGGGCCCGCGACCTCGACCCTTCTCACCCCGCGAGCCACCTCGCCCGGGTACAGCTCTACCTCGCCGAAGGGCGCACCGAAGAAGCGAGCGCGGCCGCGGACGCCGCCCTCGCCGCGCTGGGCGACGACCCCGAGTCACTCGCCACCTTCGAACGCGTCCGCGCCCAACTGCAGATCGCCCGCGGAGAACACGACGCTGCGCAGCGCTGGCTCACCGACCGACTCGACGCCGTTCCGTCGGACCTCGCCTCGTGGCAACTCTGGATCGCACTCGCCCAGACGACGGGGGATGCCGGACCGCTGCGCCAGGCGGTCGATACGGCCCTCGCCGCGGATCCGACCCAGGCCGAGCTCGAGATGATCCGCGCATCCGCCGCCGCGTTGGAGCGGAAGCCGGAGGAAGCCGACGCCGCCCTGCAACGCTACGCGGAAGGGAGCGCGTCGTCCCTCGCGGTCGTGCCCTGGGTCCAGCGCCTGATGGCGCGCGGAGATCTCGACGCTGCCGAAGCCGCGCTCGCTTCGTGGCAGGCCGAGCGCGCCCCCGTGGCCGCGGTGAAGCTCCTCTCGTGCGAGCTGAGCCTCGACCGGGGCGCGGTCGAGGCGGCGGACGACTGCATCGACGACTACGCGCGCCTCCCCGATGCCGTGGCCGTGCGCGCCGACTACCTACGCGGGCGCCTCGCTCTCTTCAGCGGCGATGCGCAAGGCGCCGCCGATGTGCTCTCCGAGGTGGTGTCCGAGCTCGACCTGGCACCGACACAGTACTGGTTCGGTCGAGCCCGGGAGGCCCAGGGGGATCTCGAGGGAGCGGCGCGGCGCTACGGGCTCGCAATGGTGCGCGACCAGGGCTGGGCCGAGCCCGTCGCCGCGCTCGCGCGCCTCTCGGCGCTCCGCGGTCAGTGGCAGGAAGCGGAAGCCACCTCGGCACGCTGGGCACGCATGGCGCCGGACTCGGAGGATGCCTGGGCGCTGCTCCTGCAGGCACGTCAACGGCGCAATGAACGAGCGCGCGCTTCGGGACCGGCCACCCGACTGCGGGACAGCGTCGAGATCGCGCGCGAGGCGCGCGAGCGCTTTCCGGAGTCGGCGCGCTTCGGCGTCTGGTACGCACAGTGGCTGCGACGCGCGGGACGGGACGGCGAGGCCCTGCCCGAGATCGAGCGATTGGCGCAGGCGCATGCGGACGACACCTGGGCCGTCGTCGAGATCGCGCGCTTCCACGCCCTGGGAGACGCGCATCGGGGCCTCCAGGAGGCGCGCGCTGCCGTCTCGCGCTTCCCGGAGCACGCCCCCGCCCAGGCGCTGCTCGCCGAGGTCGGCTTCGCCGCCGGAGCCATCGAAGAAGCCGATGCCGCGACCAGCCGCGCGTTGGAACTCGCGCCCGAAGACGCCACCCCACTCCGCGTTCGGTGTCGCTTCCGCACCGCCGCGGGGCGCTTTGCGGGCGCCGTCGAGGACTGCGAGCGCTACCTGGCCGCGGGCGCCGAGGATGCCGAAGCGCACTTCTGGCTCGGTGTCGCACGGGCGGGAAGCGGCCAGGGAGACACCGACGGAGCCATCGACGCCTATCGGCGCGCCATCGCGCTCGACTCGACCGACTTTCGTCCTCACAACAACCTGGCGGACCTCCTCGCCCAGCGTGGCGACACCGAGGCCGCGTTGACCGCGGCGCAAGAGGCCTATCGCCTCTCCGACGGCAATCCCTACGTGGCGGATACCGTCGGTGCGCTCTACCTCGAGCGGGGTCTGGCGACCCGCGCCGTCTCGCTTCTCGAGGAAGCCCACGCCGCTCTCCCCGAAGTCCCTGGCGTTCGTCTGAACCTGGCGCGCGCGTACATGGCGAGCGACCGGAGGACCGACGCCGAAGGCCTGCTCCAGCCCTGGCTCGATACCGAAGCCGGCCGTCCCCACGCATCGCTGGGCCGCGAGATCCTGCGTGGGCCGTAGCCTGCAGCGCCGGATTGGCGCGCTCGCGGTCTGCCTGCTCGCGTTCGTCGCTTGCGACGACGCGGCGCCGCGCGGGACGATCGCCGCACGCCTCGCCGAGATCCCGCATCCGGACCTCGTGCTGATCGTGGTCGACACCCTGCGCGCCGACCGAACGACGCCCTACGGAGAAGCGCGCCCCACGACGCCCGAACTCGAGGCGTGGGCCCAGCGCGGTGTGGTCTTCGAGAAGGTCCTGGCCCAGTCCTCCTGGACGAAGATCTCGATGGCGTCGCTCATGACCTCCCTCTGGCCGACCAGTCACGCCATCCAATTGCCCGACGATGGACTGAGTGAACGTGCGCTCACGCTGGCCGAGCAGCTCCAGGACTCGGGCTACGCGACCTACGGTGTTCAAACCAACGGGTGGCTGCACCAGAGTTTCGGGTTCCACCAGGGGTTCGACCGCTATCTGTTTCCGAAAGGGGCCGACGGCCAGCAACGGGCCGACCACTCGTCCCTCTGGCCACACGCGGATCGCGTCGTCACCGAGGCCGAGCGACTCCTCACGGAGCGCGATCCCGAGCGTCCGATCTTTCTCTACCTGCACTTCATGGACGTGCACGAGTACGCGGCCCCACCCGAGTTCAAGTCCTTCGGCACGGGTGCGGAAGCCGACTACGTCGCGTCGATTCGCTGGGTCGACGATGCGGTGCGTCGGGTTCGCGTCGCGGTCGAGCGCGGAGCGCGCGGCCAGGAGACGGTGATGGTGCTCGGGTCGGATCACGGCGAGACCTTCGGGGAGCACGGCGTGCACGGGCACGCCCGCAACGTGTTCTCGGCGGTCCTCGAAGTGCCCCTCGTGTGGCGCCTGCCCTTCGCCACCGAACCGGTGCGCGTGGCGACGCGGGTTCGCAACCTCGACGTGGCCCCGACCCTGCTGGAGATGGCCGGCGTCCCCGTGCCCGAGGCGTTCGCCGGCGAATCGCTGCTCCCCCTCATGACCGACGCGACGGACGAAGCCCGCCGGGATCGGCCGTCGGCCGCGGCGCTGGGATTTCCGCTCTTCCCCGACGCTGCGATCCAGGAATCGTTCCACCGCGGGGCATGGGTCTACGCGCGCAACGCTCCGGCCGTCCCGCCCGAGAGTCCAGACGCCTATCGAAACGAAGCGGACGCCCCCGGCGCCGAGTACCTGTTCGATCGTCGGGTCGACCCAGGCGAGAACCTGAACCTGGCGGAGCGGGAGCCCGAGCAGCGGGACGCGCTCCGGGCCGGATTCGCCGACCACCAACGCACCCACCAGGCCCAGGACGTGCGCGCGGAAGACGTTCGGATCGACCCGGCGATCGCCGAGCGGCTGCGGGCGATGGGCTACCTCCGCTAGTCCCAACCGTAGAGAAGAGCCCCCACAACTGGGCCATTTTCGGCACATTTTCGCCCAGTTTTTGAAAATGCAATCCATTTTCATCTGGAGGGGAAGACACCCGGGCGGTAGCATGCGCCCCACGTTCTTTGGGAAGGGGACATTTCATGCTGTTTTCTGTTCTGAATCGGATTCGGGCCGCTCGCTTCGCGGCCATCGCCGCCGCCTCTGCGGCCCTGTTGCTCATCGGCTCCTCCGCCTCCGCGGCGCCGGTGCAGGTGAGCTACGGGATCACGGGCGGCACCATCAACCTGGGTGGTCCCAACATCAACGTGACGGCGGGTACCTACAACGTGCTCTACGCCGGTGGCGCTCCGACGGTGGGCGGCACGCTCAGCAGCGGTGCGTTCTCGCTGACGGGCCTCGGCTTCCAGATCACCCAGCCGCTCAATGGCTCCACGGTGTTCGGGCTGCTCGCGCCGGTCACGGGGATCCTGTCGGCAGGACTCGTCGGCACGGGCGCGATCAACGCGCCGCTCCCGCCGTCGTTCCTGCTGTCCGGCAACCTGACGCTGGCCGCTTCGCCTCCGGGCGGAGGGCTGTCGGCTGCCGGCCTGGTCCTCGGAACCTTCAATGCGACCCTCATCGCGCCCTTCGCCTTCGCGGTGACGGGCATCGAGCTGAGCCGCACGGTGGTTCCCGAGCCCAGCACCGCCTGGCTGCTCGGCCTCGGCCTCGCGGGCCTCGCCGGCTTCACGCGCGCGCGAGCGCGTCGCTAGGCCAACGGCCCCAGACCGGAACGCACGGCCGCGGCGCACCGAGCGCCGCGGCCGTTTTCGTTTCCGCGCGCTCGACAGGCACGCGTCCCGCCTCAGGGCTCCGGAAGCGGCTCGAGGCGGTACGTCACCTTCCCGCCGAAGAAGAACCGCAGGCGGTCGGCCCACCAGTCGTCACGGCCGTATTTCTCGCGGAAGCGCTCGTGAATCCGATCGAGGTCCGCCGGTGCGTCGACCCGCACCGCCGCGAACGCGTAGGTCTGCTCGCCGGCGCGCAGTTCCACGTCGCCGGTGCGCGCGACGTTCTGCCCCCAGGTGGCGCGAGGCGTGGTGCGAATGAAGAGCGAGCCGTCGAGCTCGGCGAACCAGATCCGGCGCTCGCGGAGCGTGCCGTCGGCGTCGGTCGTGAGCGTCACGACCTCGCGATCGAGGTCGGAGATGCCCGCGCCCAGGGTGGCGGCGGCGATTGCCAGGAGCAGCGCGACTCGCTGCCAGGGTTCGGTCTTTCGCATGGGATCCTCTCGGGACGGGCGCGCCTGGAAGCGCGAATCGGGTTGGCTATTTCGAGTTGTACTCGATAATATTCGAGTGTGACACGAAATGCGAAGAAAGCCAGACCCGCGGAAGCCTCCCGCCAGAAGCAGCGCCACTCCCCTCGCAAGCGGCGCGCGAAGGCAGGACGCCCGCGCTCCGACGCCCCGCGCGCCGTGGCCCGAGAGCGCCTCGTCGCCGCTGCGACCGAGCTCTTCGCCACCTCCGGCTTCGGCGGCACCACCACCGCGACCATTGCAAGCGCCGCCGGCGTGTCCGAAGGCACCCTCTTCCACCACTTCCCGACCAAGCGCGCCCTCCTCGCCGAGGTCGGCGTGCGCGAAGGCGATCGTGTGCTGGGGGTTGCCTTCGCGGGCCTCGACCCCGCCGCGCCGCCGCCCGATCCCGAGACCCTGATTCGCGCCCTGTTCCACTACGCGCAGCAGGCCCCGGACGCCTACCGCGTGTTCGCGATGGACGGCGACCAGGAAGACCTGGAAGCCGGGTTCGCAGCGAAGCGGGAGCGGGTGACGCAGGGCCTCGCAGCCCTGCTTGCCGGTTGGAGCGCGCGCGGCCATCTGCGCCGAATGGATCCGGAGATCGTCGCGACTCTGATCTTCGCCATCGTCGACACGGCGGTGCGGCGTCTCGTACTCGAAGACCGCTGGGCGGAAGAAGACGCCTGGCTCCGGGAAGTGGTGGGCGCGGTCCGTGCGTTGCTCGGTGCCAGGCAAGCCGGAGCGGACGCGTGAGCGTGCCCTTCGCCGAGCGGGTGACCCGCCACCCGTCGATCTCGGCCGCCCGACGACTCGCCCTGGGCGGCTGGCGTCAGGCCGCCCGCACGCCGCACTGCCCCGACACGCCGCGGCTCGACGGCGCCCGCGCGCTCGTCACCGGGGGGAGCCGAGGGATCGGACTCGCCACCAGCCAGGGGCTCGCCGAACGCGGCGCCCAGGTCTGGATGGCCTCGCGCGACGCCCGTAGCGGGGCGTCGGTGGCGCGCGAACTCGCGCAGCGCTCCGCCGGCGACGCCCATTTCCTCGCCCTCGATCTCGCCGACCTCGATGCCATCGCCCACAGCCTCGACGCGCTCGCCGAGCAACTCGCTCCGGGGCGTCCCCTGGATCTGTTCGTTGCGAATGCGGGCCTCTGGCCCACGCGCTACGCGCGGTCGGCGCAGGGTCACGAGGTCGCGTTCGCCACGAACGTGCTCGGCCACCAGGCCCTGCTCCAAGGGGCGATCGCGCGGGGGCTCCTCGCGGACAACGCGCGGGTGATCTTCGTAACCGGCGACATCTACATCCTGGCTTCGGAATGCACCCCGGACTTCCGCTACCGCACGCCGCTCGGCGGCCAACTCGCGTACTGTCGCAGCAAGCTCGGCAACCTCTGGCAAGCACGAGAATGGGCGGAGCGGCGGCCCGACCTGCGCGTCCACGCGGTGCACCCCGGCGTGATCGCTTCGGAGCTGGGCGTGTCTGGAGCGGCAGGCCTCAAGCGCGCGATCATGCTGCCCCTCGCCGCCGGCGCTCAGACGACGCTCTTCTGCGCCACCCAGCCCGAGCTGACGAGCGGGAGCTACTACCACAACGTGCTCGGGCGGGTCGAACTCGACCCGCGCGACCCCGCGGCGAACGCCGCGGGCGCCAAGGCGCTCTGGGAATGCCTCGAAGACCTGCGCTGAGCGGCTAGCTCGCCGCGCTCGGCAGGAGCCCGAGCTGGGTGAGCAGCCCGAGCGTGTCCGAGTAGCGCCAAGCGCGGCGCACCTGTCCGTCCACGACCTCGAGGAGCGTGCAGTTCTCGACGTGGAAGTGCTTTCCGGTCGCTGGCTGCCCGTAGAACGGGCCGTCGTTCGTGCCGGTGAGCGTGTAGCGAAGCGTCACGACGCCCCGCTCCTCCCAGACCTCGAGCTTCTCGAGATGGACGTCCGACGCCGCGCGCCACCATTCGGCGAGCGAGGCGGCTTCGGTATCCGGATCGGTCGACGTGGGCTGGCCGTGCACGAACGCCTGGTAGTCGTCGTGGAGCAGCGCTCGGTAGCCGGCCTGGTCCCGGCCGTTGTCGCATTCGATGACCCGGTCGACGCACGCGAGCGGGCTCAGGGGTGCACCGCTCACGCGTCGTCTCCGTAGCCCGGGGGCGGCTGGAAGCCACCGAACTCGTCGGCCAGGAGCCGGGCGAACTCGATGCAGGTGCGATCGCTGAACTCGGCGCCCGCCGCCTGCAGACCGATGGGCAATCCGTCGTCCGCCAGCCCGGTCGGGAACACGGTGCTGGGGAGATAGGCCGCCGTGATCAGGCCGGCCCAGAACACCTGCTTGCCGTACGGCTGGCAGCGTTCGTCGACATCGAGGGTGCGCGCGATGAAGGGCGTGTGATCGTGCGGGAAGGCCGTCGTCGGCATCTGGGGACAGAGCAGGATGTCCCAGTCTTCGAAGAAGGCGTTCCAACTCTGGCGCAGCGCGCCGCGCGCGTGGGTGGCCCGCACCCAATCGCGGTGCGACTGGGTCATGGTGCGCAGACCCACTGCCTCCGGGCTCTCGTCGTCGTCGGCCAGCTGGCCCGCCGCCGCTTCGAGGTTCGCGTACACCTCGTTCGGGAAACCCGCCGACAGCTGGCCGTTCAAGACGGTCTGGTACACCCGATAGATCGCGGCACTGTCGAAACCGGCGGGACGCGCCCGATCATCGACCTTCGCCCCCAGAGCGGCGAGACGATCGGCCACCTGCTGGACGCGATCGCCGACGGCCGCGCTGACCGGACACTCGGGATCGTCGGCCCAGACCGCGACGCGGAACTCGGAGAGGGTCTTCCGCGCGGGCTCGGGCAAGGCCAGGCGCCACCCGCGCTCGTGGAAGCGGTCGGCGCCGGACACGACCTCCAACGCAGTCGCGAGATCCTCGGCGCTGCGCGCCATCGGCCCGACCACGGCGATGTCCGGCGAAGCGACGGCGCCGGGCAACGCGTGCCCCTGATCCGGCACGATGCCGTAGGTGGGCTTGTGGCCGTAGACGCCGCAGAAGTGGGCCGGGTTGCGGATCGAGCCGCCGATGTCCGAGCCGCTCTCGAGCGCGCAGAAGCCCGCCGCCAGGGCGGCGGAAGAGCCGCCGGACGATCCGCCCGGCGTACGCTCGAGATTCCAGGGGTTGTTCGTGGTGCCATAGATGTCGTTGTAACTCTGGAAGTCGCTGAGCTGGAGCGGGACGTTCGTCTTCCCCAGGAAGTGGCCGCCCGCTTCGCGCAGGAATGCCACGGTCGCCGCGTCCTGCTTCGCCACGTTGTCCCGGAACGCGGGCGTCCCCCAGGTCGTGGGAAGCCCGACGACGTCGTAGGCCTCCTTGATCGTCATCGGAACGCCGTGGAACGGCCCGCGCGGCGTGCCGGCCGCCAGCTCGGCATCGGCTCGCTCGGCCGCCGTCAGCGCCGCCTCGAAATCCCGGACGACCACGGCGTTGACCACGTCGTCGTAGCGCTCGATCCGGCGGATGTAGAGTTCGGTCAATTCGCGAGAGCTGATCTCTTTGGCGCGAATGCGCGCAGCGAGGCGCGTCGCCGAATCGAAGGCGATCGACATGGGAAGCTCCTTGGGTCCGGGCCTCGCCGCTCGCGGCGCTCGGGTCCGCGGCGCGCGGGGGGCAAGGGCCGGCAGTCTATCAGGACGGGCTCTGGGCCGGGTTCGCCGTGTCCGTGTCGAGGCCGAACGCCTCGTGGTAGCGGACGAAGCGCGCGGCGAGGCGATCGGGCGCGATCCCGACGAGATCGCGGTCGTAGCGGTGGGCCCCGGCGTGGTCATCGGTCTTGGTCTCGACGACGGCGCGCATGGCCGCCTCGACATCGGCCGGCAGCGAGATCTCGAACTGGCCGTAGAGCTCCCGCGCTACGGCGATCGGGTCGTCGATGAACGCCCGGTGGTGGCTGTGATGGATCTGCCCCTCCGGCAGCGCGCCCGCCTCGGTCGCGTCCACGAGCCGCTCGAAGGTGGCCGCGTAGCGATCGACGTGGTGGGTGCCGATTGCCGCCACGTCGACGGAGTCGCTGTGGGCGTAGCGGAGCGTGGCGATCAGACTCGTGAGCGAGGCGAGGAGCGTCGGGACGTTCCGGTGGGTGATGGCGACCTTGGCGTCCGGGTACGCGCCGAAGAGCACGGGAAGCGCGTGCAGGTGGACCGGCGACTTCAGGACCCAGCGTACCCGGTCCTGCCGACGCTGGAGCACCTGGAGCACCAGGCGGTGCATCCGATAGGCGGGCGCCATGTCGGAGGCCTCGAGCCACGCCTCGTAGCTCGGGATCGCATAGCGCGCGGTGAACTCCTCCGACTGGAACGCGAACGACATCGCCGACAGACACTCTTTGGGACGGCTTGCCGCGTAGGTGTGGATCGAGCGGAGGTCCTGCACGACGCTCTGCGGTCCGGAGAGCTCGACTTCGGCCAGACCGATCCGCGCGTCTTCCGTCGCCTCTTCCGTCGAGACCAGGGCGCTGCGCGGCGTCGGCAGCGGGCGCAGCAGCTCCCAACCGAGCGGCACGCGGTGCCGCGCGTCCGCCGCCAGCAGCCGGTGCAGGATCGTCGTCCCCGTGCGCGGGGCCCCCGCCACGAAGACCGGTGCGCGCACCTCTTCATCGGCGATGCCTGGATCCTGGGCCAGCGCGGCCATCAACTGGAAGCGCACTTCGATGAGACGGAGCAGGAACCGACGCGTGAGCCAGCGCCCCACGCGGTGGAGCCGCGCTTCGTGCTCGAGCGCCTCGCCCAGCCGCCGGAGCTGGGCCAGCGCGAACTCGGCCTCGAACCCCGGCGCACCGAAGGCCGCGTCCAGCCGACGCGCCGTTCCGATGTCGACGCCCCGCTGGGCCGCGGCCGTACGAAGCCACTCGTCCGCGGACAGCGGCAGATCGGCGGCATCCCAGGCCGGCCCTCCCCCGCCGCGGTTCACCCCCTCCACCCAGTCCGGACGCGCCGGCGCCTTCCAGGACACGGGCGCCTGCTAGGTCCGGAAGCGCCAGGCGAGGTGAGCCTGGCGGTCGCGGAGAGTGGTTCGGCGCTCTTCGGGGCTGACGCGCGCGGCGTCGTCGGGAAGCAACGCTGCGAGCGCATCGAAGGCAACCACCCGCACCTGGGGCGCCGGATCCGAACGGGGCCAGAACCAGCGATACGTCAGCAGCCCGTCGCGATGCGCGCCGGTGTCGAGCCAGTTCGCGACGCCCGGGTCCCGGTGGGCCAGCACGATGCGCGCCCGGCCATCCGGGTCGACCGCGATCTGCTGGTGATTGAGCGAGGTGATGCGATGCACCGGGTCGATGGGCTCGTACCACCCGAGGCTCGCGAGCTGCAGGCCCCAGTACGGCGCGTCGGGAACGTCCGTGTCGATCACGAGCGCCTCGTCGGGAGCCAGATCCCAGAACAGGAAGGCGTAGCGCGCGGCGGCGAGGCCCTTCGCCACCGCCCCGTGCATCGTGAAGGTGTTGTCCGTCGCGGCAGCGCGATGTTCGCGCAGGTAGTCGTTCCAGCCGCGCATCGAGTGCTCGACCTGTGCCCAGGCGTGCTCGAGCTGCTCGGCCAGGAGCGCGTCGTCGCGGGTCGGCGGTGACTCCGGGGGGTCGAGACATTCGATCGTGAACACCGCCGGCTCCTCGGGCTGCCAGTCGACGTAGAACTCGCGCAGTGAGAGCGTCGTGACGTCCTCGGGGATCTCGACCCAGCCGGGTTCGCTGCCGTCGCCGCCGAAGCAGATCTCGAACGGATCGCCGGGACCGATCCCCAGGTCCGGCGACGACAGCGCCTTGCGCGTTCCCCACTCGGGCATGTGCATGAACCCGACGCGCAGGGTCAGCGCGAAGCGTTCGCAGCTGCGCATCTGGCCGCGAATCCGATAGCGACGCCTCGGGTCGATGCGCGCATGGTGATAGACGTTGTCCTGGTTCGGACCGCCCCATTGGGTGAACAGGTCGTTCGAGCGGTGAAAGAACGGCGCCGTGGTATCCGCGTGCGCGAGGGCCCAGCCGAGCCAACACGACACCTGATCCGCCAGGTGGGCGACGCCTTCGGTCAGATCGCCCGCGTGTCCCGGGAAGGGGTCCGAGGCCAGCTCCTCTCCGAGCGCCTCGAGGCGACGACAGAAACGGCGCCATGCGGCGACGGCGGGAGCCTCGGAAGCGCCCCCGCTGGGTGCGTCTCCGCCCGCGCTCACGCGCGCATCACCCCGCCACCGTCCACCATCAGGGTCTGGCCGGTGACGTATTGGCTCGCATCGCTCAGCAGGAACGCCACGGTCGGCGCGATGTCGAGCTCGGGATCCCCGTCGCGCCGGAGCGGGTGCTCCGCGTACATCGTCGCGAAGGCGGCCGCGCGATCGCCGCCGTCGTCGCTGACCGGCATCCGATGGGCCACGGAGGCGGGACACACACAGTTCACCGTGATCCCGAACTCGCCCCACTCCCGCGCAGCCGTCCGTGTGAGCGAACGCACCGCCTCCTTCGCGGCCGAGTAGGGCCCGTAACCCGGCGCTCCCGTCAGGCCCATCGCGGACCCGAAAGTGACGATGCGGCCGCGGCCACGCTCGCGCATCGCAGGGAGGACTGCCTGCATCAGCCACAGGGTGCCGCGCGGACCCGTGTCGACCACGCGATCGAAGTCCTTGGGTTGGACGTCGGCGAGCTTCGTCACAGGACGCAAGGACTGGGCGTTCGCGACCAGCCCGTCGATCTGACCGAACGCCTCGAGAGTCGCCGCGGCCAACGCCAGATTCGCTTCCCGATCTGCGACGTCCGACACCCGGGTTCGATGCTCGACACCGAGACCGTCCAGTTCGCTCGACACGGCATCAAGTCGCTCGGCCTTGCGCCCGGTGATCATCAGCCGAACGCCGGCGCGTCCCAGCACGAGCGCCAGACCGCGACCGATGCCGCGCGACCCGCCGGTGAGAATGACGCTCTTGCCGGCAAGATCCGACGGCAGCGGGGGTGTGTTCATGCCGTCACGGTACCGCGCCCAGGCGCACGGGCGAGCCGCGCGAACGCCGTCGCGACGCGACGATCCCGGCCCTCGTCGCGCAACGTAAGCGCCAACGCGCCTTGGTCAGGCTCGCCGATCCAATCGGCGGTGGCCGTTACGGGACCCAGCGAGGCGGCCGCCAGATAGCGAAGGTCGAGCTCCGTCACGACCCGATGCGCGAGACCCGACGCCTGCGCCCGCGCCAACGCCGCCGACTCGCAGAGCAGGGCCACGAGTGCGCCTTGTAGGACGCCTTCCGGGTTCAGCAGGCGCGGCGCGAGTGGCAGGCGAACGGTGCCGGGCGTGCCCGACACCGGTTCGATCCCGACCTCGGCGTCGAGCGGGCGAGCGAGCGGGTGGAACGGAATCTCGGCCGGCGTCGCGAGGTCGGTGGGGGCGGCCGTGCCCGGGTCCCGCGGAACCCGCATGAAGGTCACCACGCCCTGTGCGAAGTCGACCGCTCCGGTTGCGAGCCGAACCGCGGTGGTGACGAGACGACGCCCCGGGCGCAAGACTTCCGCGTGGGCCACGAGCCGGTCCGGCGCCGACGGAGCGGGAATTCGCAACGACAGGTCGGTGGTGAACGTCGCTTCCGAACCCGCCAATGCGCGGGTCACGAAGCCACCGACGAGATCGATCGCCGAGGCCACGACGGTGGCGCGGAGTGCACCATGGACGCACACCGCGTCGTACGGTTCGACGACGAGGGGCGCTGCGGAGTCGGCAGTCCGCGTGAACCCGTAGCGTGCAAAGAGCGGAACGTGGTCTTCGGACCCCAAAACGACCTCTCCTCCGGTCCTTCGGCGCGACGTCTCGGAGCCGGTGAAACGTACCGCGAAACTCCCCTGCGAAGGACCATCCCGCCTAGACTGGGCGCGCCCTGCCATGGAAGGAACTTCCCATGATCGCACCTTGCACCCGTTGGCTCGCTTTCCTCGCCCTCGTCGTCTTCTTGACACCGGCCGCATTCGCCGAAGAGGACTGGTACCCGTCGAAGTACGGGGCGGAAGACACGCTCGGCGCCGTCAACGTCCTGAAGCCGGCGCACGTCATCGCGGCGATGAAGCTCGTCAAGGAAGGAAAGACCTACGCGCTCGGCGTTCCCACCGGTCCGCGCACACCTGCCTACGGCACGCGGAAGTATCAGATCATGACCACCGGAGGGGATCCCTCGGGCGGGACCCTCGGCGAGAACCAGGCCACCTTCAACGACGACCTGCTGATGACCTGGGTCGGCATCGGCTCTCAACTCGATGGGCTGGGCCACCTCGGGATCAACCACCGCTACTACAACGGCGTGCACGCCTCCGAGTTCGTCCGGCTCGATGGGCTCACGCGGTTCAGCACCCACGAGGTCCCGCCGATCGTCACGCGCGGGATTCTCGTCGACCTCGCGGGGTGGAAGGACGTCCCCTATCTGCCCGCCGGCACGGCCATCAACGAAGCCGAGATCGTCGCGGCCCTGGCGGCTCAGGGAGACACGAAGATCTCCGAGGGCGATGTGGTGTTGCTCCATACGGGTTGGCAGGCGCTCGCCGAGAGCGATCCCGACACCTTCCTGCAGGGCGAGCCCGGGCTCGGCGTCGGGGGAGCCGAGTACCTGGCGAAGCTCGGCGTGGTGGCCGTGGGCGCCGATACCTGGGGCGTCGAAGTCGTCCCCGGCGAGAGCGACACCATCATCTTTCCCGTGCACCAGGACCTACTCGCGAAGCATGGGGTGTACCTGCTCGAGAACATGAACACCGCTGAGCTCGCGAAGGATCAGGCCACCGAGTTCCTCTTCGTACTCGGGCAGCCTCGCTTCGTCGGCTCGGTCCAGGCGGTGATCAACCCGGTGGCGATCCGCTGACGTCTGGGACGGCTAGCGCCGGCCCTTCTTCTTGGCGCCACGGGCCGCGCGCTTCGATTCCTTCGCGCGGCGCAGCACCTCGTCCGCATTCAGGTGGTCCTCACCCGAACGCGCCAGGTACTCGTCGTAGGTGCCGGGAAAGTCCTGCATGCCGTCGGGCGACAGCTCGATGATGCGCGTGGCCAACTCGTTGACGAACCAGCGATCGTGGGAGACGAAGATCAGCGTGCCCTCGTAGGCGCGGAGCGCGTCGACCAACGCCTCGATCGCCTCGAGGTCGAGGTGGTTGGTGGGCTCGTCGAGCACCAGCACATTCGGCTTCTCGATCGACTGGCGCGCGAAGATCAGCCGCGCCGCCTCGCCTCCGGACAGCGCTTCGAGGCGCTTGTCGGTCTCGTCCCCGGTGAAGAGGACAGCCGCGAGGTTTCCCTTCACGAAGCCGACGCTCTCGCCGCGGCTGTAGCCGGTCAGCCACTCTTCGATGGTCTGGCGGCCGGCGCCGATCTGGGCCTTGTGGTCCTGGGCGACGTAGCCCGGGTAGGTCTCGTAGCCCCACTCGACCTCGCCCGCATCGGCGGGGGTCTCGCCCATGATCACCTGCAGGAGCGTCGACTTGCCGATGCCGTTGGGACCGATGATCGCGACCCGCTCGCCGCGCTGGATGGTGAGGTCGACGCCCAGGAGCACCTGGTTGTCCCCGTAGGCCTTCGCGATTCCCTCCACGGCGAGCGCCTGTCGGCCGCTCGGCCGCTGGGGCTCGAAGCGGAAGCGCGGATAGCGCCGCGAGCTCTCGGGCAGGCGCTCGATGTCGATGCGCTCGATCGTCTTCAGCTTGCTCTGGGCCTGGCGAGCCTTCGTGGCCTTCGCCCGGAAGCGCTCGACGAACGCCCTGTGCTCGGCGATCTCGGCTTCCCGCTTGGCGATCTCCTTCTCGCGGCGCTCGCGCTCCTCGCGCTTCGCCACGACGAAGCGCGCGTAGTTCCCCGGATACGCCTTGATGGTGTCGTAGTCGACATCGACGATGTGGGTAGCCACCGTGTCGAGGAAGCGGTGGTCGTGCGAGATCAGGAGGGCCGCGCCCTTGTAGTCCTGCAGGAACTCTTCGAGCCAGCGAATCGAGAGGATGTCCAGGTGGTTCGTCGGCTCGTCGAGCAGCAGCGCGTCGGGCTGGGCTGCCAGCACCTGGGCCAGCAGGACGCGCAACTTGAAGCCACCCGAGAGGGAAGACAGAGGCTGATCATGGACGGCCTGGGCGATCCCGAGCCCCTCCAGGATCTCCGCCGAGCGCGCCTCGAGGCTGTAGCCGTCGGCCTGGACGATGCGCTCCTCGAGTTCGGCGTAGCGGTCGCCGTCGAAGTGGGTCTCGGCGTTGGCGAGGATCTGCTCCTTCTCGGCCATCGCGTCCCAGAGCGCCCGGTCGCCCATCATCACGACGTCGAGAATGCGCTCCTGCTCGTACTGGAAATGGTCCTGCCCGAGCACGCCCAACACGGCCCGCTTCGGCACGGAGAGCTCGCCGTCGCTGGCGCTCTCTTCGCCGGTCAGGATCTTCAGCAGCGTCGACTTCCCACAGCCGTTCGCGCCCACGATCCCGTAGCGCGCGCCGCGCTGGAACTGGAGCGTCACGCCTTCGAAGAGCGTGCGATCGCCGTAGCTCTTCGCGAGGTTCGATACCGAAATCATGGCCAGGGCGGCTCCGCGAGGGGAGCCGACACTCGGCTCACCGGGAATGGGCGGACGCTTGGGTCCGCGGCGGCCGGACGGTAGCGACCCGCGCAGCCGAGCGCGACGCAGGGCGGCCCGGCTAGCCGCTCACGCGGCGCGCGCCCTCCCAGTACTTCTCGCGCAGCTTGAACTTCTGGAGCTTCCCCGTGGCCGTGCGAGGCAGCTCGGGCACGAACTCGATCGAGGTCGGGCACTTGAAGTGGGCGAGATGCTCGCGACAGAAGGCGATCAGCCCGGCTTCGTCCAGGGCCTCGCCCTCGCGGAGGACCACCAGGGCCTTCGGCGTCTCGCCCCACTTCTCGTGGGGCACGCCGATGACGGCGCACTCGAGGACCGCGGGGTGCTGGTAGAGCGCATCCTCGATCTCGGGCGAGCTGATGTTCTCGCCACCCGAGATGATGACGTCCTTCTTGCGGTCGACGATGTGGACGCTCGCCGTGGCGTCCCAGACGCCGAGGTCACCGGTGTGGAAGAAGCCGTCGTAGAGGCACGCGTCGGTCTGGTCCGGCTGCTCCCAGTAGCCCTTGAAGACGACGTTCGAACGGGCGCAGACCTCCCCGACGGTCTCGCCGTCCTTCGGGACGGGCTTCCCATCGTCGTCCAGTACCTGGAGTTCGACGCCGATCCCCGCGACGCCCGCGCGGGCGCGGCGCGCGTAGTCGCCCTCTTCCCACTGGGCGTCGGGCTGGGAAACGGTCAGGAGAGGAGCCGTCTCCGTGAGGCCATAGATCTGGATGAAGTCCCAGCCCAGCTCGCGCTCCAGCCGCTCGATGAACGCGGCGGGCGGCGGAGCTCCGGCCACGACGAAACGCGGCTTCGTCGCGATCGTGTGCTTCGCCTTGTCCGGGTAGTCGAGGATGGTGCGCAGTACGGCCGGGGCCATGCAGGCGAAGGTCACGCCCTCGTCCTCGATCAAGCGATAGATGGCCTCGCCCTCGACGGCGCGCAACACCACGTGAGTGCCTGCCATTCCCGTCAAGGCGTAGACGCCGCCCCAACCATTGCAGTGGAACATCGGCAGGGTCCACAGCTCGACGTCGCCGTGGTGGATGCCGAGGTGCGCGATCATGTTGTAGGCGTTCAGGTAGCAGTTGCGATGCGTGAGCATCACGCCCTTCGGCCGCGCGGTGGTCCCCGAGGTGTAGTTGATCGAGACGACGTCGTTCTCAGCGAGCGGCGTCGGCGGGGCGGGCGGCGGCGCATCCGACATGGGCGCGATCCCGGCCTCCCAGTCGATCCAGCCGTCGGGCGTCGCTCCTCCGTGCTGGGCGACGATCCAGTGTTCGACCTTCGGCAGTGCGCCACGAATCTCGTCGACGATGCCCGTGTACTCCCCGTCGACGAGGATCGCCTTCACGCCCGCGTGGTCGATGATGTACTGGTGATCGGCGGCCACCAGGCGGTAGTTCAAGGGAACCAGGATCGCGCCGATCTGGCTGGTCCCGTAGAAGCTCTCGAGAAAGAAGTGGGAGTTCGGGCTCAGGATGCAGACGCGATCGCCCTGCCCGACGCCGAGGGAGAGCAACCAGTTCGACAGACGGTTCGCACGTGCCTGGAGCTCGGCGTAGGTGAAGCGGTGGGCGCCGTCGACGACGGCGAGCTTCTCGCCGTAGAGCCGGGCGGCGCGGTGCAGGAAATCGTTGACGAGGAGGGGCACTTCCATGGTGCCCACAGAGTACACAGGGCGAGCGCGCGCCGGGAACTCGCGCGCAGCCGGGGTTGGGTCTAGGCTTCCCGTTCTTCACACGCGGAGGACCCCATGACCGATATGCGACAGGTGCCCTGGATCGCCGAGCACATCCAGCTCTACCAGACCGACCCCGAGAAGGCCCACATGTGGGACTCGACGCACCTCGGCGGGCCCGGTCTGTTGCCGACGCTGCTGCTCACGACGATCGGTCGGAAGTCCGGTGAGCCCCGCCCCCTCCCGCTCATCTACGGGGAGGCCGATGGCAGCTACGTGATCATCGCGTCGAAGGGCGGCATGCCGAACCACCCGGTGTGGTTCCTGAACCTCGAAGCCCAGCCCGACTGTGAGCTGATGGTCGGCCCGAAGGCCGTGTCGGCACGGGCCCGGGTCGCAGAGGGCGACGAGCGCTCCCGACTCTGGAAACAGATGGTCGAGATCTATCCGCCCTACACCGACTACGAAAAGAACGCGGCCCCGCGCGTGATCCCCGTGGTGGTACTCGATCCGCGCTGAGGGTCAGGTAGGCCGCGCTTCCCAGGCGGCGGCGACATCCGGCAGCACGGCGTAGGCCGACAAGAACTCGGACGGCATCCGGCGCGGCTTCCCGCTGCTGATCTCGATGCACACGTAGTCGATCTCGCCTTGGAGCAGCTGACGCCCGTCACTCGTGCGCTGGATCTGGAAGCGACGCGTCGCGCGCAGACGTCCGTCGTTCCGCACGATCCAGTTGGCGGCGCGCACCTCGTCAGCCGCAAACGCAGGCGCGAGGTACTGGAGCCGGACTGCGTGCACCGCCATCGCGCGATCGAGGCGTTGCCACGCGTCCCAACCCGTGCCGACGTGATCGGCGTGCTCCCAGGCGACGGACTCGCACCAGGCGAGGTAGACCGCGTTGTTCACGTGGCCGAGCCGATCCACCTCGGCGGCCTCGACGATGCGGGAGATCGCGAAGGGCGACGGCAGCTCCCAGACGAGCCCTCCCGACGGAGGCCCAGCCGAGCCTTCAGGCATCGAGCGGCTCGTCCCAGTGACCGTCGCCGTAGGGGGCGTTCCAGCACTCGGCGAGCCGGCCGTCGGCGACGCGAAACACCTCGATCCCGCTGAGGCGCTTGTCGCCCGCCTTCGTCATCACGAGATTCCAGACCGACGTGGCCAAGGTGTCGTCGGCATGCACCAGCACCCGGTCGATCACGACGCCCATCTGCTCCACGCCGAAGCGGAGCCGTTCGATCTGCTCGTCATGGCTGAGGCGGGTGGGTGCCTTGCCGGGGTCGTGGCGCACGATCGGATCGGCGCAGAGCTCTCGGACCAGCTCGTACTGCGCCTGGTTGCTCGCTTCATCCCAGTAGCGTTCGAGCAACACCTGGGCCAAGGGCTTCGACATCAGGGACCTCCGTGGGGCGGGCAACGACCGCCTGCGATCGGCGCCCGGCGTGACAGGGAAACTGCGATACTGGGCGAATCGCGCGGGGATGCCACCCTCGCCACCAGAATCCGAGGAGCCTCATCCATGGCGGCGGAAGACCTCACCCTCTTCGAACGGCTGCGGATCCAGATGGAGGCCCTCGTACCCGTGATCCGCGCGTTCGAGGCCGAGTTCGGCGGAGACGCCGTCAAGGCGGTCCTCGAAGCGCGCCTGCAGAACGACCTCGACGAGGCAACCGCGACGACACCGCCACAGGCCGATCTCCGTGTGATGACCGCCGGGACCGAGGCCTACGCGGCCGGCGACGTCCTCGACTACGAGGTGCTCACCGTCAGCGAGGATCGCTTCGAGATGAACGTCACGCGCTGCGGATACGCGGCGCTGATGGAAGAGCTCGACGCACGTGATCTCGGGCCGCTTCTCATCTGCAACCACGACTTCCCGATGGCGCTGCGCATGGGCGCCGAGCTGGAGCGCACCCAGACCTGCATGCGGGGCGCGTCGCACTGCGACTTCCGCTACCGCCGCCGCAGCGGCTGAGCCCAGGCGCCCGCGCGGAGCGGCTCACGCCCCGAGCGCGCACCCCTCGATGGTGATCCGGTGCATCACCCGACGGTGTCCGTGGTAGTCATTCTGGGCCCAGTGCCAGGTCGCCCGGTTGTCCCAGAAGGCCACCGACCCGGGCTCCCACCGGAAGCGGGTGACATGGCGCGCGTCGGTGGCGACCCGGTAGAGCTTGCCGAGCAGCTCTTTGGCGGGCTCGGGCTCCCAGCCTGCGATTCCGATCGTGAAGCCCGGGTTCACGTAGAGCGCCCGTCGGCCCGATAGCGGATGACGGATCACCACGGGATGGGTGACGTCGTGCAGATCGTCGGCGGCCGACGCGTTGCCGATCCGATCGCGGGCGTCGCCTCGGTAGACGTCGGCCCGTGTCCCGAAGATGTGATGTGCCGAGTGGACGGCGCGCAGCCCTTCGACGGTTTCCTTCAGCTCGTCGGAGAGCGCGTCGTAGGCGGCGTACATCCCGGCGAACCAGGTATCGCCACCCTCGGGCGGCAGTTCACGCGCCACCAGCATCGAGCCCAGCGCCGGCTCCTCGTCGTAGGAATGGTCCGTGTGCCAACCGCCACCGATGTTCTGCTTCTGCTCGGGTTCCTTGGCGACGAGCGCGATCTGGGGGTGGTCGGGATGGGCGGCGAAGAAGCGATTGACGTTGATCTTGCCGAAGCGCTCGGCGAACGCGATGTGATCCGTCTCCGCCAGCGTCTGGTCGCGGAAGAAGAGCAGCCCGTGCTCGGCGAAGGCGTCGCGCACTCGGCCGAAAGCCGCTTCGTCGAGGCCCTGCGCCAACTGAGCGCCACGCACCTCGGCACCGACCGCGGGAAGCGGCTGAATGGACAGGGCCGTCATCGGGAGCCTCCTCGTGCCAGGGACGGTCCTCTAGCATGAACTGCCGACGGCGAGGACGCCAGCCTGGGCAGAAGCGACTGGGCTAGCGTCTCCTCTGCGTCTCGAAGGGAGGATCCATGGAATCGCCCGTCCCCACCGGCCTCCAGCTCTCGGTTCTCGACAAGCAGTTCCGCGAGGACCCCTACCCCGTCCTCGCCGAGCTCCGGCGCCGAGAGCCGATCCACTTCGACACGCAGCTGCAGCGCTATGTCTTCACGCGTCACGACGACGTCGCCGCGATCCTCCGCAACCCCCACTATTGGAGCGATCCCCGCAAAGGGCGGCCCGGCAGCTTCACCCGCGAGTTCCTCGGACAGGGCGACGAGGAACCCTCGATGCTCTTGATGGACGAACCCGGGCACCGACGGCTCCGAGAGCTCGTGCGACATCCGTTCACACCGCGCGCGGTGGAGCGCTGGCGCGACCGGGCACGGGAGGTGGCCGAGCGTACGATCGCCGCGCTCCCCGCCGAGGGCGAATTCGAGCTGGTCTCGTCGGTGTCGGGTCCGATCCCGACGATCGTCATCGCCGAGTTGCTCGGGGTCGATCCGGATCGCCACGCAGATTTCAAGTCGTGGGGCGACGCCATGATCGCCGTGTCCTTCAACCCGGCCGCGGAACCGGGAGACGTCGCGATCGCAGAACGTGCCCGCGAGGCCCTGGGCGCCTTCTTCCTCGAGGAGATCGAGTCTCGCCGACGAACGCCCGGCGACGACCTGGTGACCGCGTTGGTCGAGGCCGAGGTCGACGGCGACCGACTCACCGATCACGAGATCGTGCTGCAGTGCAATCTGCTGCTCCTCGCCGGCAACCTCACCACGACCGACCTGATCGGCAACGCGGTGATGGCCCTGCTGCGCCACCCGGACCAGCTCGAGAAGCTCCGGGCGCGCCCCGACCTGATGAAGAACGCCGTCGAGGAGGTGCTCCGCTACGACACGCCGGTCACCAACTCGGGCCGCATCGCCCACGAAGATCTGGTCATCGACGGGGTCGAGATCGGCCAGGGCGAGTCGCTCTCGGTGTCGCTCGCGGCCGCCAACCGCGACCCCGCCGTGTACCCGGACCCGGATCGCTTCGACATCGAACGCGAGGACGTCCATCACCACGCGTTCGGGGGCGGTCGCCACTTCTGTCTGGGCGCCCATCTGGCCCGACTGGAAGCGGCCGAGGCCCTGGCCGCGCTCCTCGATCGCTACCCGCACCTCGAGCCGGGGGATCGCGGCCAAAGCTACGCCGTGAACCCGAGCTTCCGCGGCTTCTCCGAGTGTTGGGTGCGGGGCGCTGCCACATCGCGATGAGCGACGGCGCGTCGGCCCCGGATCCGCGCGCGCTCGCGGCGCTGCGCGAAGACGGCTACTGCGTCCTGCCCGACCTGCTCGCACCCGAGCGGGTGGCGTCGTTTCGCGCGGTCCTCGCGCCGCTTCTCGACGTGCATCCGACCGGGCGGCGTCCCTTCGAAGGCCTGCGCACCCAGCGCGTCTACGCGTTGCTCACGAAATGCCCCGAGATGGCTGCGCTCGTCGAACACCCGGCGCTGCTCGGCTTCGCGGAAGCGACCCTGACGCCCGGGTTCCTGCTATCGAGCCTGCAGGCGGTCCACATCCAGTCGGGCGAAGCCGCCCAGGACCTCCACTGCGACGACGACGCCGGCGCACCGCCCCGCCCGCGAGCCCCCCAAGGCATCAGCGGCATGTGGGCACTCGAGGACTTCACCTCCCAGAACGGCGGGACCCGCCTCGTCCCCGGAAGTCACCGCTGGGGCCCCGATCGCCAGCCCGAATCCGAGGACATCGTCTCGGTCGAGATGCCCGCCGGCTCGCTTCTGGTCTACCTCGGCGGCGTGCTCCACGGCGGCGGCGCCCACCGCGAAGGACCGCCGCGCCTGGGTGTCTCGGTGATCTACACCCAGCCCTGGCTGCGGCAGTTCGAGAACCTCACCGTCGCCACGCCTCCGGCGGTCGCCGCCCAGTTCTCCGAGCGTATCCAGCGCATGCTCGGGTACAGCCTGCTCTTCGCCCTCGGCAACGTGGACGGACGCGACCCGATTCACCTCGTCCGGGACGCGGCGTCCGAGCGAAGCCGGTAGGCGACCCGACACGGACGATCGGCGCGCGCGACCCCGCCGAGCTGGCGCCGCAGGGGCTTCGGCTCGCTGAAGCGCGGCTCCAGCTCGAATCGCCGCAGCAGTTCGCCCACCGCGTGGCGGATCGCGAGGATCGCAAAGCCCTGGGCCGGGCAGCTGTGTGCGCCGAAGCCGAAGGTGGTGACGCTCTCTGTCGCCTCGAGTTCGTCGGCCCGGGTGAAGCGCCGACCTGCGTAGTGGTCGGGGTCGAAGTGCTCCAGGCCAGACAACACGCTGTCGTTGGTCACCGACAGCACCGTGGCCACGAACGCGCCGAGCTTCAGCTGATAGGTGTGTCGACCGTCGAAGAGCTCGGCCGGTCGCAGGACCTGACGCAGGATCATCGATCGCTGTCGTAGCCGGATCGACTCGTGGGCGCAGCGCTCGAGGAGGGCGTCGTCCCCCTCGCGCACCCGTTCGAGCAGGGCCGGACGCTCGAGCAGGTGGACCAGCGTCCAGGCGAGCGCTGCAAACAGGTTCGACTGGGAGCCCATGTGCACCAGCACCACGTCACGCGCGATGCCCTGGAGGCGCTCGGGGCCCTCGACGTCCGACCAGGCCGCACGGATGCGCGCGAAGAGATCGTCGGGTCCGTCGGGATTCGCATCGGCGCGCGCGGCGAGTTCTCCCAGGATCGCGTCGAGCTCACCGAGGGCGCGTCGCTCGGCGCGCTTCCCGGTCGCGATCGTCCAGAAGGCCCGCTCGGGGTGCACGAAGGATTCCGAGCTGTCGAGGCGGTCCAGCAGGGGCACGAGTCGGTCGAGATAGCGGGGAGAGGCCGCCTCCGCGCCTGCCCAGGACGCCAGCCCGACGCGGTGCCCCAAGCGACGTGCCCACGCGAACGCCTCGAAGTCCCCTCCCCCGCGCAGCTCCTCGAGCTGCAAGCCGACCGCCCCTTCGAGGTTGCGCCGATAGGCATCCACGTCGTCGCGCGCGAACAGGCCGTGGGGGAAGGTGCGGCGCCCGGCGAAGAGCTCGTCGGGCACCTTGTGCCGCAAGAGAGCGAAGTCGGCCGCGCCTTTGCTCGCCACCTTCTCGGGGAGCGCCCACAGGCCCCGGATGCCTTCGGGCGAGAACACACACAGGAGCGGGTAGCCGAAGGGCTCCAGTGCAAAGGTGTCCCCGAGACGCGCGCGGCTCCGACGGAAGAACGCGGCAGGGTCACGCAGCAGCGCAGGCCCGCAGCCCCAGCGCGGAACCCAGGAGTCTACGCACGGAGGTGTCGGTTCGACCCAGGTGAAGGACGACATCCGCGCGCCTCCTCGCTACGGCGTCGTGACCCGCTCGAAGCGTTCGGTGCGGCCGAGGAGTGAGATCCCGATGTACCCGCGCGCCCACAGCACACTGGTGTCACCGTCCTCGAACCAGAGGTAGCACGCGTAGGTGCTGCCGCTGTTGCCGTCGTAGATCCGCCCGTCGACCCATTGGCCCTCGCCCGGATCGAAGCGGAAGTCCCAGAACATATCGATCCCGACGAAGCGACGGCCCTGGAGCGCTGGGTCCGGGTTGTTCTCGTCGAGCTGTTCGGGCTCGTCGTAGGCGACCACGCGCCCGACGTAGCGATCCCCCTCGCGGAGCAGCTCCACCTGACCCGTCTTGTCGGGGAACCAGTAGCGGCCCAGCAGGTCGTCGCCTTGGGTTTCGGCCGACGCCGTGAGGCTGCTGGCCAGGAAGATCAGGACGCCCACGACGAGGAGAGAGACACGCGGTTGCATGGCCCAGGCATAGCGCTTCTCCCAGGCGGCGTCGGCGCCCTGCTTCGGGGCTGGGGAAAACCCAACGATCTCGCGGACGTCCCGGCACGCCTGCGGGTTTGTGGATCAAGCCGCTACGCGGAAATACCGATGGACCGGACCATGCGGATCCAACGCCTGGGACCCCTCGTCGCAACCGCGATCGTGCTGAGCAGCCCCGCGAGCGCAGCCCCGGAGGCCATGCTCGCGGTGCGCCCGGTGTTGCCCGGAGACATCGCGACGCGCGTGCGTCAGGACGTTCCCGAACCGAGCTCGGCCCTGCTGATCGCCGGCGGGATGCTCGGTCTCGGCTTGTGGCGCAGGCGTCGCAAGCAACAGCCGTCGCTGCGTGCGCGAAGCGCGCAACCCGGCTGGCAGCGCCGTGTGCTGGGCGACCTAGAAGACGCTCCGGCCCGAGACGTTGTCGCAGGGCTCGACCGAGTCGACGGACCCCGCCGTTCCCGCACAGGTCGTCGGCCCCTGCCCTAGGTGGGTCTTCGAGTCGATGTTCCCGGTGCGGTAGTGCCACATCTGGGCCGTGGCGTCGGCGTCGAGATTGCCGTGGGCCGTCGCGTGGAAGATCGTCCCCGCGGCATCGGTGTTGACGCCGTAGGTGAAGAACACGTTGCCCTCGGGCGCCCACCCCATCGCCGCGTAGCCGGCGTTGGGCGTGAAGGAGTTCGTGCTGTTTCCGGCGGCGACGACAGGCGCGACGTCCGCCGAGACGAAGCGGTTGTACTCGGCGAGATAGGCGATCTCGGCGGCGCGGATCGCGGCGAGATTCGCCTTCGCCTCGCTCGTCTTCGTCTTCATCTGGTGGCGCAGGAAGTTCGGGATGGCGATCGCGGCGAGAACCCCGATGATCGCGACCACGATCATGAGTTCGACGAGCGTGAAACCACGCCGGCCGCGGTTGCTTCGGGGGAGGGCTCGGTGGAGTGCATTCATGGGCAAGAACGCATTCGGCTGGGCGCCCGGTCCACTTGAGGACGAATCTCACCCCTGCCCGATCGCCTTGTAGGCGGCCAGAACCAGGCTCCCCCCGCGCGGATCCCCGAGCAGCTCGGCTTCCATCCGGTTCATGACGTAAGCGACCGAGAGCTCGGCGTCCTGGTCGATCACGGCGAGGGAGCCACCCCAACCGCCCCAGAAGCAGGCGCGCTCGCCGGAGGTGAGCGCAAAGGCCCCGCCGAAGAGCCCGAACCCCATACCGAACCGGATCGGCACCCCGAGCACCCGGTCGGTGCCCTCGCTCTGTACCTCGAAGACCCGGTCGAGGGTTCGCTTCGAGAGCAGCTGCACCCCGTCGACCGCGCCGCCACAGGCGAGCGCCGAGTGGATCCGCGCGACGGCGCGCGCATTGCCGATACCGCCTGCGGCCGGGATCTCGGCGCGACGCCAGCCCGTCGTGCGGGGCTCGCTGCCGTTCACCGGGCAGCTGCGCAGGGTGCGGATCGCGATCGAGTCCTTCGCGCCCTCGCGTTGATTGAGCGCGACCTCGGGCGGCACCAGCTCGCCTACCCGCGCGTCGTGTTCGGGCGGCAACCCGATGTGGAAATCGGCGCCGAGCGGTTCCGCGACGTGCTGGCGGAAGAACGCGCCCAGGGTGTCGCCGGTGATGCGGCGGACGAGCTCGGCCTGGAGGTAGCCCTGGGTCACCGCGTGGTATCCCGAGCCGTCCCCGGGCGTCCACCAGGGCGCCTGTCGCGCGAGCCCGTCGGCGATGGCGGCGTGGTCGTAGAGTTCCTCGGGCGCAGCGAGGGGCGGATCGAATCCCGAGAGCCCCGCGCTGTGGCTCATCACGTGGGAGACGCGCACGTCGTCCTTGCCGTTCTGGGCGAACTCGGGCCAGTAGCGCGCGACCGGCGCATCGAGATCGAGCTCCCCGCGATCCGCCAGCACCAGCAGACTGATCGCGGCCATCGTCTTCGTCGTCGAGTAGACGTTGACGATCGTGTCCTCCTGCCAGGGCGCCCCTCCCTTGGCGGCGTCGCCCGCCCAGAGATCCACGACGGGACGACCCGCCCGGGTGACGGCGACGCTGGCCCCCACCTCGCGCCCCTGCTCGAAATTGGCGCGAAAGGCGTCGCGGACGGGTTCGAATTCGGGGGCGCAGTGGCCGTGGATCTCCATCGGGGTCCTCCTCGGCCGGGCAGCATAGGCCACCGGCCAGGCCCGCTAGAAGAACCAGTTGCTGCGCGCGGCGCGCCCGTCCGAGATGAGCCGGCGGATCTCGGCCTTCACCATCTCGACGCGCTCCTCGATCGCCGCGTCGTCTTCGTTGGCGTCGCCCTCGAAGAAGATCGGAGCACCGAAGTGCAGATGGAACTTCACCGGAAACGGCAGCATTCCGAGCGCGCCGAGCCAGGGGAACGTCGGTGTGATGGGAAAGGCGGGCGAACCGAACAGGCGTCCGATCCAGCGCGGGTTCGCGAGCCCCGGCGACTGCTCTTCGGCGCCCACGATGCCGACCGGCACGATCGGGGTGCCGGTCTCGAGGGCGAGTCGCACGAATCCGAGCCCGAAGCGCTGCAGCTGGTAGCGCTGGTCGAAGGTCTTCACGAAGCCGCGCTCACCCTCCGGGAAGGCCATGATCGCCTCTTCTTCTTCCAGGAGCTGGACGCAGTTCTCGGGGCGACCGACCACGCTCCCCATGCGGTGCATCATCACGTTGAAGAAGGGAATCGTCGGCAGGAAGTACTCGCCCATGCCACGCACCACCCGCGGCGGCTCCCCTTCGAGGAACAGGGAGGTCGCGAGCATCGCGCCGTCCCACGCGAAGGTGTTGCCGGCGTGGTTCGCGATCAGGAGCACCCGCCCCTGCGGCACCTTCTCCACGCCGCGGGTCTCGACGCGCAGGTAGTGCCGGTACACCCAGGCCATCAACGCCATCGCGTACCGCGCCACGCTGGGATCGAAGCCGAAACGATCGATGCCGTACTCGTTCAACCGCGTCGGAATGCGCGCGACGCGCCCGTCCATCTCGGCCAGCAACTCCCGGGCCGGTCCGGGAAGCCAGCGCTCCCAGTCGGGTTCTTCCGCCAGCCGCCGTCCGCTCGGCACGATCTCCTGCAGGGACCGTTCTTCCCGACGGGAGTCTCGATCCGCGCGGGACGCATGGTCGCCGGAACCGGTGTCGCCGGAACCTCTGTGACCGGAACGTCTGGACGGGGAATTCGGGTGCGCGGACATCGGGCCATCCTGGCGCCAGTCAGCGTCTCCGCTCGGAAGGGCGCCCGCCTCGAGAGGAGCGAATCACGGAGCGTAGCCCCACCCGCCATCCCGGCGATCGCCGGGGCGTCGCCTCTAGAGCTCGGCGCGCAGCCGGGCGAGCGCGGCGTCCCAGAAGCCCTGGGCGGCCACCGCGTCGAAGCGATCGGCGAGCACCGGATCGAAGAACACCGCCTCGGCCCCGGGTTGAACCCGCAGCTCGCTGGCGATCCCCTCGTCGCGCATCCGCCGCAGCCATTCCGAAGCCCGCCCCGCCTCGACCAGGGGATCCTTCTCACCGAACACCGAGAACACGGGCGCCTCGAGGGTGGCCAGGGGAAGGGTTTCCGACTCTCCCGAGGATCCGCCCCCGGCCTGGACCACGAGCCCCACACGGGCTCCGCGGGCCGCGGCTTCGAGCGCCAGCCACCCGCCCCGTCCGAATCCGATGACGCCGACCCGGCTTCCCTCGGTCGCGTCTTCGTTGAAGAGTTGCTCGATGCCCGCGTCGACGACGCGGCGCTCGGTGTCATGGAGCGCGTCGGCATCGACCTCGGGCAGGCGTGGCGCCAGCGCGACGAAGCCGTGCCGGGTCAGGCGGCGACACGCATCCGCCAGCAGATCCCCGTCCCGACGTTCGATCGCACCGTCCGACAGGACGAGGACGCCCGGTCCCCGGCCCGAAGCCGGCAGCGCGGCGTGGGCCAGGGTGAGGCCATGGCTCGCACCCAGGCGGGCAGTCGATGCGGTGTTCGAACGCGACGGATCGCGAGGGCTCTGGGTCACGGATCCTCCCCACCCGCGGGCGCGCGGGCACCCTATTCATCGACTTGTACACTGCCGCGCATGAGCGCCCCCCGGCCGGTCTCCCTGCCGCCTGCGTTAGCGGCGATCCTGGAGACCCTCGAGGCCCACGGCGCCCGGGCGCACGTGGTGGGACGCGGCGCCCTCGCCCTCTGGCGGAACCAGCCGAGCCCCGGGTACGCCGTGCTCACGACGGCCTCTTCGGAGGCGCTCCTCCCCCTGTTCCCCACGGCGGTCGCGGGGGTCGGCGCCCGCCATTGGCGCCTGACGACGCCGGTCGGGCCGGTGGACCTGCGACCCACACCCCCCGAGCGCTCCCTCGCTGCCCAGCTGGCCGAGCAGGATTTCCGCTGCCATGCGATCGCCCTCGATGCACGCGGCCAGCTCGAAGACCCGTGGCAGGGCGTCGCGGACGCGACGGCCGGGTGCCTCGCCAGCCCGGAAGACCCGGCGGTGAGCCTCACCCGCGATCCTCTGCGCGCCCTGCGCGCGGTGCGCCTCGTGGCCACCGAGGGTTGGGCCCTCGCGCCGGACCTCGAAGCCGCCCTCCCCGACGCCGTCGGTGCGCTGTCGAAAGCCCCGGCCGCCCCGCTCCGTGCGGAACTCGGCGCCCTGCTCCAGGGCGAGCACGTCGCCGCGGGCCTTTCCCTGCTGCGACGCGCGGGCATCGAAGGCGCGTTGGCGCCCGGCGTCCGCGACGATGCGGCGGCGGTGGTGGCCGCCCTGCCCCCCGACCCGACCCTGCGACTCGCCGCTTGGCTGCGGGGAACCCGGGTGGTCCGGATCCTGCGCCGGCTGCGGGTGGCACGCGAGCGGGTCGTCGCGATCGAGCGCTTGCTGCAGCTCCACCCAATCGACGCCCTCGCCCCGCCCGATGCGGAAGGCCGCTGGCGACGACTCTGGCGACGCTCGGGAGAGCTGGTGCCCGGACTCCTCGCGCTGCGCGAGGCAGAGCTGGCAGCGGAGGGCCGAGCGGACCGACCCGACTTCCGAGCGATCCGCGACGTCCTCGACCGGGTGGCGAACGAACCCGAGGAAGCGCCGATCCTGGCACTCGACGGCCGGGCGGTGATGGACCTGCTCGGCTGCGGACCGGGCCCCGAGGTCGGCGATGCCATGCGTCGCCTGCGAGCGGTGGTGGCCGCCGACCCGACGAAGAACGATCCCGAAACCCTGCGCCGCCTGTTGTTGGACGAGCGCGACACCGAGCGAACCAACGGAAGGAACCCCGATGAGTGACGCGACGACGAGCCTGGGCGTGATCGGCGCCGGCGTGATGGGCAGCGGCATCGCCCAGACCGCCGCCACCCACGGCATCCGCACCCTCTGCACCGACATCGACGGCGATGCGCTGGCGAAGGCGCGGGAAGCCACCACCTCGGGGCGCTACGGCTTCGAGCGGGCGGTGGCGCGCGGCAAGCTGAGCCGCGAAGACGCGGACGCCGCCCTGGCGCGGCTCGAGTTCACGTCGGATCTCGACGCCACCGTCGCCTGTAACGTCGTGCTCGAGTGCGTCCCCGAGCGCCTCGACCTGAAGCTCCACGTCCTGCGCGACCTCGACGCGCGGGCTCCAGCGTCCACGATCCTCGCGTCGAACACCTCGGGCTTCGCGATCACGGCCCTCGCCGCCGTGACCGAGCGGCCCGAGCAGGTGATCGGTTGGCATTGGGCGTCCCCGCCGCCGGTGATGCGCATGGCCGAGATCGTCACCACGCCGAAGACCAGCGACGCCACGGTCGAAACCGTGCGCGCGATGGCAGCGGCCTGCGGCAAGAACCCGATCGTGGTGAAGGACGATCCCACCCATTGGGGCTTCGTCGCCAACCGCATCTACTTCGCGATGATCCAGGAGGCCCAGCGCGTGGTGGACCAGGGAATCGCCTCACCGGAAGAGGTGAACCAGCTGATGACCGATTGCTTCAACTGGCCCGTCGGACCCTTCGCGATGGTCCGCGGGGCAACGGAAGGCTGGCAGGAGTAGCCCGCCCTACTCTGCGACGAAGACGCAGTCCTTGCCGGCGGCCTTCGCGCGGTAGAGCGCCCGGTCGGCCGCGTCGAAGAACGCGCGTTCGTCGGCCCGGAAGTGGGCGACGCCCGCGGACACGGTGGTTCGCACGGTGATCGGCCCCTCGAGACCGAGCACCGAGAACGCCGCCTCGGCGACGGTGAGGCGCACCTTCTCGGCGAGCGCCAAGGCCCCGGCGCGGTCGGTTCCGGGCGCCAGCAGGGCGAACTCTTCACCGCCGTAGCGGGTGAGCAGGTCGGTCTCGCGCAGCGCGCTCCGCATCAGACCGGCCACGCGCGCCAGCACGGCGTCACCGACGGCGTGTCCGTGGCGGTCGTTGAGGAGTTTGAAGTCGTCGAGGTCGAAGACGACCAGGGCGAGGTCGAGGCCGGTGCGCAGGGCCCGCTGGCGTTCCTGCCGAAGCGCCGCCCGGAACGCGCGGTGGTTCGGCAGCCCCGTCAGGGCATCGGTCAACGAGAGGGCGCGCAGGGCCTCGTTCTCGGCGCGCAGCGCCTCGACGCTCTCGCGGAGCGCCGCGTTCTCACGCCGCAGCGCTTCCTGCGGATCCTCGACCGGGATCAGCTGCACCGTGGGGTGCGCATCGGTCGGAGCGGGGGTGTGCGGAAGCCATCGCCAGGGGGTGGAGCGCATCGGGATTCTCCCTCGTGAGGGCCGGGGGCCTGCAGGGTGAGTGTCGGTTGGGTGGCTTTGCGCTTCGTTTTTTCAGGGGGTGTCCGACGTGCGCCCGAGGGCCCGCCGCAGCCGCTCCCGCAGACGCTTGATCTCGCTGCCGTCGACGCCCGGTCCGCGGATGGCCTGATGGAAGGACCGCTCGCCCATCGACAACACGCCCCGCGCCTCGGCGATTCGGCCCGCCTCGACGTAGGCGAGTCCACGCCGGTACAGGCCGATGAGCGACAGGGGCTGTCTGCCATGGCGTGCGGTGACGTAGTCGGCGAGGGCCCGTTCCATCGCCGCCGTCTCGGGGCGCGCCGCGCGGAACGCCTCGGAGACTTCGCAGCCCGCATCGAACGCCCGATGGTCGTAGGCGTCGAGGGCACCGGCCGGCAACAGGTAGCTCGCGATCCGCGCCTCGAAGCGACCACCGAATCCGATGTCGGCCCGACAGGTGCGACGCGCGACCACGGCGAGATCGCCGTCGGGCGGCGTCGCGCCTACCGCGAATGCGATCGGCTGCCAGCGCTCCCCATCGAAGCGCAGCACTTCGACGGGCCCGATGTCGACGCGGATCCCGGGCACGCCATCGGGCGCCTCGAGGCCCGCTAATACCTCGGGTAGGCCTCCGGACGCCTCCGGAAGCGCGGGCCGCCAACCCGGATGCGTCTGCCGGTAGTGCTCGTAGTGACCGCTCCCACACGCAAGGAGGAGCCAGGCACTGGCCATCGCGGCAGAGGTCGCGAGGGCTCGGCGCGGGCGGTGCCCGCGAGACGACGTGGGAGAAAGGTGCATCGGGTGGGGGCTCGTTGCGGAGCGCGAGTCTAGACGATCGTCGATTTCCGCGAGGGCCAACGGGCGTGAACCGCCGGGGCTGGTCCATACTGCAGCCGGCGCGACCACGCGCCGAGGGGGAACACCGATGGGGAAGCAGAAGCGGAAGAAGGACGGGAAGAACCAGGCGCGCGACGCCGACGTCTTCGCGCTCTACGAAGAGGCGGTGCAGGACCCGGAAGGCGACGTCGCCCTGGCCCGACGCATCTATCGCCAGGAGTACGGCCGCGAGCCCCTCTCGCTTCGTGAGGACTTCTGCGGAACCGCCGCCTTCTGCTGCGAGTGGGTGAAGGTCTCCGACGAGCACCGGGCCTTCGGCATCGATCTCGATCCCGACCCCCTCGCTTCGGCGCGCACCCGCAACCTGGCGAAGCTGGCCCCGGAGCAGGCGGCGCGGGTCGAGTTGATCCAGGGCGACGTCCGCGAGGCGAAGCATGCCGCCGTCGACGTCACGGTCGGCTTCAACTTCTCCTACTTCATCTTCCACGAGCGCAGCGACCTGCTCGCCTACTTCCGCCGCGCCCTCGAGTCCCTCGGGCCCCAGGGGCTGTTCCTGATCGATCTCTACGGGGGCTCCGAGGCCCAGCGCACGCTGACCGAGACGCGCGAGCACGACGACTTCGACTACGTCTGGGACCAGGACGTGTTCGACCCGATCCAGAACCGGGCCGTCAACTACATCCACTTCGAATTCCCCGACGGCAGCAGCATCGACCGGGCTTTCAAATACGATTGGCGACTCTGGAGCATCCCCGAGCTGCGCGACGTTCTGCACGAAGCCGGGTTCTCCCGGACCGATGCCTACTGGGAGCGCACCGATCGCAAGACCAATGAAGGCACCGGCGTCTACTACCGGGCGAAGCGCGCCCCGGACGACCCCGCCTGGGTCGCCTACATCGCGGCACTGCCCTAGAGCGAGATCGCGTTGAAGCTCCACGACAGCCGCACCGGCCAGCTGAAGGCCTTCGCCCCCCTCCACGAGGGGGAGGTGCGCATGTACCACTGCGGCCCGACGGTCTACAAGCGCCAGCACCTGGGAAACTTCCGGGCCTTCGTCCTGGCCGACCTGTTGCGTCGCAGCTTCGAGTACCTGGGCTACCGGGTGCACCAGATCATGAACATCACCGACGTCGGGCACCTCACCGAGGACGACGTCGCCGATGCCCAGGGCGAGGACAAGCTCCAGAAGGAGGCCGCGCGGCGTTCGCTCGACCCCTGGGAGATCGCGCGGGAAGAGGAGGCGAACTTCAAGGAGGACCTGGCGGTCCTGAAGATCCTGCCGGCCCACACCTACCCGCGCGCCACCGAACACGTCCCCGAGATGATCGCGATGATCGAGAAGCTGCTCGAAGACGGGCACGCCTACGCGGTCGAGGGGAACGTCTATTTCGATGTCGCCTCGTTTCCGCGATACGGCGAACTCTCGGGCAATACCATCGAGGAGCTCTCGACGGGGGCGTCGGGGCGCGTCGAAGACCGCAGCGACAAGCGCCACTCGGCGGACTTCGCGCTCTGGAAGCACGACCCGAAGCACCTGATGCAGTGGGACTCGCCGTTCGGTCGCGGCTTCCCCGGCTGGCACATCGAGTGCTCGGCCATGGCCCGCAAGTATCTCGGCGATCGCCTCGACATCCACACCGGCGGGCCGGACAACAAGTTCCCGCACCACGAGTGCGAGATCGCGCAGAGCGAGTCGGTGACCGGCGAGCGGTTCGTGGAGACCTGGATCCACTGCGGCTGGCTCGAGATCGGCGGTCAGAAGATGAGCAAGCGCGCCGGCACGCTCTACACCATCCCGGAGCTCGTCGAGAAGGGATACAGCGGCGAGGATCTGCGGCTCTACCTGCTGCGCCAGCACTACCGCTCTCCCCTCCCCTTCGATCTGTCCCTGATCGACGAAGCCGCGAAGACGCGTGCGAAGCTCGACAACTTCGTCTCCTATGAGATGGCCGAGCGTCCCGAGGGCCCCGACGATCCGGCGGTTGCCGCTGCGATCGAGACAGCGCGCGCGGCGTTCCGCGAAGCCCTCGAAGACGACCTCAACACTTCGGTGGCGCTGGCGGTCGTCCACGAGTTCATGACCGTCGTGAACCGGGCCCAGCCCGGCCGGGCCGACGCCGAACGCGCCGTCGCCCTGATGCGCGAGTTCGACCAGATCTTCGGGGTGCTCTCGGACGCGCCCGCCGCAGGTGCCGACGACGCCGAGATCGACGCCTTGGTGGCCGAACGCGACGCCGCCCGCGCCGCCAAGGACTGGGCGCGCGCCGACGCGCTCCGCGACACCCTCGCCGAGCGCGGGATCGAACTGCTGGATTCTCCCGAGGGAACCCGCTGGCGGCGCACCTAGCGCAAGGCCCCGCACGCATGGCGAACGACGCTCGCTCCTGGCTCGCACTGGCCCTTTCCTGGCCGGTGGTGCGGCGGGCGCTCGGCTACGCGGTGGTGGTGGGCGCGATCCTCATCGCCATCAACCATGGCGACGCGCTGCTCCGCGGCGAATGGACCGCGAACCGCCTGTGGAAGATGGGCCTGACACCGCTGGTGCCCTATCTGGTCTCGACGCTCTCGAGCGTCGGTGCGTTGCGCGCGTCCGAAAAACCCGCGGCGTAGCCGCCGATCGGCGCGTCAGTCCGCGACCGCCAGGGCGGCGATCTCCACCAGGTATACGGGGCTCGCCAGCGCCTGGACGCCGACCAGCGTGCTCGGCTTGAGCTCGAGGCGGTCCACACCGAGCTTCTCTGCCGCGAGACCGAAGCCCTTCGCGAGATCCCCGAACTTCGACTCTTCCCAACCCACGACGTAGATCGTGAAGCTGGTGACATCGTCCCAACCGGCGTCGGCCGCTTCGAGGGCGATGTTCACGTTCACGAGGGCCTGGGCGGTCTGCTGGGTGAGGTCGCCCTCGGCCACGATCGTCCCGGAAGCGTCCTGGCCGACCTGGCCCGCGATCTGGATGAAGCGCGAACCGCGCGATACCGACACCTGGGCGAAGCCTGCAGGCTTCGCGAGACCTTCGGGGTTCAGGGTTTCGACGGACATGACGTGGCTCCTGGGTGGATCGGGCGCGCTCGGGTTCGAGCGACGCAGTATACGCCCGTCCCGGCCCTCGCGACCCCGAGCCCACCGACAGCAGCCCTGCGTCAGCGCGCGTCGACGGCCCACCCTTCGATCGGAATCGCTTCCGCCGCCGGGCCCGAACGGTCTTCGTAGAGCCACGCCAGGAGACCGGGGAGGACGAGGAGATCCGCGGCGAGGGCCACGCTGATCGAGAGCGCCGCGATGACGCCGAAGTGCAGCATCGTGGTCAGAGACCCGAAGCCGTAGACGAGGAAACCACAGACGAGTGCGAGGCTCGTGAACAGCAGCGCCACGCCGGTGGTCCGAAGCGTCGCACGGATCGCGGCCTGGGGGTCTCCAAAGGCTCGCTGGTGGCGAACGAAGCCGTGGGCCATGTGGATCGTGTCGTCGACGGCGAGTCCGAGGACGATGCTGCCGACGAGCATCGTGAGCGTCCCGAGCGGGATCCCGGCCCAGCCCATGAAGCCGAGCGCCACGACGATCGGAGTCAGGTTCGGGATCATTGCGACGAGTCCGACGCGGAGATCGCCGACGAGCACGACCATCATCAGCGACACGAGCACGAACGCGATCAAGTAGCTCTCGATCAGGATCTCGTTCACGGACACGAACGCGCGGGTCACCAGAGTCTGCAGCCCTCCGAGCTTGATGTCGGCGTGCTCACCCAGCTCGAGACGGGCAAGCCGCTGTAGCTCTTCGGCGTAGGGAACGATGTGGTAGGCATCGGCCCAGGGGATCCGCGTCGTCATGCGTCCGACCCGATAGGTCGAATCGACCCACTTCTCGAGATCCTCGCTCCCCCCGTTCTCGAAGAGCAGCAGCTCCTGGGCGAGCAGCACGGAATCGTCCGGAACCCGGTACCACGCCGGATCTCCGCCGTGGAGCTCTTGGTGGAGTTCCTTCACGATGCGGTGCAAGCCGAGCACCTTCGCAGCGCGCAGGGGTCCGACCTCGAGGTCCAGGATCCTCGACTCGAGCCGGTCCATGGCCGCGAGGAGTTCGGGATCGCGCAGGCTCTTCCCGGGGTGGGCCTCGATGAGCAGCTCGAGCACGCCCGCCCCACCCATGTGGCGATCGACGATGTCGGTCGTCTCGACGAGCTCAGGATCGTTGCGAACCCATGCCAGGGGATCGTGACTCGTGCGCAGTTGGAGCGCGCCGAGGATCGCCGCGGCCCAGACGATCCCGAGCGCCGCGAAGACGCTCAGGCGATGGCGCAACGCCCAGTCCCCCACGGCCACCAACCGGCGCGCCGTGGCGCCCGACGGACGCGACCTCGCCTCCGGAACCCGCAGCGGGCACAGCACCAACAGGGCCGGCAGGAGCGAGAGGGCGTAGAGCGCCGCGAACGCGACACCCAGCGGGGCGAACACGCCAATCTGGGCAACTGGAATCAGACCCGCCGGCGCGAACGAGACCAGGCCGGCGACCGTCGTCGCAGCAGTCAGCACGATCGGCTTGCCGCTGTGATCGAGCGCCGCGATCACGGCGAGCCGACGGTCGCGCCCGGAAGCCCGCTTCTGCCGGAACACCGTGAGGACATGGACGGCGTAGCCGACCCCGACGGCCAGGAGGAAGGTCGGCAAGATCTGACTGCCGACGCCCACGGGTGCGCCGAAGACCGCCATGCAGCCCAGCGTTCCGACCAGCGAGAGCGCGACCACCGCCACCGCCAGCAAAGCCGCCAGCAGGCTGCGGAAGAGCAGGATCAAGAGCACCGTGATCACGGTCATGGCGAGGAAGAGCAGCCGCACGAAGTCGACGCGTAACGAGGTCGTCACGCGGTTCTGGATCAGGATCCCGCCACCGGCGCGGATCTCGAAGCCGTCCGCGCGGTGGCGCGAGACGATCTCGTGCACGGCGGCGATCACGTCGGCGTCTTCACCCGGCCCCATCTCCCGGCGGTCGGCACCCGTCGGTTCGAAGCTCAGTGGATCCACGGCTTCGCCGATCTCGTACTCCGTCTCGAACGCCACGAGCGTCCAGGCTTCGTCCGGGGAGATCACCAGGTTGGTGTAGAGCTCACTCGCGCGAACCGTGGTCTCGAAAGCGGCGAGTTCCTCCACCGTGCGCGGCATCTCCTCGAGGAGTTCGCCGACGTGAAGGGTGTCGCCGTGCGCCTCGAGGTGACGCACGTTGACGAGGCTCGTGATCGTCGAGAGATAGGGAACCTCGTTCTCGAGGTCTCGGTGCAGCGCCCGAAGCCGCTCGAGGAAGGCGCGATCCCCCAGGTTCTCGGGCAGGCGCACCGCGAGGACGACGGGCTCGCTGCGACCGAAGTAGTCGCGAAACGCGTTGAACTCGACGCGAACCGGGTCGTTCTCGGGCAGGAATCCCTCGGTCCGCGCATCGAAGCGAAGCTCCCCGAGCTGGGTGATCGAGACCAACGCCAGCAGGAGAGCGGCCGCCAGGACCCAGCCGGGCCGGGCCGCGACGAACTGCGCCCAGCGCGATCCCTCGATTCGTCGGTGCATCCCTCGCATCACCACTCCTCTCGATCACCCGTCTCGATGAGACGTGGAGAGGATCGGCAGCTCGGCGCGACACCGCCGTGAAGCGCTTCACTCCGGGGCGACGGATCTGCGAAGAATCGGCGGCGGCGCTAGCTCGCGACGCGCTCTTTCTGCCAGAGCGCGGCCGCGGCGCGCGCCTGCCAACGCTCTCGTGTCGACAGCCGCTCGGCGAGATCGCTGCGCAGGGCGTCGGCCTCGGCGTCGCCAGCGTCGCAGGCCACCGTGGCCCACATGTAGGCCGTCGTCAGATCGGGAGCGACACCGATCCCCGACGCGTAACAGCGTCCCAGGCGGCGCTGGGCCGACACGCTGCCGAGCTCGGCGGCGCGGCGGAACCAGTCGACGGCGCGCTCGCCATCGCAGCCCACGCCCTCGCCGCCGACGTAGAGCTCGCCCAGCTGGACCTGGGCCGACTTGTGTCCGGCGTGGGCGGCGCGACTGAACCACCAGAAGGCCAGGCGAGCGTCCTTCTCGGTGCCGTGACCGATCCGGTGCAGCAGCCCCAGGTTGTAGGCCGCCTCGACCACGCCCCGGCTCGCCGACTCCTCGAGCCAGTGGATCGCCGTCGACGGGTCGCACTCGCCCGCGTCTCCGGAGAGCAAGAGCATCGCCAGGTGGAACTGGGCCGAACGCAGGCCCCGCTCGGCGGCACGCTCGTACCAGACGACCGCCTCGGCGATGTCGGCTTCCACGCCCTCGCCGCGCTCGTAGAGCCATCCCAACGTGAACTCGGCCGCCGCATGCTCCTGCTTCGCCGAGCGTCGCAGCCAGTAGAGCGCGCGGGACAGGTCCCGCTCGCCCGCATCGCCCGTCTCGTAGAGGATGCCCAGGTGGCACTGGGCCGTGGCATCCCCCGCCTCGGCCGCCTTGCGAAACCAGTGGAGTGCGCGGCCCGGGTCCTGGGGAACCCCTGCGCCGTGGTCGTAGAGCGTGCCCAGGTGCCGTTGGGATTCGATGTGCCCCTGTTGCGCGGCGCGCTCGAACCAGGCGGCCGCACGGGACGCGTCGACTTCGACGCCGATCCCCTCGGCCGTACGCAGAGCCAACCGACACTGGGCGGCCGCATGACCGCGCGCCGCCGCCCGCTGATAGAGACCCGACACGCGGCGCTCCTCCGCCGCGTCGAGGTCGCCCTCGCGCTCGCGGAGCAGCGCCAACCGGAAGCAGGCCTCGGGTTCGTCCTGGCTCGCGGCGCGTTCCAACCATCCCCGCGTACGCGCGCGGTCCCGGCGGTTCACCGCCGGCAGACAACCGAGCACGCATTGGGCGGGCGCGTAGCCGCGACGGGCTGCGAAGCGCCAATGGGCCCGCGCCTGGGAGCCATCTCCCCAGGCGTACCACGCATCCCCGACCCGGTGGCGAACGGCCACGTCGTCGGCTGCATGTTCGAGGGCCTGTGCGACGTGGTGGCGGGCTTCGCCCATCGCGCGCCGTTCGCTCGCGAGGAAGACGGCAAGACGGGCATGCCCCAGTGCGGCGTCGGGCTGTTGGGCGATGCACGTGCGGAAGTGGTCCTCGGCTTCGGCGAGCCGACGCAGATCCCAGGCCACCTGACCGGCGTCGCAGTGGGCCTCGGCCCGTGCGGGATCCAGGCGCAGCGCGCGTCGCAGCGCGCGCCGCGCTTCCGGGCGTCGCCCCCGAGCGAGGAGGACACGCCCCAACGCGGCCCACGCCTCGGCGGAGGTCGGGAACTCGCGGACGGCGCGACGCAGGTGCCAGTTCGCCTCGGCAAGTCGACCGCGCTCGCCGAGCGAGGCCCCCAGCCGAATCCGGGCGTCCGGGTGTTCCGGCGCCAGGAACAAGAGGTCGCACCAATCGAGCTCGGCCGTCTCCCAGTCGCCGCGGGCTTCGCGGGCGCACGCGCGCAGGGCCAGGGCGTCCGGGTTCGGTGCGCAGCCGATCGCGCGGTCCAAGGCGTGCTCGGCCAGGCGCGGCTGTCCCTGCTCGAGGAGCACGGCACCGAGATCCGTCCAGGCGCGACCATCGCCCGGGATCCGGCGCACGCGTTCGCGGTAGGCATCGTGGGCCGCGGGCAGGTCGCCGGCCGCGCGTTCGCAGCGGGCCAGCTCGCTCCACCAGGCCGCCGGACCGCTCTCGGATGCGAGGGCAGCACGCCAGGACCGGGCCGCCTCCGGCCAGTCTCCTCGGGCCTGGGCCTGGATGGCCCGCCCCGCATGCTCCTGCGCCCTCTCGTGCGGTGCCTGCTGTGACTGCATCCCTGCGCTCCCCCTTCAATCGGGGTATCGGCAGGGACCGGCGCGAACCGTAGAGCCCAGCTGCTTTTTTTTGGCCTGGCGCGAAAACGCTGCAGCTTCAGGAAGCGGCAACCGATAAGCAGCTCGGGCCGTTGTGGCCCGGGAGCGCAGCCATGCGGATCGCCATCCTGACGAGCGAATTTCCGAGCCTCTCCGAGACCTTCGTCCACCACCACGTCACCGACCTGGTCGCCCGCGGCCACGAGGTGGAGGTCTTCCCGGAGCGGGGAGAGCCGCGCCTCACGCCATCGGCAGAGGGCGAACCCGACGCCCTGCTGGGCCGCCGCATCCTGCCGCCGCCGGTCCCCGAGAAGCGGGCCGCGCGCGTCGCCGGGGTCGCGCGTCATACCTGGCAGCACGGCTGGGATGCCGTCCCGCTGCTCCGCTCCTGTGACCCGCGCCGCTTCGGGCGCCGCGGACTCTCCCTGTCCCTGTTCTACCGTGGCCTGCCCCTGCTCGACCGCCGGCCCTACGACCTCGTGCACTGCCATCACGGACCCACCGGTGTCGACGCCGTGAAGCTCCAGCATCTCGGTCTTCTGAACGCGCCGCTCGTGGTCAGCTTCCACGGTCACGATCTGAACGTCGTCCCCCAGCAGGGGGGCGTACATCGCTACGACGCGCTGTGGCACCGCGCGGCGCGCCTGTTCGTGAACTCCGAGTTCTCGCGTGAACGCCTGCTCGCACTGGGGGCGCCCGAGGATCGCATCCGGCTGCTGCCCGTCGGCGTGCGCGTGAACGACTTTCGCCCAGCAGCACCCGCGGCGATTCGCGACGAACGGGTGTTGCTCAGCGTTGGGCGGCTCGTGCCCGTGAAGGGTTTCGGCGTCGCGCTCCACGCCTTCGCGAGCCTCGCCGCTCGCGCACCGGAGTGGCGCTACGTCATCGTCGGTGACGGACCCCAGCGCGCCGAGCTCGAGCAGCGCGCGCGCCAGCTCGGCATCGCCGAGCGCGTCCACTTCGCCGGTGCCCTCGCCCACGACGCCGTGCGTGGCTGGATGGCGAAGGCCCAGCTCTACTGCCAGCCCAGTCTGCGCGGCGACGACGGCGCCGAAGAGACCCAGGGCCTGGCCGTGGTCGAAGCCCAGGCGAGCGGCCTGCCCGTTGTCGTGAGTCGCAGCGGCGGTCTCCCGGAAAGCGTACGCGAGGGCGACACCGCCCTGCTCGCGGCGCCGGGCGATGCGCGCGATCTGGGCCGCGCACTCCGCGCCCTCGCCTTCTATCCCGAGCGCCGCGCACGGTTGGGCCGGGCCGGTCGGGCGTTCGCGCGGCACTTCGACCGCGACCGGATCACCGACGCGCTGGTCGGCGAGTACACCGAACTCTGCCAGCAGACCGTGCGTCCGCCGGGACGCTTCGTTCCGCCGCCGAAGCCGCCGCGCGCCTGGCGCTGAGCGACTTCAGCCGAGCGGCGGCAGCTCGATCCGCTGGGCCTCGGCGCCGACGAGCTCGCGCATCGCGGCGCCGAGCAGCGCCTCGCGTCGCAGGGTGCGTCGCACCAGCAACCGCAACAGCCCGGGACGGGTGTCGCGGGTCGCCTGCATCGCGAGCTGTTCGAGGGCGGCGTCGGCGTCTCGCCAGTCCGAAGGACGACGTCCCAGGAGCGCTGCGGTCTCGTCGAGATCTTCCGCTTCGAAGCGCGCGCCGTGCTGGTCGACGGCCCGCACGTACTCGGCGAGCCGTGCCGCCGTGTCCCAGGCGTAGGGATCGCCGTCCTTCGCCGAGGCACGCAGCATCTCGACCAGGGCGTCGGAGACCACGCCGTAGCGGTGGTCGCGCGGGTGCCCGAGGTCGGGCGACTCGATCTCGACGCCCTCGATCTCGGCGATCAGCTGGAGCGGAATGCGGCCGTAGACGCTGTTCCAACTCTCGTACTGCACGAGGTTGAGGCCCGGCGGCGGCTTCGCGCAGAGGTAACAGGTGGAGAGCGGAGTCACGACCATGAAACGCACCGCCTGATAGAGCAGGTCGTCGCGCTCGAAGTCCTCGCCGGTGATCTCCCGGTAGTACTGGATGCCCGCCGAGAGGTCGCCGAGCGGCTCGCTCAGATCGCGACTCAGCAGGGCACCGACATCGGCGAGCGGGTCGGACAGCGCCGCGAACTCGATGTCGATCACCGCCGTGACGCGTCCCTGGTCGAACAGGAACTGGCCCGCGTCGCCGACGACCGGAGCCACCCGCTCCCGGTGGGTCGGCACGTTCTCGCGCAGCCAACCGAGGATCAGCTCGATGGTCGGCTCGGGCTGATTCTTCCCCCGCTGGTACATGCGCTCCCAGCGCGGAATGTCGCCGAGGCTGCGCTCGGCCGCGGTCTGGGGCATCGGGCAACCGAGCGCTTCGAACTTCGAGGTCGGCAGCCGGTGGATCTCGGCGAGCAGGTCCAGGTAGTGCCGCAGCACCGCGCGCCGCTCGTCTTCGCTATCGGCCGTGGCCAGGTTCGCCCGACCCGGGGCGCGCTCCATCACGATCCCGGGCAGACTCTCGCAGAAGCCGTAGATGTGGGGCACGGGAATGCCGTGCGCCTCCAGCAGCTGGAGCACCTGCATCTCGCGCCGCAGGGTGTCCACGCCATCGGGCTCGAGCCCCCGGTCGCCGCGGTAGTAGAGCGGCAGGCGCTCGCCGTCGCGTTCGATGTCGAAGAACCAGGCGGGCCGCCAGCGCTCCTGACGCTCGGCGTGCACGAGCTCTCCGCCGACGAGGCCTTCGATCTCGCGGAAGGGGGCTCCCCATTCGCCGTCGTTCAGGAAGTCGTCGCGCGAGAACGGTTCGGATGACATCCGCCGGGCTCCTTGGCTCAGTAGGCTCCGCCGAGCTTGTTGTGGTCCCAGCTGACGATCTTCGTCGGCTTCACCACCACCGCAGTGCGCTTCACCGCCATCATCTTCGCGGCCTGCGGGATCTGGTCTTCCGGGACCTCGGGCTGATTCTTGCGGATCACGGCTTCGGCCACCGGGTGGATGCGTTCGGGCTCGGTGTAGAGCTCGGCGGTACCGCTGAAGGTCGCTCCACGCAGCTGATTGTAGGTGGTGCCGTCTTCGACCAGGACGGAAATCCGCGGGTCGCGCTGCAGATTCACGATCTTCTGGGACTTCGTGAACGTCTCGAAGACGATGTCGCCGTCCAGGACGGCGAACCACAGGGTCGTCAGGTGAGGCATCCCATCCTTACCGATCGTCGCCACCTGGAGGCTCTGCTGCGCTTCGACGAACTTCCAGAGCTCGTCGTCGGTCATTCGAATCTTGTCGCGTCGCTTCGGCATGTGGGGCTCCTTCGGTGTTGAGAGGATGCGGACGAGTGCGCCGACCTAGCTCGGCGCCCCCGCTCCCTCGTGGAACACGTAGTCCGCGACGGGCACGCCGCCGATAAGGTGTTCTTGAATGATGCGCTCGAGAACCAGGGGCGTGCACGAGTGGTACCAGACCGCTTCCGGGTACACGACGGCAATGGGGCCATGCATGCAGAGGCGCAGACAGTTCGCCTTGGTGCGAAACACGCCGCCGGACCCGGTGAGCGAAAGCTCATTCAGGCGCCGCTTGAGGTAGTCCCAGGCGGCGAGGCTGTCGTCGCGCTTGCAGCACTTCGGCTCGGTCTGATCCGCGCAAAGGAAGATGTGGCGCTGGATCGTGTCCACGCCGAGTTCGCGGGACTTGGCATCGAGCATCCGGCGGCGGGGATCGGACAAGGGCTCTCCAGGGGGCGCGGGTCGCCACGGGGAAGGGCCGGGCAGTATAGGCAGCCCCAAGCGCGCGTCCGCCGCCTCGGATTCGCGCTTGGACCCGGCCCCTGCGAGCCCCTATCCTGACACGTACACTGACGACACCTCACCGGCGCCCGGCGCGGCCGCGAGTTGCGGCCTGCCCCACCCTTTCGTCTCGGGCCCAGTGGGTGTGCGCCCCGGAGGTTCCATGCGCCGTTTCATCGAGCACACCGAACTCGCCCGCGACAGCCGCTTCATCCGACAGGACACCGCGGCCTCCACGGCTCTGGCGAATCTGCCCGACGACGTCGACGCCGTCGTCTCGGCCTTCGAGAAGCTGGCGCCGATGATCGAAGAAGCCGTCCGCGGCACCGCCGCCGAGGAACTCTTCGAGACCTACGGCCCGGCCTTCAGCCTCGTGACCCTCCAGGAGCCGATCCGGCCCGGCGAAGACGGAACCGACTCGCGCATGCGCCAGCGCATGCACGGCATCTTCGTGGGCGAGGTCCAGGCCCTCGAAGGCGCGGGGCGTTCGCTCTGGGACTTCCCGGACGCGCCCTGGGAATTCAAGATGAACATGGCGCGCCAGTGCTGGGACGAAGCCCGTCACGTCCAGATCTACGAGAAGCTGCTCGACCATGTCGGCGGCGAGCCGGGGATGTATCCCGAGAGCACGTTCCTGTTCGAGTGCGCCTGCTCCGACGACCCGGCGCTGCGCGTGGCCGGCGTGAACCGGGGCCTCGAGGGTCTCGCCTGCGACGTCTTCCGCGACGTCATGAAGTACGCCGCCGAGATCGGCGACGACAAGATGTACCAGGCGGTCGACTACGTTCTCGCCGACGAGCTGACCCACGTGCGGTTCGGCAGCGACTGGGTGAAGGAGTTCACGAAGGACGACCCCGATCGCTACAAGCGCGCCCAGGACTTCCGACGCCAGGTCGACAAACAGTTCAGCTTCGGCGGCGCGCGTTCGGACAACGACGATGCGGCGATCCCGATCGCGATGGAAGTGCGGCGCGAAGCCGGCTTCACCGAAGAAGAGCTCGACGACCTGAAGCAGCTCTCGAGCGGTGGCCCGACGAAGCAGACCCTGCGCGAAGCCGCACGCATCCTGCACGAACGCCACAAGGCGAAGGGCGCGGGAGCCGCAGCGTGAGCGAGCGTCTCTACCCCGGCAGCAATCAGGACGAGCGCACCACCTTCGCGCCCTACTCTGCCTTCGACATCCCGGCCGACCTGCGCGAGCTCCACGGCCGCTACGACGTCGAGGCGACCGCGCGGCGCGTCCGCAACTTCCGCTACGCGGAAGAGTGGATGATGATGATCATGGGCGGCTGGGTGGCCACCATTCCCGAAGTGCCGGTCAAGACCGGCCTGGGGAAGGTGATCTGGGAGACGGCGAAGGCGGCCGACGAGTTCGGCAAGCGGCTGCCCGAGCTGCGCTGCGGACGCAAGGCGCTGAGCCAGTCCGAAGCCGGCAACGACGGCTTCGCGTCCTTCATCCAGGAAGTCTCGGCGCCCGAGCGTCCCGACCAGACGATCGAGAAGCTGGCCGGCGTCTTCGACGTCCTCAAGCCCCATCTGGTGGAGCTCTACGAGCGTCACATGCGCGAGACCGACCCGATCTCGGACGCGCCGACGATCGACATCCTGGAAGACATCGTGCGCAAGACGCGCCGTCACATCGCCTGGGGCCACGAGGTGCTCGAGCGCCTCTGCGAGACCGAGGCGACCCAGCAGCGGCGCCGCGAACGCGCCCAGCACATGCGCAACGCGCTGATCGCCTGCGGCGGCGCCACCGGAGACCTCGCACCGGGCCAGGCCTGAGCGCCCGCCCCGGTTCCGAGCGCCCGGACTCGCCCTAGCGAACCGTCGCGAAGAACTTCCGCAGATCCTCGACGAAGCGCTCGGGCTGTTCCATCGCCGCGAAGTGGCCGCCCTCGGGCATCGTGGTCCAGTGGGTCACGTTGTAGTGCTTCTCGACCCAGCGCCGCGGGAAGCGGAAGATCTCCTTCGGGAAGCGCGCCACGCCGGTCGGCACTTCGACCCGGTTGCCGAGGTAGCCGATGCGCCCGCCCTTGAAGACCTCGTAGTAGAGCCGTGTCGAGCTGGTGATCGTGCCCGTCACCCAGTAGACCATGATGTTCGTGAGCAGCTCGTCGCGGGTGAGCACGCTCTCTACGTCGCCGTGGCAGTCGGTCCACGTGCGGAATTTCTCGACGATCCAGGCGGCCAGACCCGCCGGTGAGTCCATCAGCCCGAAGCCGAGGGTCTGGGGCTTCGTTCCCTGGATGCGCTGGTAACCGGTTTCGTCCGCATCGAACTGGGCCATGTCGGCGAGGTCGGCCTTCTCGGCGTCGGTCAGCTCGTCCACGTCGGGCTGGGGAATCGCCATCGGCATGTTGACGTGGATCCCGGCGACGTGATCCGGGTCGAGCAGGCCGATCTCGGTGGTGATGAGGGCGCCCCAATCGCCGCCCTGGGCGCCGTAGCGCGCGTAGCCGAGACGCTCCATCAACACGACGAAGGCCTCGGCCATGCGTCGGACGTCCCACTGACGCGAGCGAGTCGGTTCCGAGAATCCGTACCCCGGGAGCGACGGACACACGACGTGAAACGCGTCCTCGGGGTTGCCCCCGTGTCGCTCGGGATGGGTGAGCGGCTCGATCACCTTCAGGAACTCGACCACGGTGCCCGGCCAACCGTGGGAGATCAGCAGGGGGAACGCGTTCGGGTGGGGCGAGCGCGCGTGCAGGAAGTGAATGCGCTGCCCGTCGATGTTCGTTTCGAAGTGATCGAAGGCGTTCAGCCGCGCCTCGGCCGCCCGCCAGTCGAAGTCGTCGCGCCAGCTGGTGATCAGCTCGCGCAGGTAGCCCAGCTCGGTTCCGTAATCCCAGCCCGTGTCGGGAATCTGGTCGGGGAACCGCGTGGCCGAGATCCGGCGCGCGAGATCCTCGAGGACGTCGTCCGGGACGTGGATGCGATAGGGGGTGATGGAATCGGACACGGGTGTTCTCCTCGAATCGGATGGGACCGCGCACGCGACCGTGCCGAGGCGAGGCGCTACGCTGGCGCCCGGAGCCTATCCACCTAGGGGGACTCACGCATGACCCGTTCGACTCGTCGGATTCTCTCGCGGTCTTTCGCTCTGGCTCGACCGCTCACCGGCACGGCGCTCTGTGCCGCCTTCGCCCTCGCCTGCGCCACGCCCGTGACGCCCGCCCAGCCCATTGCCGCACCCGTCCTCGAGCCCGCCACGGGCGAGGCCGTGGTCGTCGACCACCTGGTCGTCCTGGTCGACGCCTCCGCCTCGGTCCCGGGGAGCACGCTCTTCCACAATGAGAAGGTGCTCGTGACCTCGTTTGCGAAGTCGATGCCCGAGGGCAGCTACGACGCGGGTGCGATCGCCTTCGGCGGCTTCAAGCGCGAGACCGACGCACTCGCGCGCTTCGATCGGAACCGCGTGGTGACCCACGCCGAGTCCCTGACCCACCTCTCCGAGGGAACGCCCCTGCACAAGGCGGTCAGCGAAGCCGGTGCGGCGCTCACCGAGAAGTCGGGAACCGCCGCGGTGGTCGTCTACAGCGATGGCGTCGTCACCGACGAAGTCGGGCGCGAGGTCGACCCGAGCGAGGTCCTCGCGGCGGCCGACGCGCTGCGCGAGGCCTACGACGGCCCGGTCTGCTTCCACACGGTGCAAACCGGTGCCGGTCAGACCGGAGCGGCACTGCTGCGCGACCTCGCGGCCAGCAGCGGCTGCGGCAGCTTCCGCCAGGCCGACCGCGTCAACACGGTCGCGGCTCTCCACCAGTTCCAGCGCGAAGTCTTCCTCGGCGCCGCACCCAGCCTGCCCGACGTCGCGGCAGCGCCCCGCGACCAGGACGGCGACGGAGTCCTCGACGGCAACGACCTCTGCCCGGGCACGCCGCGTGCGGCGGCCGTCGACGCCCGCGGCTGCTGGGTCGTGAAAGGCCTGCTCTTCCCGACCAACGGCGCAGCCATCGACGCGAAGGGCCAGCGCGCCCTCGACGAAGTGGCGGCCGTGCTCGAGGCGAACCCCCGGCTCCGTGTGCGTATCGACGGCCATACCGATGCCCAGGGAAGTGACGCGTACAACACGGCGCTCTCCCGCCGACGCGCCACGGCGGCGCGCGACTACCTGGTCTCGGCGGGCATCGCGTCCGATCGCCTCGACGCGAAGGGTTGGGGCGAGGGCAGCCCCGCCGAGTCCAACAAGACGGCCGCGGGACGCCAGGCGAACCGGCGCACCGAGATCACGGTCGTCCGCTAGCCGACCGTTCGAAACAGGAGTTCACGCGTGTCGTTCGAGGTACTCGCCAGCGGCTACGGGCTGGTCGAAGGGCCGACCGAGGACGTCGACGGCACCATTCTGTTCAGTGACGTCTTCGGGGGCGGCGTGTATCGCGTCGACCCCCAGACGCGCGAGGTGACGACGGTCGTCCCGAAGCGACGCGGGGTGGGAGGCATCGCGCTCCACGCGGACGGAGGAGTCGTGCTCTCGGGGCGCGACATCGTCCACGTGAAGGACGGGCAGACGCGCACGCTCTTCTCGATCGAAGGGTTGCCGGGCTGGAACGACCTCTGCACCGACGGCGAAGGGCGCGTCTACGCCGGAGCGCTGCGCTTCCCGGTCTTCGACCGCGATGCGCAGCCGATTCCCGGCGAGTGCTTCCGCATCGAGGCCGAGGGCAAGGCCACCGCGCTCTACGGAGGCGTCATGCACGGCAACGGCATCGCGTTCTCGCCCGACGGCCGCTCGACCCTCTACCACTCGGACACGCGCTCCGGCGTGGTGCTCGCCCACGACCTCACCCGGGGCGACGACGCGATCGAGCGGCGCAGCTTCCGCATGCAGGGCGGCCAGCCCGACGGGATGGCCGTCGACGAACGCGGGCGCATCTGGGTGGCCAGCGCGGGCGGCGGGCGCGTGGATCGCTACCGCGCCGACGGTCAGGTCGAGTGGAGCCTCGAGGTGCCGGCGCGGATCGTCACATCGCTGTGTTTCGCCGGCGAGGACGGACGCGACCTCATCGTCACCACCGCGGACCACACCGAACAGCCCGAGCTGCGCGGCTGCGTGCTGCGCACCCGGCTCGACGTTCCCGGCGCCAAGCTGACGCCGGCCACGATCTGATCCGTAGCGGCTGGGCGGCTAGCCCTTCGGCGCCCGCAGGTCGCGCGGCAGGCCCAACCCGCGCTCACCGATGATGTTGCGCTGGATGTTCGACGCGCCGCCAGCGATTGCGATCGCAATGGCGCTCATCATCCGCGCGGTCCAGGCGCCGGGCGTTCCCGCGGCGTAGGGGACCTGTTCCTCGTCGAGGAGCTCACGCAGCCCGTCGGCACCGATCCAATCGAAGCCCGCGTCCGAGAGCCCGCGACGCAGGTTCGTGCCGTGGAGCTTCATCATCATCATCGGCAGCATCACATCTTCGAGCTCGCCCCGCGCCGTTGCGCTCAGGATCCGCTTCGCCGTGTACTCCTGACTCAGCAGGTACCCCTCGAGCTCGGCCAGTCGCTGGCGCACATGGGGGTCCGAGAGCCCCGGGCCGGCGTTCCCGTCGCCCTTCCGCGCCAGCGCCACCAGCTCTTCGAACATGTGCCGCGTCTGGTTCGGATTGCCGATCATGTTGCGCTCGTGCTTGAGCGTGGCGCGCGAGACCTGCCAGCCCTGACCGCGCTGCCCGACGACGTTCTCGGCGGGCGTGCGCACACCGTCGAAGAACACCTCGTTGAAGAGGGCCCCGCCGGTCATTTCGCGCAGAGGCCGCACGTCGATGCCCGGCGATTTCATGTCGATCAGCAGGTAGGAGATACCCGCGTGCTTCGCAGCATCGGGCTCGGTGCGGAACAGCCCGAACATCCAGTCCGACTTCTCCGCACCGGACGTCCAGATCTTGTGGCCGTGGATCACCCACTCGTCGCCGACGAGCTCGGCGCGCGACGAGAGCGATGCGAGGTCGCTGCCCGCGCCCGGCTCGCTGTAGCCCTGGCACCAGATCTCCTCACCGGTGAGGGCCTTCGGGACGAAGCGCTGCTTCTGGGCCTCGGTACCCATCTCGAGCAGGGTCGGCGCGAGCATGGCGGCGCCCTGGGTCAGCAGGTTGCCCGGCGCGCCACTGCCCGCGTATTCCTCTTGCAGGATCTGGTCGAGGATCACGTCGGGCTCGCCCCCGGAGCCGCCGTACTCCACCGGGACGTGTCGGTAGACGAAGCCCCGCTCGATCCCGCGGCGGCGGAAGAGCGCCTGCTGCTCCTGCTCGGGCAACTTCGCCTCGTCGCCCTGCAGGGGCCAACCTTCGAGGAAGGCGCGCACCTCGGCGCGGAAGGCTTCGTACTTCTCTCCGTATCGTAGGTCCATCGGGGGTCTCCTGTGGCGCGCGGCTAGCGGGCAGCGCGCTTACCAGCTTCTGCGCCTACCAACCGGAAATCTGGGCAGCGCGCTCGCGGTGCACCTCGGGACCGCCGAGGAAGGTGCGGTCGAAGAGCACGCGCTTGAACCAGATCTGGACATCGGACTCCCAGGTGTACCCGATGCCCCCGTGCAGCTCGACGGCGTCGCGGGCGGCACCGATCGCGCGATCGGTGAGGTGGGCCTTCGCGTGGGCGGAAGCGTGGGGCGCCCGGTCCGGGAGCTGGTCGACCGCGTGCGCGGCGTACCACCACAGCCCGCGCGCGGGCTCGAGGGAGGTGGCCGCGTTCGCGATCTGGTGCTTCACGCCCTGAAACTGGGCGAGGGGCGTCCCGAACTGCTCGCGGGTTCCGGCGTACTCGATCGTCATGCGCAGGAGCCGCCAGGCCGCGCCGAACGCATCGGCCGCGAGGATCGCGAGAGCGGCGTCGCGCACGCGCGCGGCCGCGCCGGCGCCCGGCAGGGCCTCGGCCTTCGCGCCGTCGAGGTGCAGGTGAGCGATCCCGCGCGTGCGGTCGAGGCCCTCTTCCGCGGTCCACGACACGCCCGGGTCACCGGTCTCGACGAGGGCGAACCCACCGCCCTGGGTACCCACGACGAGCAGATCGGCCCGCGCCGCGTCGGGGACGTAGCGCTTCTCGCCGCGCAGCGACGCGCCCGGTGCCAACGCCCACTCCTCGGGCTGCCACGCAGAGGAGCCCTCGAGGAGCGCCACGGTGGCCGTGACGTCACCGGTCGCGAGCTTCGGCAGCCACTCGGCCTGCTGTGCCTCGCTGCCTCCCCAGGCGATCGCCAGACCAGCAAGGGCGTGACCGAGAAAGGGGACGGGCAGCGCGGCCTCCCCGAGCACTTCGGCCACGAGCGCCAGGTCCAACACTTCGAGACCGCTGCCACCGTGGGCCTCGGGCAGCGCGAGACCCCCGACGCCGATCTCGACGAGGCCCTTCCAGAGCTCGGGATCGTGGCCCTGCCCCGCCTCGAAGAGTTCGCGAAGGCGCGGCAGCGGGCACTCTTGGCCGGCGAAGTTGCGCAGGGTGTCCTGGAGGAGTCGCTGCTCCTCGGAGAGGCCAAAGTCCATGGGGGTCCTCGTTCGGCGCCTCGGCGCGGCGCTCGTGGGGACCGCTGATATACCATCGACAGCGGAGGATGTCGTGAGCGACACGCGAGACAGCGAATCTAGGGGCGGCCAGCGCCGGGACCAGCGTGCAAGCAGCGGCGAGGCGGACTGGAAACCGCTGCTCGATGAGCTCGATCGCCGTCAGTCGCGCGCACGGGACATGGGCGGCGAGGAACGCGTCGCGCGCCTCATGCACGGCCGCGGCAAGCGCGACGCACGCCAGCGCATCGCCGCCCTGTTCGATCCAGGCAGCTTTACCGAAATCGGCTCCCTGGTGGGCGGCGAGGACGTCCCGGCCGACGCCTTCGTGGCGGGCTTCGGGCGCATCGATGGTCGCCCGACTCTGGCCGGCGCGGAAGACTTCTCGGTGCTGGGGGGCTCGATCGGCAAGGGCTCGATGGCGAAGCGCTACCGCCTGTGTGAGCTCGCCGAGCAGGAGCGCATCCCGCTGGTGATGATGCTCGACGGCGCCGGGCACCGGTTGACCAGCAACCTCGAGGGAGGCGGACGCACCCCGAACGATCTTCTCGCCCTCGCCGACCTGTCCGGCCAGGTGCCGATGGTGTGTCTCGTGCTCGGCGCGTCGGCCGGCCACGGTGCCCTCGCCGCCCCGCTCTCCGACTTCACGGTGATGAGCGCTCACGCGTCGATGTTCACGGGCGGACCGCCGCTCGTGAAAGCCGCCACTGGCGAGGACGTCACCAAGGAAGAGCTCGGCGGCGCGAAGCTCTGCACCGAAGTCGCCGGCACCGCCCACAACCTCGCAGCCGACGACGACGAAGCGATCGCCATGGCGCGCCGCTACCTCGGCTACTTCCCGGCGAACTGCGCCGAGGCGCCGCCGCGTCGCGACGGCCCCGACGCCGCGCCGCGTCGACTCGAGCGCATCTTCGATCTCATGCCCGCGAACGAGCGACGCCCCTACAAGATGGCGCGCGTGCTCGAAGAAGTGGTCGACGCCGACAGCCTCTTCGAGATCCAGCCGCGCTACGGCCGCTCCCTGGTGTGCGCCCTCGCCTTCCTCGGCGGCCACGCCGTTGCCATCCTGGCGAACAACCCGGCCGTGCGCGCCGGCGCCGTCGATACGCCGGCGGCGATCAAGGCCACCGACTTCATCCACACCGCCGATGCCTTCGGCCTGCCCCTCGTCTTCCTCGCCGACAACCCGGGCGTCATGGCCGGCACCCAGGCCGAGCGCGACGGGATCCTGAAGTGGGCGGGGAAGATGTTCCAGGCTCAGCGGCGCGCGCGCGTCCCGAAGCTCCACGTCACGCTGCGCAAGTCCTTCGGGTTCGGCGCCTCGTCGATGGCCCAGAACCCCTTCGACAAGCAGACCCTGTCCTTCGCCTTCCCCGGCGTGACGATGGACGCGATGCCCGCGGCGAGCGGCGGTGCGTCCGCGAAGCTCGACTCGGACACCCAGTCCCAGGTGGAGGAGCGCCAGCGCGGCGGGCCGTGGGGCATGGCCGAGGCGCTGACCTACGACGACGTCATCGACCCCCGCGACCTGCGCGACAAGCTGATCGCCGGACTCTCCCTGCTCGCTCATCGCCGCGCGGGGGACTAGCCCGCAAGCGGTCAGGCCTGCGCGGCCTCGGCCTCGGCCCGCTTGCGTGCGACCTTGTCGAGGTAGGGTCCCAGGTCCGGTGCGAATGCGGCGTGCGCGCACAACCGCTCGAAGCAGGCCCACGCGCGGGGAAAGTCCTTCGCGGCGGCATCGAGCAGCGGAGGCACGCCGAGGGACGCGAGCGTCGCGAGGGACCGCCCCTCCCCGCACAGCAGGGTGATCTCGGCGGCGTACACGATGTCGGCGAGGCTCAAGGCCTCCCCCACCAGTGTCGCGCGGTCCGGGGCCAACGCCTGGTCCATCCCTGCCAGATAGGACGTCAACGCTTCGCGCGTTTCTTCGTAGAGAACAGCGTCGAGCCGATCACCGCCCAGCGCCAGCAGATAGCGCTGGGACGCGCGGGCGAAGACCAGGCTCACATCGAGAAAGCTGTCGATGCGTGACGCCTCGTAGGCATCGTGCCCGTAGAGGTTGCAGCGCGACTGGCCGATGCGCGCGACCGCGCGCGCGATGCTGTTCGACTCGAAGATCCCCACGCGACCGTCGGGGCTGAACGCCGCGGGAACCGTGCCGAAAGGATGCGCGTCGAGGAACGCGTCGGTCTTGTGGAGCTTCCCCTGGAAGCCGGTCCGGGCCTGGCGCTCCGTGTCGGAGGCATCGGCCTCGCCCGGCGCGAGTGGACGCGCCTCGAAATCCCACAGCCAGTTCGCGAGTTCCGGCGGCTTCGCACCGCGGGTCTCGAGATCCAGGCCGCACAGGCGCGCGGCGATCGTGGCTTTCGCCAGCCGCGGGTTGGGCAGGTAGGAGAAGAGCCGGAGGACCGGCCCTTCCGGAGACGTCGCACTCACGGCGTCGCCCACCTGCCGTCCCCCGTCTGCGGCATCACAGCGCTTCGACCCGGGCCAGGGTGCTCTTGTGCCAGGGGGTCCCGGCGAGCCAGTCCCGATCCTCGGCCGCCGTCAGCTCGTTCGGCGAGACGCCGGTCGGCTGCCGCGCGCCGCTCTCGTCGGGGTAGTCGAGTCCCAGACCGTTCGGGATCGACACGTGGCCGCGCTGCATCCGGTCGGAGAGCTCGACGCTCACCTCGGTGGCTCCGCGACGCGTCGACAGCCGCGCGCGGCCCCCATCGGCGAGGCCCAGCTCCTGGGCGTCTTCGGGGTGGATGCGCAGCGCCCCCCCGGCGTCCTTCTTCCGCCATTCCGGGTTGCGCACGATCGTGTTCGCTGTGAAGGAGCGTCGTTCTCCCGCCGACAGCAGGAACGGAAACTCGGCCGTTCCCGCGATCGGCGCACTGTCCTCGAGGCCTTCGAGTTCTTCGCGCAGTTCGGGAATCGACAGCTGGATCCGCTGGTCCGCCCGGGACACCCGCTCCCAGCTGGTATCCCAGTCGTCGACCGAGAAGATCACGCCGCTCTCCCCGGCGAGCACACCGTCGAAGAGCGCGTCCCCGAGGTCGAGGCCCTCGCCTTCGAAGCCCGCGCGCCGGATCGAGTCCGGATTCTTCTGCGCCGCCATGTGGCAGAGCGCATAGAGCACCGCGCCTTCGGCGAGCCGATGCGGGAGTTTGTCACCGATCGCGCGGAACAGCACCACCGGGGCCAGGGCGAAGAAATTCGGCTGGCTGCTCAACAACTCGAAGAACTTCTCCCGGAACGGGACGCGGCCTTCGTCCCAAGCGGTGCGCAGCGCCTCCACGGCCTCGGTGGGCATCTCGCCCATCGCCTCGACCAGGCGGGCGTGAAGCTCGGCTTCCGAGAAGAGCCCGTCCGGCGGCTCGAGCAGCGGCCGGCGCAGATGGAAGTAGTTGTGGGGGAACTCGAAGTTGAAGAACGTCGCCTCCGCCTTCTCGAACTGGGACGACACCGGCAACACGTAGTCGGCCGTACGCGCCGTCTCGGTCATCGCCACGTCGATCACCACGACGAAGTCGAGGGCCTCGAAGGCCTCGCGCATGCGCCGGCTGTCGGCCAGCGAGTGCACCGGATTCGCCGCTTCCACGAGCATGGCGCGGTAGCGCTTTTCGTGGTCGGTCAGGATCTCCTCGGGGATCACGTTGCACGGAACGAGCCCGGAGATGATGCGCGCCCCCGCCACCGGACTGGTGCGCTGGCCGCCACCCCCCGAGGAGCCGAGGGGCTGGAGCGAGGCGGGCGAGTACATCGCTCCCTTCTTCCCGAAGTTCCCCGTCGTGAAGGCGATCAGCCGGTGCAGGTAGCTGACCAGCGTCGAGTGGCGGTTCATCTGGACCCCGAGGTCCTCGAAGAGCGCCACGCTCTCCGCCGCCGCGATGCGGCGGCTGGCCGCGCGCACCTGGTCCTCGGGAACGCCCGACCTCTCGCAGTAGGTCGCGATGTCGAGACTCGCGAAGTGGGGCAGGATCTCTTCGCCGCCCTCGGTGTGGGCCTCGACCCAGGCCTTGTCGACGAGGTCTTCCTGCACGATCACGGCGATCATCGCCGAGAGCAGCCAGGCATCCGCGCCCGGCTTCACCGCCAGGTGGAAGTCGGCCAGGTCGGCCGTCTCGGTGCGCCGCGGATCGATCACGATCATGCTGCGCTTCGGATCCTTCGCGATCTCGCGCAGGGTGAGCCGGGCCTGGGGCATGCTGTGACTGAACCAGGGATTCTTGCCGATGAAGACCCCGACCTCGCAGTGCTCGAAGTCGCCGCGCGTGATGCAGCCGCTCATCTTGCCGGCCACCCAGAACTCGCCGGTCTTCTCCTGGGCCAGGGCGTTCGAGCGATAGCGCGAGCCCAGCACCGAACGGATCGTGCGCGAGTAGCCGCCGGGCAGATGGTTCCCCTGACCGCCGCCGCCGTAGTAGAAGATCGACTCCCCGCCGTGCTCGTCGCGGATCGCGGAGAAGCGCTCGGCCACCTCGCGGATCGCCGTGTCCCAGTCGATCGACTCGTAGGTTCCGTCCGCGCGCCGGCGCTGGGGCGTCAGCAGTCGGTCGCGACCGTTCTGGTAGTAGTCGAGGCGCGACGGCTTCTCGCAGGCGTAGCCCTTCGACATGACGTGCTTCTTGTCGCCGCGGATGCGCGTGAAGCGACGGCCGTCCTCTCCACCCAGCTGGATCTCGATCCCGCAGTTGCACTCACAGAGAATGCAGGCGGTGGAGTGCCATTCCGTGTTCTTCGCGGTGGTCGCCATGGGAGTCTCCTGGTGAAGGTGCGCGCCACGAGAGCATCCAGGATTTGGTTGCTTCATGCAACCAGAATCCGACGATCTGCGGTAGGCTGTCCTGACTGTGAGTCGCACCCGCTTCGATCACATGCAGTGCGGAATCGCCCAGGCGCTGGACGTCCTGGGCGATTGGTGGACCCTGCTGATCGTCCGCGATGCCTTCTTCGGCATCCGACGCTTCGCCGACTTCCAGGCGGATCTCGGCATCGCGAAGAACGTGCTCAGCGACCGCCTGAACCGGCTGGTCGAGAGCGAGATCCTCGAGCGGGTCGACGCGGGCACCCAGGGCACCCGCTACGAGTACGTCCTCACCGAGAAGGGCGAGGCCCTGCTGCCGGTGCTGACGTCGCTCCGCGAATGGAGCGATGACTGGGTCTTCGGCCGCGGCAACGAGCCCCTGGTCTTCCACGATCGCAAGAGCGGACGTCGGGTGCCCCGCATGGAGGTGCGCGCCGCCGACGGCCGCCGCCTCGGCCGGCGCGACCTCAAAGCCCAGCGCGGCCCCGGGGCGCGCTGAAACGCCTCCCCGGCTCGGCGAAATCGCGCATCCAGGCGGCCCGGCTCCGCGCCGATACGAAGGCATGGACGCGGATGGTGGCGACGAGCGGCGCTTCGAGCGCGAGCGCATCCGGATTCCGGGCAGCGTGCACTGCGGCGGCGAAACGCTGCGGGGGTTCGTGTCCAACCTGTCCGCCACCGGGCTCTTCCTCGAGACCCGCAGCCCCGCCCCGCCCGCCGGCCAGGACGTGCGCGTCGAGCTGGTGCGCTCGGAGAACGAGACCTTCGAGATCCTCGGTCGCGTCGCGCGGGTGGTGGGAGGACACCGGGCCGCCGCGCCGGTCGCGCGCCAGGGATTCGGGATCGCGCTGACCAGCGCGCCCGAAGCCTTCTACGCCTGGGTGGCCGAGCTCGGCGACTAGCCCGCGACCTCCGCGCCGCGGACCCCGCGCCAGGTGATACGATCGCGCGGTGCGGAGCCTCACCTACAGCGACGAGCAGGAGGAGTTCCGCTCGGTCGTGCGGCGTTTCCTCGACGATCATTCGCCGCCGACCGAAGTCCGCCGCTGGATGGAAGACGACGCGGGCTTCGACCCCGCGGTCTGGCGGCGCCTCTGCGACGACCTCGGTGTCGGGGGGCTCCACCTCCCCGAGGCCTACGGCGGTCAGGCGTTCTCCGCCGTCGAGCAGAGCATCGTGCTCCAGGAGATGGGACGCGCCCTGCTCTGCTCGCCCTACTTCGGCTCCATCGTGCTCGCGGCGACCGCGATCGCGCATGGCGCGACCGACGCCGCGAAGAAGGAGCGGCTGCCGGACCTCGCGAACGGAAGCCAGCGAGCAGCGCTCGCCTTCGCGGAGCAGACGAGTGCCTGGTCTCCCCACGACGTGGCCATGACGGCGACGGCCGACGGTGCCGACTTCCGCCTCGACGGATCGAAGCGGTTCGTCGTCGACGGCCACTCCGCCGATGGGCTGGTCGTCGTGGCCCGCGTCCCGGGCAGCACCGGAACCGACGGCCTGTCGCTCTTCTGGGTCGCCGGCGACGCGGACGGCCTGGAGCGACGTCGCCTCGAGAGCCTCGATCCCAGCCGCAAACTCGCCCAGCTCGACTTCGCAGGCGTCCGCGCCGCCGCGCTGGGCGCGCCGGGAACCGCCGCCGGCGCCCTCGATCACACCCTCGATCTCGCCTGTATCGCCCTCGCCCACGAGATGGTCGGCGGCGCCGAGCGCGTCCTCGAAACCACCGTCGAGTACGCGAAGACCCGCGTCCAGTTCGGGCGGCCGATCGGCTCGTTCCAGGCGATCAAACACAAGTGCGCCGACATGCTCGTCGACGTGGAGCTGGCGAAGTCGACCGCGATCCACGCGGCCGCGGCTGCGGCCGAGGGCGCCGAGGACCTGCCGCTGCTCGCGGCGCTGACAAAGGCGCTGGTCTCCGACGCCTATCGGACCGCGGCGACCGAGAGCATCCAGATTCACGGGGGCATCGGGTTCACCTGGGAGCACGACTGCCACCTCTACTTCAAGCGGGCGCGCAGTGCCGCGATCCTGCTCGGCGACGCCACCCATCACCGCGAACGCATGGCCCGGCTCCTCGAGCTCGGAGCCAGCAAGGCCTCGGCATGACCGTCACCGAAGCGAGCGTACGCGCGGAAGTCCGCGCCTGGCTGGAAGCCCACTGGGACCCGGAGCTCTCCTTGCGCGACTGGCGCGAGCGTCTCGCCGACTCGGGATGGGGCTGCCCGACCTGGCCCGAAGCCTGGTACGGGCGCGGGCTGCCGCTCGCCATGGAGAGCGTGGTGCGCCAGGAGTTCCGCCGGGCGGGGGCGGTGGGGATCGCCTCGGGCGGAGGCAGCGGACTCGCCGCGCCCACGATCCTCGAGCACGGCTCCGACGAACTGAAGCGCGCACTGCTGCGACCGATCATCACGGGCGAGCACGCCTGGTGCCAGCTCTTCAGCGAACCCGGCAGCGGCTCGGATCTCGCCGGGCTCACCACCCGCGCGGATCGCGACGGCGACGAGTTCGTGATCAGCGGCCAGAAGGTCTGGAACACCAGCGCGCATCACGCCCAGTACGGGATGCTGTTGGCGCGCACCAACTGGGACGTGCCGAAGCACCGCGGCATCAGCTACTTCGCCTTCGAAATGGAGCAGCCCGGCGTTACGGTGCGCCCGCTCCAGCAGATGAACGGGTACGCGTCCTTCAACGAGGTATTCATCAACGAGGCGCGGGCCACGCTCCACCAGGTGATCGGCCAGGTCGACCAGGGCTGGAGCGTCGCCCTCGCGACCCTCGCCCACGAACGTCGGCTGGCGGGGATCCACGACGACACGCCCCTCGAAGGCAGTGGCCGCGCGATCGAGGAGTACCGCGAGGAGCGCGCGCACGTGATGGCGCCCTACGTCTGGTATCCCCAACGCTACGGCCGCGTCGACCTGATCGTGAAGCGCGCCCGCGAAACCGGGCGCGACAACGACCCGGTGGTGCGCCAGGAGATCGCGAAGCTCCTCTCACTCCAGCGGGCCGCCGGCTGGACCGCCGAGCGCGCCAAGCAGGCGCGCGTGCTGGGCCGACCGCCCGGGCCGGAAGGGTCGATCGGCAAGCTCTGCGGTAGCCACATCGCACGCCAGGCCGCCGACACCCACGCCCTGATCTCCGAGAGCGACGCGCTACTCGCCGGCGAAGACGGACCCGAGGCCGGCATCATCGCGGAGATCCTGCTCTCGGTACCGGGCCAATCGATCGCCGGCGGAACCGACGAGATCCAGCGCAACATCCTGGCGGAACGCCAGCTGGGCCTGCCCCGCGACCCGACCACCGATGCCGGGAAGCCCTTCCGCGACGTGCCGCGCAACGTCGCGGACTGAACCGCCTACCCCCCGGAACGCTTCGTTCCCGCGAGGAGTCGCACCGACATGGAACCCTTCGGCCGCTTCGGCGACGTCCACGTCTCCCTCGGCGACGATGCCGTCGCCCTCGCCGAGATCCGGCGTCCGCCCAACAACTTCTTCGATCGTCCCCTGATCGCAGCCCTCGCCGATGCCTTCGAGGCCCTCGACGCCGAAGCCGGCTGCCGCGCGATCGTGCTCGCATCCGAAGGGCGCCACTTCTGCGCTGGCGCCGACTTCTCGGGACGCACGGGTCCCGTCGAGGACGACACGGGTCGCCATCTCTACGACGAGGCCGTCCGGCTGTTCGCGACGCGCACCCCGGTGGTCGCGGCGATCCAGGGCGCCGCGGTCGGCGGGGGGCTCGGCCTGGCGCTGATGCCGGACTTCCGGGTGGCCTGCGCCGAGGCGCGGTTCAGCGCCAACTTCGCGCGACTGGGCTTCCACCACGGTTTTGGTCTCTCGGTCACCCTGCCCCGGCTGGTCGGCCCCCAGGCGGCGGCCGAGCTCCTTTACACCGGTCTACGGGTGAAGGGCGACGAAGCCTTTGACATCGGTCTCTGCGACCGCCTGGTCGACCAGAGCGACGTGCGCCCCGAGGCACTCGCCCTCGCCCACGAGATCGCGCTCTCGGCGCCCCTCGCGATCGCGTCGATCCGCGAGACCCTCCGCGGCGACCTGGCCGCCGCGATCCGCGTCGCCACGGATCGGGAGAAGGCCGAGCAGGATCGGCTCCAGAAGACCGAGGACTTCCGCGAGGGCACGCGCGCGATGGCCGAGCGCCGTACGCCGGACTTCCGCGGGCGCTAGCGCAGGTCGGGGCGCAGGCGCGCTTCGAGATCGGCGCGAATCTCGGGCGGGAACTCGATCGCGCGGCGCTTCCCCAGGTGCAGTGCGAGCTCGACGACTTCGTTGGCGAGCAGGAGTTCCTGCGTGTCGAGGTCGAAGACCCAGTAGCGGCGCAGGTTCGTCTTGCGCGCGAGCTCGACGTTGGCGACGAAGCTCTGGATCCGCATCCCCGCCATGGGCTGCCGCACCATCACCGAGCGCGCCTCCATCGACGCGAGGCCCATCTTCCCGCCGTCGGGCAGGTCGAAGACCGGGGGACCGAGCGGCTTCCCGCGCACCTCCAGCGGCTCTCCACCCCACATGTAGAAGGGCCGCGCTTCGGCGGGCAATCGGCCCTCGGCGTCGCAATCGGCGGCGTCGATGCGCCGCGGCTTGCGAAAGGCGAGGCCCGTCGCGAGCGCGTCTTCGAGGCTGGGCGCGACCGGCGGCGCGTCGAGGTCGATGCTTCGCGGCCCGCCGTGTTCGGGCCGCAGCGCGAGGGAGCGTTCGAGCTCCTTGCGCGCGGCTCGCGGGATCACCAGCGCTTCCGGCTCGCCGGGCAGCCGGAACTCGACGTCGTGGCAGAAGGTCGCGGCCAGCTCTTCCCGCGCCGGGTTTCGGAGCTCGTGGTAGATCCGCAGGCAAGCGTCGTCGATGCGGATCAGACCTCCGTGCACCTCGAGGGCCGCACCCGTGTGCTGTTCCCGGTGGTAGCGGGTGAACATGCGCGGCAGGTCGTGGGCAAGCGGGCCCGCACTGCCGAAGCACGCCGCGTCCACGCCCAGCTCACCGAGCAGGCGATCCGTCGACGCCAGCGCGCGCGTCGCGTAGTGACGGACGTTCATGTGTCCGAGATCGTCGATTTCGTCCTCGCGTACCACACTCTCGTGCAGCACGCGGAGCGCACCCGCTGCGTGGGCCATCCCGCTCTCCCCGCTCAGTAGCCGAGCAATGTCGCGTAGCGATCGCGATGAAAGGAGGCGTTCCCGAAGGTCGCCTCGGTTGCGCGGGCGCGCTTGAGATAGAGGCCTGCGTCGAACTCGTCGGTGACCCCGATGCCCCCGTGGAGCTGGATCATCTCGTTCGACATGTGGTGCAGGAAATCGCCGGCCTTCGCCTTCGACAGCGAACACAGCAGGGCCAGCTCTTGGGAATGGGAGTCGCCGGCCTCGTCGATGGCCTGGAGCGCAGCTTCGACGCAGGAGCGGGTGAGTTCGAGCTTCGTGAAGCACTCGGCCGCCCGGTGCCCCAGCGCCTGGAAACCGCCGATCACCTCGCCGAACTGCACCCGGTTCTTCAGGTAGTCGAGCGTCATGTCGAAGGACTGGCCCGCCACGCCGAGCATCTCGGCGGCGAGACCGGCCCGGGCGCGATCGAGGATCTGATCGAGGACCGGCGCCGCACCGCCCTCGCTGCCGAGTAGGGCATCGGCCCCGACTTCCACGCCGTCGAAGTTCACGTTCGCGTACCCACGGCTGTCGGCGAGGGTCAGGCGCTGGCTCGAAACGCCGCCCTGCCCCGCCTCGACGAGGAACAGGGAGAGCCCTTCGGCGTCGCCCGGCTTGCCGCCGGTCCGCGCGACCACGACGAAGGCGTCGGCGCTGCCCCCCTCTAGGACGTGCTTCTTCTCGCCACTCAGGCGGTACCCGGCACCCGTCTTCTCGGCCTGGAGGGCCGTGCCGTACGGAGCGTGATGGGGCCTCTCGTCGACGGCGAGGGTGACGATCGCGGTGGCATCGGCGATGCCCGGCAGCCAGGCGGACTGCTGCGCTTCCGATCCCGCCAGGCGCAGCGCATTTGCGCCGACGAGCCCCGAGGCGAGCAGCGGCGAGGCGGTGAGCTGGCGGCCCAGCTCTTCGAGCACCACGCCGAAGGTGAGGTGACCCATGTCGACGCCGCCGAAAGCCTCGGGCACCACGATGCCGGGCCAGCCGAGCTCGCCGATCCCCGCCCACGTCGCCTTGTCGAAACCGGCCTCGGTCTTGCGGTCGCGCATCTCGCGAAACTTCGCGACGGGTGCTTCTTCGCCGGCCCAGGTCTTCGCCTGTTCCTTCAGCAGGTTCTGTTCTTCGGTGAGTGCCGCCATCTGTCATTCCCCGTAGCCGCGGCCCGAAGGGGCCGTCGGCTCGTTGCCGTTCGGTGAACGGTCTCGGTTCAGCCGCGTTGGGTGCTCTCGGGCAGGCCGAGAATGTTCTTCGCGATGATGTTGTTCTGGATCTCGTAGGAGCCGCCGTAGATCGAAATGGCCTTCCCCGAGAGCCAGTGACGCACGGCCTCGAGCTCGTGATCCTCGAAAGGATCGCCTTCCCAGCCCAGACCGGAGTGACCCAGGATCTCGATCGCGAGCTCGGCCCGCTCCTGGGAGACGTCGGACGCCGCGTTCTTCATGATCGACGCCGTCGCCGACACCTTCGCGTTGCCGCGGGCTTCGGCGATCATGCGCGACAGAGTCAGGTTCTGGGCCTTGGCGTTCATCAGGTGGGCGGTGATCCGGGTGCGCAGCTCGGGATCGGCGACGCGCCCCTCGGCGTCGGTGCCCACGTATTCCTTCGCGAGTGCGTGGATCGACTTCTTGGCCGCCGCGCCACCGGCACCGCGAGCGCCGGTCTGACTGGCGCGCTCGTGCTGGAGCAGGCGCTTGCCGACGGTCCAACCCCCATTCAGCGGCCCGAGCAGCTCACCCTTCGGCGTCGTCGCGTCGTTGAAGAAGGTCTCGCAGAAAGGCGACGCCCCCGCGATCAGCTCGATCGGACGCGTCTCGATGCCGGGCTGGTTCATGTCGAGGATCAGGAAGCTGATGCCGTCGCGCTTCGGCGCGTCGGGGTCGGTGCGCACCAGGCAACCGATCCACTGGGCGATGTTCGCGCCCGAGGTCCAGGTCTTCTGGCCGTTGACGAGCCAGTGGTCGCCCTTGTCCTCCGCCTTGCACTGGAGCGACGCGAGGTCCGAGCCCGCGTTCGGCTCGGAGTAGCCCAGCGCCCAGAAGACCTCGCCGCGGCAGATCGGCGGGATGTGGCGCTGCTTCTGCTCTTCGGTGCCGTACTCGAGGATCGTCGGGCCCACCATCGTGATGCCCATACCGGCCTTGACGGTGAGCGGGTTGAACGCGCCGAGCGCCGACATCTCCTTGCGCAGGACCTCGGCCTCGAGCTGGGAGAGCCCGCCACCGCCGTACTCGGAGGGCCAGGTCGGGGTGGCCCAGCCCTTCGCGCCGAGGCGCTGGCACCAGAGGTCCAGGTCGGCGTCCTCCGCCACGTGCTCCATCCCGATCAGCTCGGAGCCGCGGTGGGCGATCGACTTGGGGAAGTTCTCCTCGAGCCAGGCGCGGGCCTCGCCGCGGAAGGTCTCGAGGGCGTCCGTGGAATCGGGCATGGGGGTCTCCCTTGGGCGGCCCGGGACGAGCCGGGCGCGGCCATGCATCCTAGTCCATCGGGCCCGGGCCGCCGGTCCGCGACGGTCGCGGTCGCTCCCCGGAGCAAGGGGCCGGCCCGGCAACCGGGCCCGAGAACCCCCTAGGCGGGGTCGGCTTTCTTGCGCGACGGCCGCCCGCCCATGCGCTCCTTCATGTCCCGGGGCATGCCGTAGGGGGCCTGGCGCTCGTAGTCGAGGGCGCGAGAGCGCGGCGTATCGGCGTGGGTCCGCAGCAGGCGCTTCACCATCCGATTGGTGTCGGGCGAGTTGGCGGCGATCTCGGCGGCGAGCGCGTCGACGCTGGCGTCGAGCTGCTCCGCGGGACAGACCCGGTCGACCAGACCGATCTCCCCCGCCTCGCTCCCCGAGATGCGTCGGCTGGTGAACATCAGCTCCTTGGCGGTGGGCAGCCCGACCCGCTCGGGCAGGCGAACGCTCATGCCCCAGACGGGTACGAGGCCCCACTGGCCGTGGGTGTCGCCGAGCTTCGCGTCTTCGGCTGCGATGAGGAGGTCGCAACCCAGGGCGAGCTCCAGCCCGCCCGTGAAGCAGTGGCCGCGGATCTTCGCGATCGTCGGCATCGGCAGCTGTTCGAGCGCCTCGACGGTCTCGGACTCGAAGTGCTTGCTCGGCGCACGCTCGCCCGCAGCGATCGACTCGAGGTCGTGCCCCGCGCAGAACGAACGACCGGCGCCGGTGAGCACGACACACGCCACGTTCTCGTCGACCGCCAGGCGATCGATCTCCTCGCGAAGCGCCACGATCGACGGAATGTCGAGGGCGTTCAGCTTCTCGGGCCGGTTGAGCGTGAGGGTCGCGATGCCGCCCGCGTCTTCGCGCACGAGTCCCATGCTGGCTCCTTTCGCGGGGCGAGCGCGGCTAGACCAGCCGGGCCCCGCCTTCGCCCCAATAGCGATCTCGCAGCTTCCGCTTCGCCATCTTGCCGGTCTCGGTGCGGGGCAACGTGTCGACGAAGTCGATCGTGCGCGGACACTTGTAGTGGGCGATGCCCTCGCGGCAGTAGGCGATCAGCTCGGCCTCGAGCTCGGGCCCGGGCGTCTCTCCTTCCGCGGGGATGACGACGGCCTTCACCTCTTCGCCCATCTCTTCGTTCGGCACCCCGATCACCGCCACGTCGTCGACCTTCGGGTGGACCGTGAGATGGTCCTCGGTCTCCTGGGGATAGATGTTCACCCCGCCCGAGATGATCATGTTCGACTGGCGGTCGGTGAGGTAGAGGTAGCCCTCGTCGTCCAGGTAGCCGATGTCGCCGATCGTGAAGAGATCACCGTGGTAGGTGTTCTTCGTCTTCTCGGCGTCCTTGTGGTACTCGAAGCGCCCCGTGTTCGGCGCCTCGAAGTAGATCGCGCCCTCGGTGTTGGGCTTCGAGATCTCGGTGCCGTCCTCGTCGAGCACCCAGACCTTGCCGCCGGACCAGTGACGCCCCACGGAACCCTTGTGGGACAGCCATTCCTGGGCCCGGATCAGCGTGCCGCCGCCCTCGGTACCGGCGTAGTACTCGAGGATCGCGTCGCCCCACCACTCGATCATCTGCTCCTTGATCGGAATCGGGCACGGAGCCGCCGCGTGGACTGCGACGCGCAGCTTCGAGAGGTCGTAGCGCTCGCGCACGTCGCGGGGCAGCTGGAGCAGGCGTCGGAAGTGGGTGGGGACCCACTGGGACGACGTGACCGACTGGTCCTGCATCATCTGGATGGCGAGCTCGGCGTCGAACTTCGGCATGATCACCACCGACGCACCGATCCGCAGGTGCTGGGTGGTGAACATGAGCGGCGCCGTGTGATAGAGCGGCGCCGGACACAGGTAGCGGTCGTCTTCGTTGATCCCGAAGAAGCCGAGGAACGCCTTCGCGAACAGGGCGACCATCGGATCGCCGGGCGGCACGTCGGCGAGCGGGCGGCGTACCCCCTTCGGTCGCCCGGTGGTGCCCGACGAGTAGACCATGATCGCGCCCTCGCGTTCGTCGTCGAGCGGGACGTCGCTCGGGATCTCGGCCAGGGCGGCTTCGGCGGTCTCGAAGCCTGCCGGGGCCGTCCCCGAGCTGACCAGCCTGTGCTTCACGCGCGGGCACTGGGCCACGACGCTCGCGGCGACCTCCGCGAAGGCGGGCGACACGACCAGCACGTCGGCATCGCTGTTCTCGACGATGTACTGGATCTCGTCTTCCTGGAGATGCCAGTTGACGGGCGTGAAGTAGAGCCCGGCGCGGTGGCACGCCCAGAAGAGATCCATGTGGCTCGGATCCGTGTTCTCCATGAGCACGGCGACGCAGCCGCCGCGCTCGAGACCGCGCTTGCGGAACAGCGCCGCCCAGCGGCGTGAGCGCTCCTCGAGCTCGCCGAAGGTCTCGACGAACTCTCCGTTGCCCAGAATGATCGCGATCTTGTCCGGGTCGGCGGCGGCGTGAACGGCGATGGTTCCCATGGCGAAGCTCCTCTCGCGGCGGACGGGCTGGGCTCAGACCAGTTCCCACTGGTCGAAGGACGTGATGGTCTCGGGCCCGGGACGCTGCGCGACCTTGAAGTCGGTGCCGACCGTGTAGGCCACGGGCAGCAGCGCCACCTGGGTCACGTCGTCGGGAATGCCGAGCAGCTTCGCCGCTTCCTGTTCGCGGAAGAGGTGGAGGGTCGTCCAGGCCGAGCCGAGGCCCCGGCTGCGCAGCGCGAGCTGGAAGCTCCAGACCGCCGGCAGGATCGAGCCGTACATCGAAGCGTGTGCCGCGGCGGGCGCACCTTCGGGCACGCGTCCCGTCACGCAGGGAATCACGTGGACGGGCACCTCGTGGAGGTGGTCCATCAGGTAGAACGCCGAGTCGTAGACCCGCTGGGTCTGCGCGTCGGACGAGTCGAGGTTCTCCTTCGCCGCGGCGAGGTACTCCTTGCCGGTCTCGGCGTAGATCCGCGCCAGCTCGGCCCGCTTCCCGGCGTCGGTCACGACCATCCAGCGCCAGGTCTGGCTGTTGCTGCCCGTCGGCGCCTGCTGGGAGATGCGGATGCAGTCGAGGATCACCTCCCGCTCGACGGGACGCGTGAGATCCAGGCGCTTGCGCACCGCGCGGGTGGTCGAGAGCAGGCGATCGGTTTCGGCGAGATCGAAGGGGGCGGACATGGTGTCTCCTGGTTGGCTCGAGCGCAGGGGGCAGTGGGGCGCGCAAGTGTTTCTGACATACGCCGCGAGCGCCGGTCAAGCGGGGAAGCGCGGGCTCAGTCGGCGACCACCGCGGCGGCAGCGTTCTCCTCGGCGAAGCGCGCGAGGAAGTCGGCCACCGCCATTTCTCCCAGCTCGCCGTCCTCGCGCGAGCGGGCGTTGACGGTGCCCGAGTCCTGCTCGCGCTCACCCACGACCAGCGCGTAGGGCAGCTTGCGCAGGCTCGCCTCGCGGATCTTGTAGCCGACCCGGTCGTCCTTGAGGTTCGCCTCGGCGCGCACCCCGGCATCGAGCAGCTTCTCGTGCACCTCCTTCGCGTAGTCGAGGTACTTGTCGCTGACCGGGATGACGACGGCCTGCACCGGCGCCAGCCAGAGCGGGAAGCGCGCGGCGTAGTGCTCGATCAAGATGCCGAGGAAACGCTCGACGCTGCCGTAGCACGCGCGGTGAATCATCACCGGCGTGTGCTTCTGGCCGTCGGGGCCGACGTAGGTCAGCCCGAAGCGCGCCGGCATCGAGAAGTCGAGCTGGATCGTGCCGCACTGCCACGAGCGCTTCAGGGTGTCGCGAATGTGGAAGTCGATCTTCGGGCCGTAGAACGCACCGTCGCCCTCGTTGAGGTCGTACTCGATGCCCTCGGATTCGAGGGCCGTGCGCAGCGCCCCCTCGGCCTTCTCCCAGATCTCGTCGCTGCCGATGCTCTTCTCGGGGCGCGTCGACAGCTCGATGCGCACGTCGCCGAGGTCGAACATCGCGTAGACCTCCTTGAAGAAGGCGATCAGCATCGCGATCTCGCCCTCGATCTGCTCGGGCGTGCAGAAGTGGTGGGCGTCGTCCTGGGTGAAGGCCTGCACGCGGAAGAGTCCGTGCCGCACACCCGAGAGCTCGCGGCGGTGCACCAGGCCCATCTCGGAGAAGCGCAGGGGGAACTCGTTGTGGCTGCGCGGCCGCGTGCCGTAGACGAGCAGATGGCCAGGGCAGTTCATCGGCTTCACCGCCATCGGGCGGTCCTCTTCCACGTCTTCCTGCACGCCGTCGGGCGCGTTCTCGTCGCGCAGCTTCAGCTTCGTGAAGAACATGTTCTCGAGGTAGTTGTCGTAGTGGCCCGAGGTGTGCCAGAGCTGCTCGGACAGCACGAGCGGCGCCTTCACCTCGAAGTACCCGCGGCGACGCAACAGCCCGCGCATCGTGCCGGTGAGCAGGTTGAAGAGCACCGTGCCGTTCGGGTGGAAGAACGGGAAGCCCGGGGCGTCCTCGTGGAAGCTGAACAGGTCGAGCTGTTCGCCGAGCACGCGGTGATCGCGCTTCTTCGCCTCTTCGATGAGGCGAAGGTGCTCCTTCAACGCCTTCTTGTCGAAGAAGGCCGTGCCGTAGACCCTCACCAACTGCTCGCGGCTCGCATCGGCGCGCCAGTAGGAGCCGGCCACGCTGGTGAGCTTCACGTGCTTCAGCCAGCCCGTGCTCGGCACGTGCGGTCCGCGGCAAAGATCCACGAAGTCGCCGTGCTTGTAGAAGGAGAGTTCGTCGCCGCGGGCGCGGATGTCGCCGACGATCTCCTCCTTGAACTTGTTGTGCCCGCCGTCGATCGCCCGGTAGCGCGCAAACACCTCGTCGCGGTCCGGGTCCGCGACCACGCAGCGCTGGAAGGGGTGGTCCTCCTTCGCGATGCGTCCCATCTCGGCCTCGATGGCCGGGAAGTCGTCGGGCGTGATCTTTCCTTCCGGCAGATGGATGTCGTAGTAGAAGCCGTCTTCCACCACGGGCCCGATCGTGAGTTCGGCCTGAGGGAAGATGCGCAGGATCGCGTCGGCCATCAGGTGCGCAGCCGAATGCCGCAGCACCTCGAGGCCCTCGTCGTCCTTCTTCGTGAGAAGCGCCACTTCGGCGTCGTCCGGAAGCGGGAGGGCCAGGTCGACGATGTGACCATTCACCTTGGCGGCGACGGCGGCCTTGGCGAGGCCGGGGCCGATGTCGGCGGCGAGATCGGCGGCGCTGGCGCCAGCGGCAAGCTGACGCCGGCTCCCATCGGGGAGTCGGACTTCGGTCATCGGGATTCTCCTTCGCGGGACGGACACGAGCCGCCCTCGCCCTGCGCCCGATGGCTACCGCCCACCGAGCCGGACGTGGCCAGTCTACGCGGCCGGGCCCGCGAAGGGCACCCCCTGCCGCGAGGACCGGTGTCGATCGGATCACGGGGCCGAACGAGTACACTGGGCCCGGGAGGACGCCATGGCTCCGGAGACCCCGTCCCTGGACTTCGATCACTACCACCAGGTCGAGTTGCCCCGCCTGCTGGCCGAAGGGCGCGGCGCCCTGGCAGCTGCCGACGACCTGGAAGCAATCGGCGCCCTCGCCTTCCGGCTTCCCTCGGGCTCGGCCTATACGTACCGGCCGATCCCCGGTGGCGTCGCCGTCGAACCCGGCGAGGCGTCTGCGCGCGTGGTCGTCGAGCTGGCACCCCACTTGTGGGCCGATCTCGTACGCGACCTGGAATCCGCGTCCGGCCTGCTCTACTCGGGTCGCGTCACTCTGCGGCGCGGCTCCGGGATGCGCTTCGTGCGGTGGGAGCCCGGCCTGCGTGCCCTGTACCACGGTCGTCGCGTCTTCGACCCGGACACGGTCGACCTGCGCGACGCCGCGGGCAGCCCGCTCGATCCGCACCAGCACTTCCGCCTCGGCGACGATCGCGACGCCATGGCCCACTTCCTGCGCACCGCAGGCTTCCTGCTCGTGAAGGACGTCTTCCGTGCCGACGAGATCGCCGGCATGCGCGAAGCCGCCCTCTCCGAGGAACGCGGGGCGCGGCCCGGGGACCAGCGCTCGTGGTGGGGGAAGAACGCCGAGGGCGAGTCGCTGCTCTGCCGCGTCACCCGCTGTGACGAGGTCCCGGCCTTCCGCGGACTCCCCACCGACCCGCGCATCGCCGGGCTCGCGGCACTCTCGCACCTGCCGATGGTCCCGCGCGCCGAACAGACCGAGGACGGCGTCTCCGTGCTGATCAAGAACCCGTCGATGGCCGAGGGCCTGTCGGATCTGCCCTGGCACCGCGACTGCGGCATGGGTGGGCATGCGTCGATGTGCCCGGTGCTCGTGTTCTCGATCTACCTCTACCCGGGGCGACCCGAGACCGGCGAGCTGCGGGTACTGCCGGGCAGTCACGTCGCCTCGCTCGGCTTCATCGACGCCACCGACCCCCGCGCGCCCCGCGGTATCTCCCTCGCCGCCGACCCGGGAGATGTCTCGCTCCACTACAGCGACGTCATGCACGCGGCGCCGCCGCCCACGGGCGACGGCCCCTTCCGCAAGTGCGTGCTCGTGAACTACGCGCGCCCCGACGCCTACAACCATCGGGGCGACCAGAGCTACAACGACGTCCTGCTCGGCCGTGACGACGGCCAGGTCGAGCACCTCGAGAAGGTGGCCGAGCGCGCCTGAGGCGTTTGTCCTACCTCCTACCGATGTCGAACATCGAGTATCTCGAATCCGAAGAGTCTTCCCTGGGAATCGTCTGCCTGCGGAAGCGGGAGCTGCTGAGCCGGCCGGGAATGGTGGTGCACGAGCTGACCCTCGATCACCACTACCTGATGAGCACGTGCAACACGGCCTCCGAGCGCGCGCTCGCATCGCGCTCCATCGAGACCCATGGTGGCCGTGACCTCGACGTGTTGGTCGGCGGTCTCGGCCTCGGATACACCGCCGCCGCGGTGCTCGAGTCTCCCGCGGTCCGCCACCTCGAAGTCGTGGAGTTCCTGTCCCCGGTCGTGGATTGGGTGCGCGACGGACGCGTCCCGCTGTCCCCCGTGTTGCTCGCCGACGACCGTTTCCATACGCGCGTCGACGATGTCTACGGCGAGCTCTGGGCTCCGCCCGAGCGCCAGTGGGACCTCGTGCTGGTCGACGTCGACCACTCGCCCGAGGAGCCGCTCGGACGCGAGAGCGAGCGTTTCTACAGCGAGGCCGGCCTGCGGCACGCGAAAGCCCATCTGAAGCCCGGCGGGATCCTCGGCGTGTGGTCCCATGCCCCGTGCGCTCCCTTCGTCGCACGGCTGGAGGGCGTGTTCGAGCGGGTCTGGACCGAGTCGATCGACTTTCGCAACCCGCTCCTCGACCCCGACGAGGCGGCCGAGACGAACTGGCTGTTCTTCGCGCGCGCCTGAGAGAGCCCGCTCAGGGAGCGCGGGCGATCTCGGCCGGCGCTGCGTCGGGCGCACGCCAGTCGACGAAGATCGGGGACGACCAGGCACGCTCTTCGACCGGCGCCAGGCAGTCTTCGCTCTCGGGCGCCCACGGATCACAGGGCTGCATCTGTGTGCAGGGGCCCGCGTCGCCAGGTTCGCAGCGCAGGGTCCCCCCGTTCACGGCCGGGCTCGCAACCTCGATCGCGCGGACGTAGTACGTGGTGTCGCGCTGGCCAGCGACGAACTCGGGGTCCGAGAAGCGCACGACGCAGCCTTCCAGGTCACCATCGCAGGCGAAGGAGCGCCACGGGTCCTCGATCAGATCCGCCAGCGGTTCGTCGGCCGTGCGCTGGGGTCGTACGCGGATCACCTCGATCCGGACGATCGGCCGCCGCGTATCCGTGGGATGGAAGCACTCGCCGCCGCAGAGACGCGCCAGGCGGTCGGCGCCCACGCGCTCTTCCGTGCCCGCACGACAACCCGGTGCCTGTTCGTGGGACCCGACGGCGCGCACCTCGAACGTCGGTTCGCGGTCCATCGTGAGGTGACTGCCCATCGGGGCGCGCCCCCCGGACGCATTCGCGTCGATGGCGTCGAACCAGAGCAGGATGCGCGGCCCACTCGTCGCGTAGGTCTCGCGCGTCTCGAGCGCCTCCCAGATCGCCTCGCGGTGGCGCCGCGTCGCGTGCACTGCCACGAGCCCGCCGGTGAAGTAGAAGGATCCGGCGCGTTCGCGTTCGATCCACTCACTCGGCGCGACGTCGCCGGGATCGGCCGGACGCGCCTCGGGCGCCGGATCGAACTCGGGCGCCCCGATCGGTAGCTTCACCCGCGCCATCCGCGCGTCGGACATGCGTGTGCGCAAGAGTTCCTTGTATCCGGTGCCGGGGCGTGCCGTGTGGTTGTCGCTCGAAGCGATGAAGCCGAGCCGGAAGCGCTGGGGCGGCGCGTCGCCCTCGCTGCGCGAAAGACCGAGCAGCGCCTGGGCCGACGACCCCGGACGGTAGGAAAACGCGGGCGAGAAACAGTCGCGACACTGCCCGGCGTCGCCCCACTCCTCGGCACTCGCGCTCGGCACCGCCAGATGGCCGAGCCCCGCCGCCCCCTCGACGAAGTGGCGGCGCGCGTCGGCCGCGCGCGCCTCGCAGGTCTCTTCCGCCAGGCCCGCGTCGCCACAGCGACGGCGGATGATCTCTCCGGCTTGCCAGCAGGCGGGCAGGTAGTCGTCGCGGGGCGGCGGACAGCGCCGGACGCCGTCCGCGTCGACGGTCACGCCGCGCCAGTCCCGGTAGGGCTCGACGTTGCCGTGACCCGAGTACACCTCGACCAGACGCTGCAGCACAGGATCGTGCTGCTCGGGGGACAGCTGCTTCTCCCAGTTCGAACCCGGCGGCGTGTACATCCCCCAGGTCATGCCATGGGGAATCACGAGGGCGGCATGACCCCAATCCCGCAGCTTTGCGAACAGGCCGGCCGGGGTTGCGGTGAGTTCGCGGCAGTCGCTCGGGAGCTCACGCACCGGAACGCCGTCGGCGCAGCGGGGCGTGGCCTCGGTCTCTTCGAGGGCCGTCGCGTAGCGCAGGTAGGCGGGTTCGCCGGTGATCAGCGGCAAAACGCCCCGCACGAGGGCCGGAGCGCTCTGGAAGTACTGGGCCGGGGAATCCGCGCCGATCGGCCGTGTCGGGATGGAGGCGTCTTCGAGGTCGCGCAACACGACGTTGCGATGCCCGTAGTGGTTCTCGGGCGTCGTTCCCATGTGGGACCACTCCCAGCCGAGGAACGACACGAGATCCGAGGCGCCGCTCGCGTCGCGTCCGACCGCGTCGCATTGGCGCACGGTTTCCACGGTTTCCCGCCAGCGGCGCGGCGAGGCGCCCTCGGCATGGTCGTTGACCGACCAGAAGTCGAGCCCGGCGCAGAAGCGCGCGAAGTCGCAGGCATCGGCCACCGTGTGGCTGCCGCTGCCCCCCGTGAGCGGCAGGCTGAGCGTGTAGGCGTCGGCCGAGAACCCGGTATGCACATGGAAGTCGCCGAACAGGACCCGCTTCGCGCCCTCGGTTTCCGACGCTGGCCCCGGCACCCGCGGCTGCGCGAGGGGCGTCCCGGCATGGAGCGTCTCGCCGAGCCAGCCCCGGCCCGCGGCGTAGAGGACGGCCAGAAGCCCGAGAATCGCGAGCGACCCCAGCAGCAGAAACCGTTTCATGTGACCCCTGGTCGGTTCATGCGAGGCGGAGTCGGATTCGCCGGCACGGGTCCCGGGTGGGTCATGACGCCATCCTATCAGCGCCCGCGCGGCGCTCCTCGCGCATCTGGTCGAGAGCGTCCGCGATCGCCGCACGCGCTCGATCCGTGAGGGCGCGCACCACATCCCGCCTCACGCCGTCTCCGAAGGGGGGCGCGATCGGGTCGAGGTAGCGCATCCGCACGGGATAACGCCCGGAGGTCTGGGTCAGGTATCGCCCTTTCGGCAGGACGTCGCCCAGGCCCTCGATCGCAACCGGCTGCACCACGAGATCGTGATCGAAGGCAGCACGAAAGGCACCACGGTGAAACGTCCCGAGCTGACCGTCCGCGCTACGGGTGCCTTCGGGAAAGAAGAGCACGCTGCCCCCGCGCGACCGCGCGCCGCCGACGCTCGCGGCGATGTCCTCGAAGGACGGCAGCTCGCCCACGTCGCTCTGGAAGAAGCCGGCCAGCCGCGCGATCTCTCCGAACACGGGCACGCGCAGCATGTAGCGACGCACAGGCCCACCCAGGCGCGGCTCGATGGACATCAGGAGGAGCGGATCCAGGAACGAGGCGTGGTTCGCGACGATCAGACACGACCCGGGCGCGCGTCGCTCGCGACCCTCGATCACCGGCACCATGTAGAAGAGGTGGTCGAAGTAGAAGCGCAGCAACCGATGGGTCGCGTCACTGAAGAAGTTCCCGGCCCCGGCCCAGAAGCGTGACGAGATCCAGGTCAACGGAACCAGCGTCGCGCCGGACACGAGGGTGACTGCGACGAAGAACGCCCAACCGTGGTTCGCGCGCAACGCCCGCACGACGGCGGACTCGCGGCTCTCTGCTCCTCGGTCCCCGTCGCGCATCGCGGCCATGGTAGCGATCGCCTCTCCCGTCGAGCGCCGGGGCCCGATCGGCCACGGCTCCCGAACGCCAGGGCTCGTTCAGCGGCTCGAGCCGTCCCGAAGGCGCTGGCACTCGGGGGGCGGTCTCCACTTCGGTCCCTGGCGCGCGTGACGCCGCCCACGCGATGCAGCGGATTCGCGCTGGCAGGAGCGGCGGACGAGGACCGTTCCTCTAGACTTGCGCGATGTCCGCAGCGCGACAGCAGACCGATGTAGCGGTGATCGGCGGCGGGCCCGCCGGCACGACGTTCGCCCATCGACTCGCGCGCGCGGGCCATTCGGTCGTGGTGGTCGAGCAGTCCCAGCACCCGCGCTTCTGCGTCGGCGAGAGTCTCCTGCCCGCCACCATGCCGTTGTGTGCCGAGCTCGGCCTGCTCGAACGCTTCGAAAAGCAGCGCTTCGCCCGAAAATACGGGGCGTACTTCTGTTTCGAGGACGGAGCGGCCCCCGAGTACTTCCACTTCCCCGACGCCAGTCGCTGCCCGGCGGAGCACGCCTACGAGGTGCGACGCGCCGATTTCGACCGCGTGCTGTGGGAAGCCGCGCTCGAGGCCGGTGCCGAGGGACGCGACCGCACGACCGTCGAGCGCGTGCGCTTCGAGGGAGAGCGGGCCACCGGGCTCGACCTGGTCGATCCGGATGGACGCCGCGAGCGTCTCGATGCGCGCCTGGTCGCCGACTGCTCGGGCCGCACCACCCTGCTCGGACATCAGCTCGGGCTGCGTACGCGCGACACGAAGCTCCACAAGATCGCGCTCTACACCCACTACGCCGACATCCTGCGCTCGACGGGCGACGACGCGGGCACCATCGCCATCGTCGCGACGCCCTTCGGCTGGATGTGGCTGATCCCGTTCTCCGACGGAGGCGCCTCGGTGGGCGCGGTGATCGACCGCAGCTGGTACGGCGAGCGACGCCGTGCCGGCGTCGACCACGACGCGCTCTGGGCCGAGGTGCTCGAGATCGTCCCGGCCGTCGGTCAGCGGCTGCGCGGGGCCCGACAGTCGCGGCCGCTCGAGGCCACGGCCGACTTCCAATACCGCCTGGATCGCTGGGCCGGAGACGGTTGGCTGGTGGCTGGTGACGCCGGGGCGTTTCTCGATCCCGTGTTCTCCTCGGGCGTGCACCTGGCGATGACCGGCGCCGACCGCGCGAGTCGGGCGGCGCTGCGCACACTCGCGAAGGCGCGCCTCCCCGTCGCCGCAGACTTCGCGGCCTACGAACGCGAGAGCCGGGCAGCGCTCGGGATCTATGCGAAGTTCATCTATGCCTGGTACGACCCGGCGTTCCGCCAGGTGTTCATGCGGCCCCCCCACGACCGCCCCGGCGTCGGCTGGCTGAAGCGGGAGATCATCTCGGTGCTCGCGGGCGCCGTGCTCCCCACCTGGCGGGTACGGCCGCCGATCGAGCTGCTCCTGTTCTTTGCGCGGCTGCGGGCGCGCGAACTGCAGCGCGAGGCCGCCGCTTGAGCGATGGCTTCCGGCCCTGCGTCCTGATCCCGACCTACGACAACCCGGAGACGATTCGCGGCGTGGTCGAGCGGGCCGCCGGGTTCGGACCGCCGGTGCTCGTGATCGACGACGGCAGCGGTCCGCACGCGCGCCAGTTGCTCGAAGCCATCGCGGCCGACGGCCTCGCGCAGGTCGAGCGCCGCGACACGAACGGCGGCAAGGGCGCGGCGGTGAAGACCGGGTTCGTCGCCGCCGCCGCGGCAGGCCACACCCACGCGCTGCAGGTCGACGCCGACGGCCAACACGACCTCGACGACATCCCGCGCTTTCTCGACGAAGCGCGCGACCACCCGGACGCCCTGATCCTCGGCTACCCCGTCTTCGACGAGACCCAGCCCGCCGGCCGCGCCTTCGCGCGCCAGATCAGCGTGTTCTGGGTGAACCGCGAGGTGGGCACGGGCGTGATCCGCGACCCGCAGTGCGGGTTCCGGGTCTATCCCCTCGCGGCGGCGATGGCCGCCGAGGCCGGCGGAGACCACATGGAGTTCGACCAGGAGCTGCCGGTCCGCATGGCGTGGGCGGGCGTGCCGATCCGGAACCTGGCGACGCGGGTCCGCTACCTCGCGCCAGAGGAAGGAGGCGTCTCGCACTTCGACCTGCTGCGCGACAACCTCCGGATCAGCTGGCTCCACACGCGGCTGTCGATCCGGGCCGGGCTGGCCGGGCTCTTCGGCGGAGCCGGTTCGGGCTGAGCCAGCCCCTCGGGGAAAGCGACTCGGAGGCCGCTCGGTCGTCGTGCGCATTTCTCTCGTCGGGTTACGGTGTTGGGGCGTGCGTGCCGACACGCATCGCCAGGAGTCCGTCGCCCTTGCCGCTTTCGATCGAGCAGAATCCGAGCGCCGCAGAAGTGCTCATGGAACTGCGCTCCATGATGGAGGCGGAGTTCGGTCTATCCCCGGACGAGATCCAGCCCGATGTCCACCTGATCGACGATCTCGACCTCGACAGCATCGATCTGGTGGACCTGGCGGTATCCCTCGAAGAGCGCAGCAGCGTGAAGCTCGAAGAAGAAGAGCTGAAGTCGGTGCGGACGGTCGCGGACGCGGTTCGGGTGATCCACGAGGCCTTCCGGAGACGGTCCGAAGCGGCATGAGGATCGCGCGCGGCGTCCTGGCAGTGGCCTACCCGTTCCTGCTCTTCGCCGGCCTGCACTGGATCGAACCGCGCTGGATCGCAGCGGGGATCGCCATCGGATTCGGCGTTCGGGCGCTGCTCGCAGGCCGCGCCGGCTGGGACGCCTTGGCGCCCTGGCTGCTGCCGGCGGGCCTCGTCGCCGTCGTACTGGTCCCGACGCTCTGGTCGAATCACCCGGTCGCCCTGCTCTTCGTGCCCGTGCTCGTGAACCTCGGCCTGCTCGTGGCCTTCGGGCGCACCCTGCGCGGCGGCCCGAGCATGATCGAGCGCTTCGCGCGACTGCAGGATCCGGAGCTCTCGACGGCCCAGGTGGACCACTGCCGCGCCATGACCTGGATCTGGTGTGGCTTCTTCGTCGTCAACGCGGCCGTGTCCGCCGGGCTCGCCCTCGCGGGCGACCTTGCCGCCTGGACCCTCTACACCGGCTTCCTGGCCTACCTGCTGATGGGCGTGCTCTTCGTCGGCGAGTGGTTCGTGCGCGCCTGGCGCTTCCGCAAGTACGAAGGCTCGTTCGCCGAGCCACTCCTGCGTCGCTGGTTCCCGCCGGAGCCGTCGGCATGAGCGCCCCTTCCACCACGGCCGCTCCCTCCGCGAATCCCGGTCGCGCATCCGCGAACAACGCTGCTCCGGCCGCGAGTACCGCCACGGTACCCGCGAACTCAGCAACGAACTGGTCGCGGGCCGCGGAGCGCGGCTCGATGTGGGGCCTGCGCTTCACCGTCGCCTGCTACCGCTGGTTCGGTCGCCCCCTGAGCATGGTCCTCGTTCATGGCATCGTCGGCTACTTCTTCCTGACCGGCCGCACCCAGCGGCGTTCATCGCTCGCGTACCTGCGCCGCCTCGATGCCCTGCCCGAGGGCAAGCGCGCTCTCGGCCGTCCGCCCAGCGTGTGGACGAGCTTCCTCCACTTCCGCACCTTCGCCCTCAGCATCTTCGACCGGCTCGTGCTGTGGTTCGGGCGCGAAGACGAGCTGCGCTTCGACGTGGTCGGACGCGAAGACTTCGACCGGCTGCTCACCCCCACCCAGGGCGCGATCGTGGTCGGCGCCCACCTGGGCAGCTTCGACGCGCTGCGCGCCCTCGCCGATCGCGACGGCCGCGTCGTGAACGTGCTGATGTACACCCAGCACGCGCCGCGCATCAACGCGATCTTCCGGCAGCTCTCCCCCGACGTCGACGTGCGGGTGCTCCAGGTCGAACCCGACTCGATGGGGACGGTCCTGCAGATCCGACGCTGCATCGAGCGCGGCGAGCTGGTGGCGATCCTCGGCGATCGGGTGGAGCCCGCCGACCGCGGTCGCACCGCGCGGGTGACCCTCCTCGGCGGCGAGGTCGAGCTGCCGACGGCGCCCTATCTGATGGCCGGCCTGCTCGGCTGTCCGCTCTTCTTCATGGTGGCGGTGCGGGACGGCGACGCGCGTTACCGCGTCAGCGCCGAGGTCCTCTCGGAGGGCTTCACCCTGCGCCGCGCCGATCGCGACGCGACGCTCCAGCGCTTCGCCCAAGCATTCGCCGACCGGCTGGAGCACCATTGCCTGCGCGCCCCGCTCCAGTGGTTCAACTTCTTCGACTACTGGAACGAAGCGGCGGACGAGAGCGGAGGACGGTCGTGAAGCGGCGGGTGGTGGTCACGGGGATGGCGGGCTTGTCGCCCCTCGGTGGCGAATGGAAGGTCGTCCGCGACGCCCTGCGCAGTGGGCGCTCGGCGGTGACCACGCGGGACGACTGGGGCGACGTGGACGGTCTCCACACCCGCCTCGCCGCGCCGGTCTCCGCCTTCGAGACCCCGAAGCACTACTCGCGCAAGAAGCTCCGCAGCATGGGCCGCGACTCCTTGATGGCGACCCGCGCGACCGAGCTCGCCCTGGCCGACGCCCGTCTCCTCGAGCACCCGTCGCTCTCCGACGGCACCACCGGGGTGGCGTACGGCTGCACCCAAGGCAGTCCCGGCGCGCTCGAGGTCTACGCGCGCCAGTACTTCGGGAAGCGCACCACCAGCGGGATCCGCGGCAGCGACTTCATCCGCTTCATGAGTCACACCTGCGCCGCGAACATCGCCCAGTTCTTCGAGGTGCGCGGACGCGTGATTCCCACCGGGAGTGCCTGCACCTCGGGAAGCCAGGGCATCGGCTACGCCTACGAAGCCATCCGCTTCGGTCGGCAGGACGTGATGATCGGTGGCGGCGCCGAAGAGATCGAGTGCATCGATGCCGTGATCTTCGACGTCCTGATGGCCGCTTCCACACGCAACGACGCGCCGACGACGACCCCGCGCCCCTTCGACGCCGGCCGCGACGGCATCGTCGTGGCCGAGGGCGCAGGTACGCTGATCCTCGAGTCCCTCGAGTTCGCCGAGGCCCGCGGCGCGCGCATCTACGCCGAGATCCTGGGCTATGGAACCAACTGCGACGGCAGCCACATGACGAACCCCGAGGCCGACGGCATGGAGCGCGTGATGCGCCTCGCCCTCGAGGACGCCGAACTCGACCCGGCCGACATCGACTACGTCAACGCCCACGGCACGGGCACCGAAGTGGGCGACATCGCCGAGAGTGACGCCACCCACCGCGTGTTCGGACCCGAGGTGCCCGTCTCGACGCTGAAGGGCCACATGGGTCACACGCTCGGCGCCTGCGGCGCCCTCGAAGCCTGGATGACCCTCGAGATGCTGCGCGAGGGCTGGGTGGCTCCCACCCTGAATCTCGAAGCGCGCGATGAACGCTGCGCGCCCCTCGACTACGTCACGCGCGCGCCGCGGCCCCTCGAGATGGAGACCGTGGTCAGCAACAACTTCGCCTTCGGCGGCGTGAACACCTCACTCGTGTTCCGCCGCTGGACCGACTAGAGCTTCTCCAGGACGTCGGAGATCACCTCCACGAGGTGGAGATAGGCGTTGCCCCAGGCCCCTTCCCGAAGGAACCGCGGCTCGAGGCTCGGCGACCCCACGAAGGGGCGCAGAACCCAGGCGAGCTGGATTCCGACGAAGCCGTAGATGACCAGCCACGCCCGCAGCAGCCAGCGACTGCGGGGCTGGTGGGCGAGCAGAGGTGCGTAGAGGCGTCGGAGCGGCAGCTGGGCGAGAAGACTCGCCGAGCCGAAGGCGAACGCGTTGAAGAGCTTCGCCGCCTGGTAGTCGTTCCAGCTCGCGTACCAGAGGATCGTGATCGGCGCGAAGGAGGCGAGCGCGATCGCCGCGCACGCCTGCGCCGTCAACAGCGCCCCGATCGCGGGGCGAAGCTGAGACCGGAGCCCCAACAGGGCGTTCAGGACGAAGAAGCTCGGCAAACTGATCGCGAAGGTCACGACGATGAGCAGCGGCACCTTCGCCGCGGAGTAGAGCACCTGGCGGCTCAGCGCTCCGTGGGTCGCGGAGTACCCGCCGAGTGCAGCGCCGTAGAGCGCACCACTCACACCGATGATCGCGAAGAGGGCTGCGAGCGACGGAGCCGAGAGCGTGGACCGACTTCCCGACCGCAGGGCGGCATCGACGGATCCCAGCGACGCGGCGCCGACCACGACCGCCTAGCCTCCCAGAAGCTCTGTGATCGAGCGCAGCACGTCCACGAAGAAGTTGCTCTCGCGCGGTCGGAACCACGCGAACGGAAGCGCCGGACTTCCAATGAACGGGCGGAGCACCCACGCCATCTGCGCTCCCACGAGCCCGAAGACGGCCACCCAGACGCGAAACACGCGCACCGCGCGGACGTCGTCCGCCCCGGGAATCGACTCGATGGGTGCGGCGGGTTCGTCGGCCTCCGCGATCTCCGACGTCCGGACGGGCGCAACCCGCTCGGGGAACACGAGCCGCTGCAGCGTCCGCAACAAAAATGCCAGGCCGAGGGCTCCCGAGATCCCCGAGAAGACGACGACCAGCAGCTTCATGAACGGGTAGCTGCTGCTGCTGACCGCAAAGAACACCACGATCGGCGCGAACGAAGCAGAAACGGCCAACATGACCGCCGCGCTCGCCACGGCCAGGCGCAGCACCGACATCCAGTTCAGGGACGAGCCGATCAGGGCGTTGAAGACGTAGAGGGACGGAAGCGTCACCACGAGGGTCAGGACGAAGAGCAGCGGGAACTTGATCGCGCTCGCGAAGACCTGGAGAGCACCCTGCTCCGCACCCCGAATCACACCGAAGGCGCCCAGGGTCGCCCCCGAGACGATCGCGAGCATCAGCATCGCCACGAGCAGGCCCGCAAGCGGGGTTTCCATCTGGCCCGACGTCAGACGCTCGGGCGCGGTCTCCTCACCTCGAAGGATCCGGTCGAGTTGTGCGAACCATCCATTCACGGGCACCGCCCCCCCGAGCCCGTATCGGAGCGCCGGCGGAGTCGGTTGAGACGGCCCGATCGGCGCTAGGGCGCCGCCGGTTTGCGGCCGCTCCCGCAGCCGAGCCCGGCGCCGCGGTCGGCCACCCGGGGCGCGCCCCACACCCAGTCCCCGTAGATCTTGCAGCGGGTCGCTTCGTCCAGGCTCGCCTGGGCCAGATCGACGAAGAGTGCGTCGTTGGTGACGACTGCCGGCTCCATGCGGATCCCACCACCGGTCTCGGTGTCGAGCACGAGGTATTTGCCCGCGTCGGGCGCACTCGGGTCCCAGGCATCCCAGGCCGGCAGCTCGCGGGTGCGGCCGCGTCCCGGCGCGCCCTTCCAGGCGAACTCGGCCCAGTAGGACAGCATCGCGTCCGAGAGGGCAACCCGGCCCGGGGCGTTGTCGTCGTCGAAGAGCAGGTGGCTCTGGGGACCGAGGTTCCAGTGACCGAACACGAAGGGAATCTCGATGGCGTGGGCGGCGCCCACCAGCTGCCCGAGATCCGCCCACAGGATCCGCGGCTCCTCGTCCCAGTCGAAGCGATAGGCGTAGACGCTATCGCCTTGCACGGAGCGCATCGCCGACGCGAGGGCGTCGACGCCATTCGCTTTCCAGAAACGACTCTGCAGGGACGACAGCAGCTCGTAGCGCTCGGGGTCGCGAGCGCTCGGCACACCGAAGGTCCAACGCACGTGCTCGGGGTTCGCCATCAGGAAGAGCTTCTGTTCGTCGCGGTTGCTGCCCAGGATGATCGGCACCTGGGCGTAGGCCCCCGCCGCTAACGCTTCGATCGGCAGCGCTTCGGGGAGGACCACGCCATCGCGGAAGTTCTGGGGCTGGCGGAACAGACCAGTGCGCCCGCTGCTCTCGCCGTAGTCGCCGTAGGCGGCCAGCAGCTCGGCGGCAGTCTTCTCCCCGAGATAGGTCGCGATCTCGACCTCGGACAGGGTTTCGAGCTGGCGCGCGGCCGCCTTGCGATCCGGGGCGCCGTCGGCCATCCGCAGGCGCAGGAGCACCTCTTGCGATCCCGGTGCGCCACCCAGGGTCGGGCGCTCACCGGCGGCTTCCGCGTCTTCGAGACTGCTCGTCCGCGTGCCACCGCTCTGGACGATGGCGCGATGGAAGAGCCCCTGGGCGCCGGGAGCGAGGAGCAGCATCAGCACGTTCCGAGCGCCGGCGCTCTCGCCGAAGATCGTCACGTTCTCGGGATCGCCGCCGAAGTTCGCGGCGTTCTCCTGCACCCAGTGCAGGGCGCGGATCAGGTCGAGGGTGGCGAAGTTCCCCGACTCTTCCTCGTAGGTAGCGCCGTCGCGCAAGGCCGGGTGGCGGAAGAAACCGAGCGGTCCGAGCCGGTAGTTCGCGGTCACGACGATCACGTTGTGTCGCCTCGCGAGCACCGAGCCGTCATAGAAATCGCTGGCACCCGAGACATTGCCGCCGCCGTGGAACCACACCATCACCGGCAGGCGCCGGCCGCGCCCCGGCCACTCGTAGGGCTTGAAGGGCGGTGCGAAGACGTTGAGGGTGAGGCAGTCCTCGTCCCCGATCACGGTGCCGATCTCGCCGACCTGGTCGAGGGGGCTCGCGTACTGGGGGCAGCGCGCGCCGAAGGCGAGCATCTCGCGCGGCGTGTCCCAGGAGCGCGGGCTACGCGGCGCGCGCCAGCGGTACTTCCCGGTCGGCGGTGCGGCAAAGGGGATACCGCGCCAGACGTGACTGCCCTGGGCGTCACGGAAGCCGAGGATGCGACCACTCGTGAGGGTGCGCTCGGTCTGGGGATCGGCCGTCGGGAGCGGTGCCTCGGACGGGGCGCATGCGAGCGCCGTTGCCAACAGGGCGAATCCGGCGCCCCACCCTATTCGATTCCGCACTCGTCGCCGCTGGCCGTGGAACATGCGCTCGATCTCTCCTCGCTTTGGGGCGGAGAGAGTATAGGAGCCTCGCCCGGGTCGATCTTCCGCGTTCAACCCCGCGTGCCGGGGTGCACCTCGCGTGCGTCGCTACGGTCGAGCACCAGCGCTTTGTACTCGGCGCGGAAGCCCGCGCGCACGAAGCTCTCGCGCCACGGCGAGGTGGTCGCGGTGGCCCCGTCGATGCGCTCGATGCGCAAGGTGGTGCGCGCGCGGTGCCGGAAGAGCCGGTGCAGGCCGCGCGCCGCCCGCTCGATCCGCTCGGCCTCGCCCGGGTTCTCTTCCCCGTCCGGGAGGCTCCCGAAGGTCACGAGACGGGTGCCCGCGGCCTCGAGATAGAGCGCGAGGGTGCCTTCGACGATCACCACGCTCGCCCCACTCGCGCGACGCGGGGTGCCCTCCCCTCCGCAGGGGGCAGGCCAGCCGAGCGACACACCGAAGGGGTTGGCCGGATCGGTCGCAGCCAACACCCAGACGTCGCGCGCGGAAGCCGGTCCGGCCGACGTGCGCCGCGCAGCGCGCAAGCGATCGACGGCGCCGGCAAACGCGAACTGCGCGCCGGGAAGCGCATCGACGAAGTGCCCGCGTCGCAGCTTCCCCGCATCCTCCATGGCCCGGAGCACGGGGTAGACCGCCGCGAAACCGCCCAGCCAGCCTTCGAGCGGCATCGCGTCGCGGCTCGCGACCCCGTAGCGCTCGAGCAGCAGGAGCGAGCGTGCATGCGCACGGCGCGTCGGCGGAGCCTCGCTGCCGATCAGTTGCCCCACCGTCGACCAGCGTCCGCCGACCGAACCGAGCGCCCCACCCGGACGCCGACGCCCGCGGCGGGGCCGCAGGTCGCGGCGTGCGGCCAGCGTGCGCAGCGGCGCGAAGGTGTCGTTGGTCACCTGGCCTTTCCAGACGAGCCCCCAGAGCGCCTCGTAGAGCTCGGACTGGGACGTCCCGTCGAGCGCCGCGAGCAGCCCCTGGGTAAAGCTCGCCCCGCGCGCTTCGAGCTGATCCAGGATCGCCGTCTCGAGCGGCGTCAGGTCGTCGGGACGCGGCGGCGCTTCGGCCAGGAGGGCGACGCGCTCGCGGCGATACAGGGCCACGCGACCATCCCGTTCGCCGAGGGGCTCACAGCCGATCCACACCCATTCGCCCTGGGCGCCCTGGGCATCCAGGGCCTGCGGATCGTAGTCGGGCACGCGCGCAGGCAGCATCAAGCGCTCGAGCTCGGCAAAGGAGAGCGGGCAGCCTTCGAGCTGTTCCAGGGCGCGTTGGAGCGCCGGATCGCCGCCCCGCTCGTCGCCGAGGCCGTGCCATTCGCCGAGGAAGCGCGTCCAGGTCTCGTCATCGACCGGCGCCACCTCGGCGCGCAGCTTCGCGAGCGTGCGCCGGCGCAGCTGACGCAGCACCTCGGGGTCGCACCACTCGGGGGCGTCTCCATCGGGGTGGAAGTCGCCGTGAAGCAGGCGATCGCGTTGGACCAGCGCTTCCAGCACGGGCTCCACGGCCCCCGGCGCCAGTCCGAAACGCGCGGCGCACGCGTCCACGGTGAACGGGCCGCGCTGCCGCGCGAAACGCACGACCAGCTGTTCGAGGGAACGTGCGGTCGGTTCGAGGAAGGCCGCCGGAAGTCCTTTCGACGGGGCAAGGCCCAGGGCGTCGCGATAGAGACCGGCGTCTTCCGCGGCGATCCAGCGACGTTCGCCGGCGATCTCGACGTCCACGGCGCGCTGGGTGACCGCGAGGCTCTCGAGCCACTCGGAAGGGTCTTCGGCGCAGCGCGCTGAGAGCTCCGCCTCCGAGAGGTCGCCGAAGCGCCGCAGTCGGTCGTGCAACGCGTCGGGATGGCGCGCGCGCTCCTCGGGCCCGCGCTGCTGCAGCGTGACTTCGGTGTCTTCGATCACACGCGCGTCCAGCAGGTCGCGCAGGTCTTCCTGCCCGAGCAGGTCGCGCAGCATCGCGCGATCGAGGGTGAGCGCCTGGGCGCGTCGTTCGGCGACGGGCGTGTCGCCCTGGTAGAGGTACTGGGCGGTGTACTCGAACACCAGCGAACGGGCGAAGGCCGACGCCTGGCGCGTTTCGACGTCTTCGACCCGCACCTCGCCACGCCCGATCTCTTCGAGCAGGGAGACCAGACCGGGCACGTCGAAGACGTCCTGCAGACATGCGCGGTAGGTCTCGAGCACGATCGGGAACGAGGGAAACTCGCGCGCGACGGCGAGCAGGTTCTGGGCGCGCAGGCGCTGGGTCCAGAGCGGCGTGCGCGCACCGGGACGGCGGCGCGGCAAGAGCAGCGCGCGCGCTGCGTTCTCCCGGAACTGGCTCGCGAAGAGCGCCGAGTTCGCGAGCTGTCCGACGATCTCGTCCTCGACCTCGGAAGGATCGGGGATCAGCAGCGCGCTGTCGGGGAGCGCGTCGGCATCGGCGAAGCGGAGCAGGATCCCGTCGTCGCTCCACAGCGTCTGCACGGCGTAACCCGCCCGTCGCGAGAGCCGGGCCTCGATCGCGAGGGCCCAGGGCGCGTGCAGGCGCGCGCCGAAGGGGGACAGGATGCAGATGCGCCAGTCCCCGAGCTCGTCGCGAAAGCGCTCGATCGTGATCGCGCGATCGGTGGGCAGGGTCCCGGTCGACTCGCTCTGCTCCACGACGTAGTCGACCAGGTTGCGCGCCGCCCACTCGTCGAGGGTGTGTTCTTCCCGCAGCCAGCGCTCGGCGCGGTCGCGCCCCTCGTGAAGCGGCTTGGGGGCACCCGCCTGGTCGGCGAGCCGCCGCACGAAGCGCCCCAGCGCGCGTCCGAGTTCGATCGGGCGGCCGGGCCCCTCGCCCCGCCAGAAGGGCAAGCGCCCGACCTCGCCCGGCGCCGGTGACACGATCACCCGATCGCGGGAGATCTCTTCGACCCGCCAGGTGCTGGCGCCAAGGGTCACCGCATCGCCCGGACGCGTTTCGTGCACCATCTCTTCGTCGAGTTCGCCGATGCGCGGCCCGTCGCTGCCGCGGTGGACCGGGTAGAGCCCGCGATCCGGGATCGTCCCGCCCGAGACGAGCGACAGGGTCTTGCTGCCCGGCAAGGCCTCGAGCCGGTCGCTCTCGCGGTCCCAGCGCAGACGCGCTCGCAGCTCCGAGAAGTCGGTGGACGGGTAGCGCCCCGAGAGCATGTCGAGCACGCCGGTCAGCACTTCGCGCGAGAGGGTCTTGAAGGCGTGGGTGCGCTGCAAAAGGGCTTCGAGATCGGCGACCGTCGTCGCGTCCATGCCGCAGATGGCGACGATCTGCTGGGCCAGGACGTCGAGGGGGTTCTGCGGGACGCGCAGGGGCTCGACGGCGCCGGCGCCCATCCCGTCGGCGACCACCGCGGCTTCCAACAGGTCGCCCCGGTGCTTCGGGTAGAGCCGCCCGCGACTGGCCACCCCCACCTGGTGCCCGGCCCGACCGATGCGTTGCAGCCCGCGCGCGACCGCCCCCGGCGACTCGACGAGCAGCACGAGGTCGACCGCGCCCATGTCGATCCCCAGCTCGAGCGAGCTGGTCGCCACGATCGCGCGCAGCTGACCCGCCTTGAGCGCCTCCTCGATCTCGCGGCGCTTCGCGTGGGCCACGCTGCCGTGGTGAGCACGCGCCAGCGGTTCGCCGGCGAGGTCGTTGAGTCGCTGGGTCAAGCGCTCGCACAGTCCGCGGCTGTTCGTGAACACGATCGTGCTCTGATGGGCGCGGATCTGCTCCAGGAGTTCGGGATAGAGGGCAGGCCAGAGCCCGCCGCTCTCGCCGAGGGCGTCGGGGCGCGGGGGTGCCTCGGCCCCCTCCCCGTCCGACGCGGCGCCCTGCGGGAGCGGGTACCGGTCGGGCTGGGTCATGTCGGGCACGGGCACCGAGATCGTCAGGTCCAGCAGCGGCGTGCTGCTGGTGTCGACGATCTCGACGGACCGATCCCCGCCGAGGTAGTGCGCAATCTCGTCCAGCGGACGGGCCGTCGCCGAGAGGCCGATGCGCTGGGGAGCGCGCTCGGCGATCGCCTCGACCCGTTCGAGAGAGAGCGCGAGATGGGCGCCGCGCTTCGTCCCCGCCAGCGCGTGCACTTCGTCGACGACCACGGCCTCGAGGGACGCCAGCGTGTCGCGCTGACGCGAGCCGAGGATCAGGTAGAGCGACTCGGGGGTCGTGACCAGGATCTCGGCCGGATCCCGCGCCTGCTGGCGGCGTTCGTGGGGCGTGGTGTCGCCCGTTCGCACGGCGACCCGAGGCCAGCGCACCGCATCGTCGGGAGCCATGCCCGCGCGCAAGCCTGCGAGCGGCGCGCGCAGGTTGCGCTCGATGTCGTAGACCAGGGCTTTCAGGGGCGAGACGTAGAGCACCCGCACGCCGGGTTCCGGCGCGGGCCTCCGAACCAGCTGATCGATCCAATAGAAGAAGGCGGCCAGCGTCTTGCCGCTGCCAGTCGGGGCCAGCAGCAGCGCGTGCTTCCCCGCCGCGATCTCGGCCCAGCCCTGGGCCTGGACCGGGGTCGGCTCTCCGAACTCCTGGGCGAACCAGCGGCGCGCGTCCGGGCCGAAGGCCGCGAGCGGATCCGACGAAGACGGCGAGGGGGACGACACGCCGCCAGTCTAGGCGACGCGCCCCGTCGAAGCGGTGACGCGCGCCCCGTCTAGCGGGTGGCCGATTCCTGCACCAGGGCGGCGCGCCGCGTCAGCACGTAGGCGCGGATCGCCTCGACATCGCCCTCGCTCAGCCAGGCGTCGAAGCGCGGCATGCCGTTCGCGAGACGTGCGCCGCCGCGCACGATGGCGTCGAAGCCCTGGTACACCGCCGGGTCCGCCTTGCGGAGGTCGGGCAGCAAGCCGGCCACCGCACCCGCGCCGTGGCAGGTGCCGCACCAGCGGTGGAAGAGATCGCTGCCCGCCTTCACCTGGGCCGCGTCGAACTCGGCCGGGATCGCCACCAGCTCCTGCTCGATCCAGTCGTGGACCGGCAGCTTGCCGTCGGCGCCCAGGCGGAAGACCAGCAGTCGACCGATGTTCGTATCGCGTCGATTGCCCGCCGCGGCCGCCGCGGCGCCCGCGGCCAGGGCGAAGGCGCCGCCCCAACCGGCGAGGACCGCCACGTACTGCACCCCGTCGAGCTCGTAGGTGACCGGTGCCGCCACGATGCCGGTGCCCGCCGGCGTCTCCCACAGCGGCGTCCCGTCGTCGGCCTGGTAGGCGGCGAAGGTGCCGTGGGCCGTTCCCTGGAAGACCAGGTTGCCGGCGGTCGTCAGCGTTCCGCCGTTCCAGGGGCCGGTGTACTGGGCGCGCCAGACTTCCTTCTGGGCCACAGGGTCCCAGGCGAGCAGGTGTCCCGAGACCACCTCGCGCGGGAAGGCGTCGGCGACAGTGAAGTCGTAGCCGAGGTTCCAGGCACCCGGCTTGTAATCCCATTCCGGATCCAGCCGGAAGAAGTACGGCACCTCCTGGGCGGGGATGTAGACCAACCCGGTGTCCGGGTTGAAGGACATCGGGTGCCAGTTGTGGGCGCCGTGGGGCGACGGCTTGATCTCGATGATCTCGTTGCGGTAGTCGAGGTTCGGCACCTCGTTCGGGCGCCAGGTCTCGGTGTCGACGCCCTTGGCCCAGGTGACCTCGACGAAGGGCTCGGCCGAGATCGGGACGCCGGTCGCCCGGTCGATCACGTAGAAGAAGCCGTTCTTGGGTGCGTGCAGCAGCGTCTTGCGCGGCTCCCCGTCGATCGTGAGGTCGGCGAGGACGATGTCCTGCGTGGACGTGAAGTCCCACTTGTCACCGGGCGTCGTCTGGTAGTGCCAGACGAGTTCGCCGGTGTCGGGACGCAGCGCCAGGATCGAGCAGACGAAGAGATTGTCACCGCCGCCGGGGCTGCGAATGTGCTTGCTCCAAGGCGAGCCGTTGCCCGTGCCCACATAGAGGAGATCGAGCTCGGGGTCGAAGGCGATGGAGTTCCAAGCCGTACCGCCGCCGCCGACTTCCCAGTACTTCCCCGACGGATCCCAGGTCTTCGCAGCCATCTCGAGCTCAGGATGCTCGAAGGGCTTCGCCGGATCGCCGGGCACGGTGTAGAAGCGCCAGCGGAGTGCGCCGGTGTCGGCGTCGTAGGCCGAGAAGTAGCCGCGGACACCGAACTCGGCGCCACCGTTGCCCACGATGATGTTCCCCTTCACGACCCGCGGCGCCATCGTGATCGAGTAGGGCTTGGTCTGGTCGACGGTGACTTCGCTCCACACCAGCTCGCCGGTCTTGGCCTCGAGCGCCTGCAGACGACCGTCGAGGGTGCCCGCGTAGACGCGACCGCGGTACACGGCGACCCCGCGATTCACGACGTCGCAGCAAAGCTTCCCGCCCATCTCGCGCGGGACCTGCGGATCGTGCCGCCACAGGAGCTTTCCGGTGCGGGCATCGATCGCGAAGACGACACTCCAGGTCCCGGTCAGGTAGAGCACGCCGTCGACGACGATCGGCGTGGCTTCGAGGCCGCGCCGCGTCCCGAGGTCGTAGGACCAGGCGAGACCGAGATCGGCGACGTTGCCGGCATCGATCGCCGCCAGGGTGCTGTAGCGCTGCTCGGCGTAGTTGCCGCCGTAGGTCAGCCAGGTCTCGGGGTCCGCGCCTGCCGCGCGTAGCTGCGCGTCGTCGACCGCCGCCGCCGTCAGGCTGGACGGGGACGGGGCCCCCGCGTCGCCCCCGGTCGATGCGACGCAAGCACCGAAAGCGAGCAGGACGAAGAGCGAGGCGAAGAAGACACGGGCGCGCATGGTTCCCCCTGGCAAGGGACGCATCCTACCCGAGCGAGCCGGATCCCACCCGACCTCGCGCCGCTGCGCGCGGTCTGCGGCGCTACGGCAGCGGGCCCTTCGTCGGCGGCCCTTCCACCGGGAACGAACCCGACGGGGGCGGCGGCTCGAAGCTGACCAGGACACCCGAGATCAGCTGGTAGAACCCGACGAGGGTGACGACCTCGACCAGCCCCCGCTCGCCGAGAGCGGCACGCGCGCGCGCGGCCGTATCCTCGGGAAGCGTGCGTTGGTGGACGAGCGCGGCGGCCACGTCGTGCGCTGCCAGACCCGCCGCATCGAGCCCTTTCGGCGGCTTTCCGTGCCCGATCGCATCGATGGCGGACTCGGGGACGCCCTCGCGCCGCGCGACCAACCCGTGCACCCACCACTCGAAGTCGGCGCCCCAGGCCCGCGCCACCACCAGCACCGCGACCTCGCGCGCCGCGGGCGCAAGGTCCGTGTCGGTGCGGAGCGCCATCCCCGCCCCTTCGAGGAACCGTCCCACCGCCGGCGTGCGCAGGAAGGCGTCGAAGGGGCCGCTGAGGGTCCCGTCCTCGCGTAGCACGATCGCGCGCGCCGGGCCTTGCCCGCGCGGGCTCTCGAGCACCGCGTCGTACAAGGCGCGCTGGTCGGCGTCGAGGCCGTCGGGCGGAAGCGGCGTGAGCCGCGGGGCGCTCACGACCGAGCCTCGAAGAAGGGCGCGAGGTCCGGTGCCTCGCCGCGGTAGGTGCGCTCGAAGACCTCGGCGTCGGCCACGCCCTCGCGATGCCAGCGGTAGGCCTCTTCGGGATCGAAGAGGTAGCCGAAGAAGTTCTTCGCGAAGTGCCCCTCGGCGAACCAGTCGTTCATCTCGTCGCGCGTCTCGAAGCTGTCGCAGCCCAGCTCGACCTCGTTGCCGTCGGGGTCGTGGTAGTAGAGCGAGAACTGGAAGCCGTGGTTCACGCAGGTCGTCGGCGTGATGTTCGCTTCGTCGCGCAGGCGCGCATAGGTCGTCATCAGGTCGCTGAGCGAATCGAAGAGGTAGGCCCAGTGCGCGACGCCTTCGAGCGCGGGCGGCGCGCGCCCTTCGTCGGGAGCGGGCGCCGGGATGCGCGGGTCCTGGATGATCAGGACGCGGTGGTGCTCGTCGTCGTAGGTGAGGAAGGCGCCGTTCGGAATCTCGAAGAGGGCCTCGGCGTTGAGGACCGTCTTGTACCAGGGCGCCATCTGATCGAAGCGACGGGTGCGGAGCACGATGTGGCTGAAGCGCGCCGGTCGCAGCGGCGCCTGGGCGCCGAATTCGGGGAGCCGGGGATTGGCGATGGGAGGCATGGGGTCTCCGGAGCTGCCCTGCCCCGCTGCTGCCACACCCGCGTGCCGCAGCGCGAAGCAAGCTCATTATTCATCCGAATAATTCCCTCTTGATTTTCGCTTGTCAAGTGAATAATTTGCTTCCGCATGCAACGCGCCACCCAGCGAGAAGAGACCCGCCAGCGAATCGTCGACGCCGCCGTCGAGTGCTTCGCCGCGCTCGGGTTTCGAGGGGCGAGTACCCGCGAGATCGCGCGTCGCGCCGGCGCCAACCAGGGGCTCATCACCTACCACTTCGGGACCAAGGAGGCGCTCTGGCGCGCCGCGGTCACACAGATCTTCGACGCGATGCGCGCGCACCTGGAGCGAGAGCGCGGCGGGCTCCCCGATGGGGATCCGCGCGAGCGCCTGCGCCACACGATCCGCGCCTACGTGCGCTTCGCCGCGGAACGCCCCGAGCTCTTGTGCTTGATGATCGAGGAGGGGAAAACCGACGACGCCCGCATGACGTGGCTCGTCGACAACCACCTGCGGCCGATCGTCGACAGCGTGATGGTGGACGACATGCCGGAACTCGACGACACCCAGCGCGCCCACGCCTACTACGCCCTCGTGGGCGCCGGCTCGGTGATGTTCGCGGTCGCGCCCGAGTGCCGACGCCTGATGGGCATCGACCCGCGACGCGAGGCGGTCGTCGAGGCCCACGCCGATTTCGTGGCGCGGATGCTGGTCCCCTGATCCCCGCCCGGATGCGGGCGGAGCCAGGGCGAACGCGCAGCGGCTGCGGGGCTACTTGCCGACGACGAAGCTGCAGCTCGTGGTGCCGCTGCCGCCGATGTTCAGGGTCTGGACGTTCTTCGCGCCCTCGACCTGATAGGCGCCGGCCTCGCCCTGCACCTGCCAGTAGGCGTCGAGAAGCTGGCGCACGCCGGTGGCGCCCACCGGGTGACCGGCCCCGATCAGCCCACCGCTCGGGTTGATGGGGTGCTTGCCGTCGATCTCGAGCCAGCCCTCTTCCACCGCCTTCCAGCTTTCGCCGGGCTTCGTGATGCCGAAGTGGTCGATCGCCATGTACTCGGAGGTGGTGAAGCAGTCGTGGGTCTCGATCGCGTCGATGCCCGACACGTCCGGGATGCCCGCGCGCTTCATCGCCGACGTCACGGTGCTGCGCACGTGGGGCAACACGTACTCTTCGTTCGCGCTCTCCGCGATCTTGTCGTCGAACTTGAGGCGCGCCGTGTTGTGGCCCCAGCCCTTGATACGCGGGATGTCCTCGAGCTTCTGCCCGGTGCCCTTCGCGTACTTCTCGGCGTAGTCGCGCGACGCCAGGAACACGCAGACTGCGCCGTCGGTCACCTGGGAGCAGTCGGCGATGCGAATGCGCCCGCCGATCGCCGGGTTGTCGTCGGTGCGACAGAGCGCGTGCTCCTTGTTCATGTACCAGGTGCGCGTCTGGGCGTTCGGGTTCAGCTTCGCGTTCGCGTAGTTGATCTTCGAGATCTCGGCGAGGTGCTCGTCCTTCAGGCCGTAGCGCTTGTCGTACTCGTCACCGAGTCGACCGAAGAGCTTCGGGAACGGTGCCTCGACGCCCTCGGCCTCCTGGTCGAACCAGGCGGCGGTGCCCAGGTAGGTACCGCCCTTCCCCGAGTCGACCGTCTTCATCTGCTCGATGCCGACGACGGCCTGGAGGTCGTAGCGACCGGCCTCGATCTCGGCGGAAGCCGCCAGCAGCGCGATGCTGCCCGAGGCGCAGGCCGCCTCGTGGCGACCGGTGGGCAGGCCGCTGAACGCCGGGTGCACCTCCGTGAAGAAGGCGCCCAGGTGGCCCTGCATGCAGTAGAGCTCGGCGGCGAAGTTGCCGACGTGGGCGCTCTCGATCTCTTCGGGAGCGATCTCGGTCCGCTCGAGGGCACCGAGCACCGCCTCGCGCATCAGCGCGGAGAAGTGCTTGTTCTCCTTCGTCCAGTTGCGGGCGAAGTCGGTCATGTAGCCACCGAGGATGTAGACGTCGGAATTCGCGGCCATGGGTTCCTCTTTCGTGGGAGTGAGCGTCCCTTGGAGTGAGTGAGCGTGAGAGTCGGCGGGCGTCGCTAGCTCGCGACGAAGTACTTGCCGATGTTGATGTGGGGGTGCGAGAAGAAGCGCTTCGCGTCGCCGCTACGCGCCGCGCTCGAGAGCGCGGGCGGGACCGGCAGTTCGGCTTCTTCGATGAGCTTGACGGCCGACGCGGCGCCCATCGTGTCGACGAGCACGCCCGGCGGCGCCCAGTTGAAGCCCGCGCCCATGATCCGATCGATCCCGTCGAGATCGTCGGTGACCTCGCCCACCCGGTGGAACGCGTAGCTGATGTAGCCAGCGATCACCTTGCGAGCGAGCGACGCCTCGTCGCCTTCGGCCGCGAGGAAGCGCTGCATGCCCTGGACGTAGCGACCCTGGGAATACAGGTTGGCGACGTCATCGATGTAGGAGAGGTTGGGCAGCGTGAACTCGCTCTCGGGCTTGTAGTCGCCGCTCACCGGGTCGAGCACTGCACGCGTCTTCGTCTTGCGGTCGCGCTGGAAGAAGCCACCGCCCGACTTGTCGCCGAGCACGCCCTTCTCCATCAGCTTGTCCATGTAGGCGGGCAGCTTGAGGGTCTCGCGCGCCTCGTCGTTCGTCTTCTCGTAGACGTTGTCGACGATGGCGCGGTGGATGTCCCAGCCGACGAGGTCGATCGTCGCGAGGGGCGTCAGTGCACGGCCGGTGTAGGGCCCGACGATCCGGTCGACCAGCAGCGGTCCGATCTGCTCGGCGAGCTGCGCGGCTTCGTTCAGCACCTTGAAGCCGACCCGGTTGCCCGCGAAGGCAGGCGTGTCGTGGGTGCGGATCATCTCGCGGCCCAGGCGCACGCGCGAGAAGGCGTCGATGAAATCGACGACCTCCGGGTCGGTGTCGCGACCAGCGATGAGCTCGGTGCCGACGATCACGTTCGGCGGGTTGAAGAAGTGAAGGCCCAGGAAGTTCTTCTTGAACGAGGGGCTGCGACCGTCACAGAGCGTGTTGATCGAGATGCCCGAAGTGACCGTCGCGACGATGCTGTCGTCGCTGCGGGCCGCCTCGACGCGATCGAACATCGCCTTCTTGATCTCGAGGTCTTCGGTGAGCGCTTCGAACACGAGGTCGGCGCCCGCCACCGCGGACTCGAGGTCGTCGTCGTAGTCACCGACCTTCGCGCGGGAGGCCACCGTGGGCGAGCGGACCTGACCGATCGCGGCGTCCAGGCCCTCTTGCGCCTTTTCCTTCGTGCGGGCGAGGAACGTCACCTCGGCCACGGCCTGGGTGAAGAGGGCCGCGCTGCCGTAGCCCATGGTGCCGTTGGCGCCGAGGACGACGACGCGCTCGAGCTTGCGGCTCGCGAGGAGGCGTCGCACTTCGGCGCCGCTTTGGGTGCTGCTTCCGGACATGGGGGAATGTTCTCTCGTGGGAAGGGGTGTCGGGTGAGGCGCACCCACCCAAACGGGACCGACCATCCACGGGCGCGAGTCGGGAGTGGGGGGGCGCGCATGCCCGGAGCCCTCGGGGGCCTGTGCCGGGCGCAGATCCAGGGTGCGCCGCGCGGCGCGTTGCGTCAATGCACCTGTCACCAGTTTCGACCGGAGGTCGGGCGTTTGCGGCGGCTCTGGCCCGCTGCGTCGCGACTCCGAGTCAGCCTCGCGGTGCCGCGCCGGCGCCAGCCCGGCGCGTCCGGCAAGAAGCGTGTATCTCCCTGAGCATCCCCCGCGCGAGACACCCGATTCGGGCCGCCACCGAGGCCACGATCGGCGGGGCAGAAGGAGCGTGCGCGATGCCCGGACCGATGGATGGCGTGAAGGTCGTGGAGATGGGGGTGTGGGTCGCCGGGCCGGCCGCGGGCGGCGTGCTCGCCGACTGGGGCGCCGAGGTCGTCAAGATCGAGCCCCCGGGCATGGGCGACCCGGCCCGCAGCTTCTCCCAGATGCTGGGCGGCGACCTCCCCTTCAACCCGATCTTCGAGAACGACAACCGCAGCAAGCGGTCGATCGTGCTCGACCTCCGCGAGTCGGACGCCCGCGAGATCGCGCTCGAGCTGATCGCCGACGCCGACGTCTTCCTGACCAACATCCGCATGGCCGCGCTCGAACGCCTGGGCCTCGATGCGGCCACGCTGCTGCAGCGCCATCCCCGTCTCGTCTACGGGTTCATCAGCGGCTACGGGCTCGAGGGCCCCGACGCCGCCCGCGCCGCCTACGACATCGCGGGGTTCTGGGCGCGGTCGGGGATCGCGCACATGCTGACCTCCCCGGGCACCCACCCGCCGTTCCAACGGGGCGGGATGGGCGATCACACGGCCGGCCAGTCGCTCGCGGGCGGGATCTCGGCCGCGCTCTTCCACCGCGAACGCACCGGGAAGGGCCAGCTCGTCTCGACCTCGCTGCTCCGCCAGGGCGTCTACACGCTGAGCTTCGACCTGTCGGTGGCGGTGCGCTTCGGCGTGAACATGGGCGTCGCCAAGCGGGAGTCGATGGGGAACCCGTGCATCAACAACTACCAGGACAGCGAGGGACGCTGGTTCTGGATCGTCGGTCTCGAGGGCGATCGCCACTGGCCGCCCCTCTGCCGCGTCGCGGGTCACCCGGAGTGGATCGACGACCCGCGCTTCGCCGACCTCGGCGGCCGCGCGGAGCACGCCGCCGAGATCATCGGTGAGCTCGACCGCGTCTTCGCCACCCGCACCCGCGCCGAGTGGGGGAAGATCTTCGACGCCGAACCCGACATGTGGTGGGCGCCCGTGCAGGACCTCGACGAGGTGATGGCCGATGAGCAGGTCCACGCGGGCGGAGGCTTCGTCGATGTCCCCGATGGCGCTTCGACGACGAAGCTGCCGGCCTCGCCCGTCGACTTCGGCGGCTCGCCCTGGGCCCCGCGCGCGATGGCGCCCGACCACGGGCAGCACACCGAAGCGGTACTCGGGGAGCTGGGGCGCTCGGCGGATCAGATCGCGGACCTGCGCAAACGGGGCGTCGTCGCCTAGAAACGGCCGCACCGGACCTCTGATCCCTCCCCGCGGGGGAAGAAGGTCCGCCCCTGGGCGATTCCAGCGAGTCGAGGTAAAGTGAGGGCTCAATTGGTCCGACCAGTACGGTCCGACCAATCCCCGCCCCGGCCCCTGCGCGCCCGCTGGAGCCATCCTCCGTGTCGACTCACGCTGATCCCCTCGACGCCACCACCTCGGACAAACTGCGTTCGCGGTCCGGGCTCGTCTCGGCCGAACTCCGCGACGAGATCCTGCGCGGCCGCTATCGGGCCGGGGACCGGCTGCCTTCCGAGCGCGACCTGGCCGACCGTTTCTCGGTCCACCGGGGCACCGTCCGGGAAGCGCTGAAGCAACTCGAACAGCTCGGCCTCGCCGAGATCCGTCCGGGGGGAGGGGCCCGGGTCCAACCCCTCGAGAGTGCCAGCCTCGACGTGGTCGCCCATCTGCTCGAGCTGGACGACCCGCCCGAGCCGCGCCTCGTGGATCAGCTGCTGGAAGCCCTCAGCGGACTCTTCGCACTGGCCGCCCGACTGGGCGCCGAGCGCGCCGACGAGACCCAGCGCGATCGGGTGAAGACCCTGTTGCTCCGACTCGAAGACACCGCGCTCGATCTCGACGAGCGCCACGACACCATGCACCAGCTCGGCGACGCCTTCGTCGAGGCCAGCGGCAACCTCGTGCTCCAGCTGGTGCGCCACGGACTGAAGAGCCGCCAGATCTTCGACCGACTCCATGAGCACAACACCTTCCTCGCGCGAGATCGCTCGCCGGCAATCGGAGCGGTCTGGCTCCCCCATCTGCGCGAGGCGCTCGACGCCCGCGACGGTGCGGCGGCCGCGAACGCGGTGCACCAGATGACCCTCGAGTTTCGACGCTTCGCGCGAGAGACCCTCGAAGCGCGACTCCGGAACGAGTCTGACGCCGCGCACGTGAACGGAGTGCGCTGATGGCCGACCGCAAGCGACTCGTCCTGCCCGCGATCGTCGTCGGCATCGCCATCGTCGGCGCCGTGCTCCTGCTCGTGACCGCGCCGCCGGTCGAGAGCGAAGTGCCCGAGCGGACTCTCCTGTCCGTGCGCGTCGTCGAGCCCAGCCCGAAGACCGTCGCCCTGCGCGTGCGGACCCAGGGGACCGTCGCGCCCCGCACCGAGAGCGCGCTGATTCCCCAGGTCTCGGGGCCCGTCGTCTGGGTTTCGCCGAAGCTCGTCTCGGGCGGTTTCTTCGAGGTAGGCGAGCCGCTCCTGCGGATCGATGCCCAGGACTACGAGGCCGCGGTGGCCCGCGCGCGCGCCGCCCTCTCCCGAACCCGTGGCGAGTGGTCCCACGCCTCGTCCGAGCGCAAGCGCCAGGAAGAACTCTCGAAGCGCGACATCGGTTCGGACTCTCAGCTCTCGAACGCACGCCGCGCCGCTCGGGTGGGTTACGCGAACCTCTCGGACGCGCGCGTCGCGCTCGAGCAGGCCGAACGCGACCTCGCCCGCACCGAGCTGTTGGCGCCCTTCGCGGGGCGCGTCCGCGAAGAACGCGTCGACGTCGGGCAGTTCGTGAGTCGGGGAGAGTCGATCGCGACGCTCTACGCCACCGACTACGCCGAGATCCGACTGCCGGTTCCCGACCAGCAGCTCGCCTACCTCGAGCTGCCCGGCCTCGGTCGAAGCAGCGACGAGGAAGGACCGGCCGTGACCCTGCGAGCCCGCTTCGCCGGGGCCGAGCACTCCTGGCAGGGGCGCGTGGTGCGCACCGAGGGCGAGATCGATCCGCAGAGCCGCATGGTCCACGTGATCGCACGGGTGGAAGCGCCCTACGCCCCGAGCGAGACCGGGCGCCCGCCCCTCGCGGTGGGCCTCTTCGTGCGGGCCGAGATCGACGGTCGCCGCGAAGACGACGTGCTGGTCGTGCCCCGGGTCTCGCTCCGCGACGGCGACCGGATGCTTGTGGTCGACACCGAGGACCGACTCCAGCTGCGTCCCGCCCAGGTGCTGCGCATCGATGGCGACGAGGTGATGTTGCGCGCCCGCATCGCGAGCGGTGAGCGGGTGGTCGTGTCGAACCTCCAGACCGCCGTCGAGGGCATGCAGGTCCGGCCCCTGATCGAGGGCCCGCGCTCATGAGCCGGGTCATCGCCTGGTTCGTCCACAACCCGGTCGCCGCCAACCTCCTGATGTTCGTGCTCCTGGCCGGGGGCATGATGGCGCTCCCCCTGATCAACCAGGAGGAGTTTCCGAGCATCGAGACCGACGTGGTGCGGGTGACCGTCGAGTACACCGGCGCCACCCCCGAGGAGATCGAGCGCTCGATCTGCGTGCGGATCGAGGAAGAGATCGAAGGCGTTCCGAACCTCAAACGCGTGCGTTCGACCTCGGTCGAGGGCGTCTGCGCCGTCACGATCGAGGTGGTCGCCGGCGCCGACGTAAACGACGCGTTGGCGGAGGTCGAGAACCGGGTCGATGCCATCGACACCTTCCCGGACGAAGCCGAAAAGCCGATCGTCTCGAAGCTGGTGATCCGCAACACGGTGATCCGCGCGGCCATCCACGGCCACACCGGCGAGCGCACGCTCAAGCTCCTCGGGCAGCAGGCCCGCGACGAGATTGCCGGGCTGCCCGAGGTCTCCCAGGCGAGTCTGACCCATACCCGGCCCTACGAGCTCTCGATCGAGGTTTCCGAGGAGACGCTGCGCCGCCACGGCATCACCCTCGACACGATCGCCGCGGCGGTGCGCCGCTCCTCCCTCGACCTGCCCGGTGGTTCGGTCAAGACGACCGATGGTGAGATCCTGCTGCGCACGAAGGGGCAGGCCTACCAGGGCGAAGAGTTCGAGTCGATCGTGGTGCTGACGCGCAACGACGGGACGAGCGTTCGCCTCGGCGAGATCGCCCGCGTGATCGACGGCTTCGAAGACGTCGACCTCTCGGCCCGCTTCGCGGGCTCGCCGGCCGCCATCGTGAAGGTCGAGCGCATCGGCGACGAGGACATCCTCGACATCGCCGGAGCCGTCAAAGAGTGGACCGTGGGCTTCCGCGAGCGGCTGCCCGAGGGCGTGGAGATCACCCTCTTCAATGACGCTTCCGCGGATCTGGAGGTCCGACTCGACGCCCTGGTGGGCAATGCGCGTTCGGGACTCTTCCTCGTCGTCGCGATCCTGGCGCTGTTCCTGCGCTTCCGGCTCGCCATGTGGGTCGCTGCCGGCGTCCCGATCTCGTTCCTCGGCGCGATCATGATGTTCCCGAGCCTCGACCTCTCGATCAGCACGCTGACGGTGATGGCCTTCATCCTGGTGATCGGGATCCTCGTCGACGACGCCATCGTGATCGGCGAGAGCGTCTACACCCGGGAGGCCACCGCGAAGAACCAGACCGAAGCCGCGATCCTCGGGACCCAGGAGGTCTACGTCCCCGTGATCTTCGGGGTGATGACCACCGTCGCGGCGTTCCTGCCCCTGGTGCTCGCGCCGGGAAACATGGGCCGGTTCTTCAGCGTGATCGGCGTGACGGCTACGATCTGTCTCTTCTTCTCGCTGATCGAATCCCAGCTGATCCTGCCGTGTCACCTCGCGCACCGCCGGACCGAGTCGAGCGCCGGTGAGCCCAACCGCTTCGTCGCGCGTTGGATGCGCTTTCAGGGCTTCATGGGCAACTGGCTCGAGCAGTTCGCCAAGGAACGCTACGGCAGCGCGCTCCACCGTGCGCTCGAGTACCGCTACGTCACCGCGGCGCTCGCGTTGGGCCTGATGATCGTCACGGCCGCCCTCTTCTCCAGTGGCCGCATGCGGTACCAGTTCTTCCCCGACGTCCAGGGGAACGACGTCTTCGCCTCACTGACGCTCCCGCAGGGGACGCCACTCGAAACCGCGCGGGCCGCCGCGAAGGGGCTCGAAGACAGCGCGGTCGAAGTCGCGGCCGGCTTCGAGTCCGAGTATCCCGACGATCCCAACCCCATCGTCCACATGGTCTCCTCGATCGGCGAGAAGCTGGACCGCGACGGCCCCGGCAGCTTCGCCGTGCGCAGCGGGGGGTCCCACATCATCGAGGTGGGCCTGCAGCTGACCACCACGACCCTCCGGTCGTTCGACGCCGTCGAGTTCGCCAACCGCTGGAGGACCCGCGCCGGCGCCTTCCCCGACCAGGTGGAGCTCGTGTTCACCAGCAACGCTTTCTCCGCGGGAGACGCGATCGGGATCGAGCTGCGCGGCGGCAGCGTCGCGACGCGCACCCAGGCCGCGGCCGAGCTCCGGGGTCGACTCGCTTCGTACAAGGGCGTCGTGGACATCGCCGATTCGTTCCGCGGCGGCAAACAAGAGGTGCAGCTCGCCCTCTTCCCCGAGGCGCGCCCCCTCGGCCTGACCCTGCAGGACCTCGCCCGTCAGGTGCGCCAGTCGTTCTACGGCGAGGAAGCCCAGCGGATCCAGCGCGGCCAGGACGACATCAAGGTGATGATCCGCTACCCGGAGAACGAGCGACAGTCCCTCGGCTCCCTCGAAGAGATGCGGATCCGTACGGGAGACGGCGTCGAGGTGCCGTTCGCGGCGGTGGCCGATGCGCAACTCGACCGGGGCTTCGCCACGATCCAGCGCACCGACGGCCAGCGCGTGGTCACCGTCACCGCCGACGTCGATCGCGGCGTCACGACGCCCGAACGTGTCCTCGCCAGCGTCCTCAAGGAGATGCCGTCGTTGCTCGCGGGCTATCCCGGCGTGTCCTACCGCCTCTCGGGTGAACAGGAAGAGAACGCGAGCGCCCTGGCCGGGCTGCTGCGCGGGGCGGTCCTCGCGCTGCTGCTGATCTACGCGCTGCTCGCGATCCCGCTCCAGTCCTACAGCCAGCCCTTCGTGATCATGAGCGTGATCCCCTTCGGCGCCGTGGGCGCGATCCTCGGCCACCTGATCATGGGCTGGGATCTCGTGTTCTTCTCGGTGCTCGGCATCATGGCGCTCTCGGGCGTGGTGGTGAACGCGAGCCTCGTGCTCGTCCACTCGGTAAACCGCCGCCGCGCCGAAGGACTCCACACCGAAGACGCGGTACGCAGCGCCGGGATCGCGCGCTTCCGCCCGATCGTGCTGACCTGCATGACGACCTTCATCGGCCTGGTGCCATTGATGTTCGAAGCGGCACCGCCGGCGATCCCGCTGATCCCGATGGCGATCTCGCTCGGCTACGGCGTGCTGATGTCCGCCGTCGTCACGCTCTTCCTGGTGCCCGCGGGCTACCTGATCCTCGAGGACCTGACCGGAAGTCGAGAGGAGAGCCCGGCCGAAACCCTCGAAGACGTGCGTCCCCTGCCTGTCTCGGCGCGGGCGATCGCCGACTGAAACCGCCCGCTACTTCAGGGGCTGGGTCGCGATCGCGTCGAAGCCGATGTGCAGCTCGACGGCGGCGTCTTCGCGCAGCCAGCGTCCGCCCTCGCGGATGTCCAGAGGGGCCACGTCCAAGGGCAACGCCACGGTCGCGCTCGCGCCCGCATCGAGCGCCACCCGCCGGAAGGCGAGCAGTCGCTTCGGCGGCCGCATGCGCTCGGAACTGGGCACGCTTCCGTAGAGCTGCACCACCGTCGAGCCGGCGCGTGCGCCCCGGTTCGTCACGGTCACCTGCACGGACTCGTCCTGTTGTCTGCAGGTCTCGATCGCGAATTCGGTGTAGCCGAGGCCATAGCCGAAGGGCAGGTGCGGCGCGGTGCCCTGGTGGTCGAGCCACCATTGACCGTGGAGGAGGTCGTAGCGGAACGCGGTCGCGTCCTTGTCGAAGGGCACCAGGTCTTCGTCGCGCACCGGGACCGCGAAGGGAAGTCGCCCGCCGGGCTCGGACGCACCCAGCAGCACGTCGGCCAGGGCATGGCCGCCTTCCATCCCCGGGTACCAGAGCAGGAGCGTCGCCGCCGGCGTCTCGAGCCAGGGCATCACCACCGCGCTGCCGGCCATCACCGCGACGACCACGCGGTCGTGGGCCGCACAGGCGGCCGCGATCAGGGCCTCGTCCTCGGGACGCAGCCGCAGTGAGCTGCGATCGCCCCCGGCGGCGAAGCCGGGCATGCCGCCGTCGGGCGTCGGCTTCGGAGGCGGCGCGACGAAGTCGGGCGGGAACCCCGTCTCGGGGTGGTCCGAGGGCGGGTAGAGGAACGAGAGCTTCTGCATCGCCTCTGGGTCGACGAACTCTCCCTCGTCCTCCTTCGTGTAGCCGACGACGACCACCACCAGATCCGCGTCCGCCGTGATCGTGGTGTCCGCGTTCGCATGGACGACCTCGGCATCGGGCAGCGCGGCCTCCAGGCCCGCGAGCGGCGTGATCACCTCGGGCGGAAAGCCGTTGCTGCTGCCGCCGTCGCCCAGGTTGGGGACCGCTGCCAACCGGCCGAGGACGGCGACACGAGACAGGGCATGCGGCGCGACCGGCAAGAGCGCCCCGCGGTTGCGCAGCAGCACCATCGAAGCGGCCGCGGCTTCGCGGGCCAACGCCCGGTGTTCGGCGCAGGCCACCCGATGCGGCGGCGGTGGCGCGGCGAAGACGTGGGCGAAGCGCAGGAAGGTCGCCAGCGTCTCGACGGCCCGGTCCTCCACCTCGCTCGAGGCCAGCTCGCCCGAGTCGAGCGCGCCCGGGAGGTGGACGGCCCGATGCTGGCGGAAGGGCATCTCGACATTGCAGCCCGCACCGACCGACTTCACCGCATCGCGCAGGCCGAACGCGAAGTCGGTGATCACGAAACCGTCCCAGCCCCACTCGTCGCGCAGGATGTCGCGCAGGAGCACTCGATTCTCACCGCACCATTCGCCGTTCATGGCGTTGTAGCTGCTCATCACGCTCGCGACACCACCGTCGGCGACCCGTTTGAAGTGCGGCAGGTAGGTCTCGTGCAGCGAGCGCTCGTCGACTTCGATATCGACCTGGAAGCGTGCGTTCTCCATCGAGTTCAAGGCGAAGTGCTTCATGCACGCCATCACGTGTTCTTGCAGGCCTTCCGTCAGGGCGAGCGCCATCTCGCCGACGTGGTGCGGATCCTCGCCGTAGGTCTCCTGCGCACGTCCCCACGCGGGGTGACGCAAGAGATTCAGACACACGGCGCCCGTGAAGGTCGCGCCCTGGGCGCGCAGCTCGATGCCGATCGCCCGTCCCACGCGGCGCTCGAGATCGGGATCGAAGCTCGCGCCCCGCGCCATCGACACCGGGAACGCGGTGCACGCGCCGATCACGCAGCCACGCGGACCATCGGAGAAGTCGAGGCCCGGTACGCCGAGCCGCGTGTTCTTCACCGCCGGCCACGGATGGGTGTGGTACCCGCCGCTCGAGAGATCGATGATCCCGGGCCAGAAGGCGATATCTCCGTCGAGACACGCGAGCTGTTCGTCGAGGGACATCTGGTCGACGAGTGCGCGGGCCTCTTGGCGCGGATCGGCGCCCTCCCGGACCCGCCGGGCGGCGGCTTCGAATTCGGTCATGGCCCCAGTATGACGGCCCCGCGTGCTCGGCAGAAGGCCCCACCGGGTCGCGTCACTCGGCGAAGACGGCTTCCTCGTCCAGCTCTTCGATCGCCAGGAAGGCGCCGTCGCTGCCCTTCGCTTCGAGCAGCAGCGCGCTCTCGGTGGCGCGGAAGGTGATCGAGATCGCGCCGTCGGTGCCGTCCTTCACGCTGAACCCACTCACCGCGAAGAGCCCGAGCGAGTGGTTGCCGTCGACGCTGGGAGCGTTGCCCCGGTAGAGGTAGAGCAGGATGTCGATCTGCTCTTCGTCCTCGGTCCCGAACGCAACGGTCTCGGCGCACGGCAATGCACAGGGCACCTCCAGGATCGGCGCTACCTCGCCTGCGTCGAGTTCGAGCCCGACCGCTTCGGACAGGTAGTTGCCCTGGACCGCGGGCGTGTTCGCTTCCACCACGAAAGGCCCACGCTCGGGCCCGCACGCGAGCCAGCCCAAGCAGAGCACGATCGAGAGACGCTGGACCACGACGGACCTCCTTCGCACGGATCGGAAGATCAAGCCGGCTCCTTCGCCCGACCGGCGCCGATCCCCCATTCGCTGGCGTAGGACATCAGCGCCGACCCCACCACGACGTTCGAGACGAAGGCGCCCAGGATCGTCGCGGCCACGAGCCCGCCGAAGAGTCGCACGTTCGACATATAGGCACCCGCGAAGACCGCGAAGCCCGCCGCCAGTACGAGTGAGGTGACCAGCAAGGCCCGACCCGTGCCTTCGAGGGTTTCGTCGATTGCTTGCAGAGAATCACCCGACGCGACGTAGGACCGTCGGAAGTTGTGCATGTAGTGGATGGTGTCGTCGATCGCGAGCCCGAGGATGATCGCACCTGCCATCAGGCTCATCCCGTCGATGGGGGTCTCGCTCCAGCCCATGTAGCCGAGCAACACCATGATCGGGGCCAGGTTGGGCACGATGCTCAGCAAGCCGAGTCGGAGGCTCCCGAGCAGCAACATCATCATCGGCGCGATGATCGAGATGGCGAGGAGGTAGGAGCGCTGCATCGACGACATCAGCGAATCGAAGGTCCGCGAGAGCATCGAGAGCAGCCCGGTCATCGTCACCTCGGCCTCTGGGCCGACGCGCGACTCGACCTCCGCTCGAAGGTCTCGAATCACGGCGGGGTAGTGCAGCGTGTCCTCCCACGGCACCCGCAGCGACATCCGCGCCTGGCTGAAGCGCGTATCGACCATCTCTTCGAGATCGTCGGTGCCCGACCCCTCGAAGAGCAGCAGCTCCTGGGCGATCAGCCCGGCTTCGCGGGGTACCTCGTAGTAGGCGGGATCGTTCGCGTGGAGCGCCTGATGGGTCTCGCGCAGCACGTCGAGGATCGAGATGGACTGGGCGATCTTGAGCGGGCCACTTCGGTACTCGTCGGCATAGGCCTCGAATCCCTCGAGGCGTTCGAGGACGTCGGGTCGCTTGATCGCCTCGCTCTCCGGGTACGACACGACCACCTCGAGAGTGTTCACCCCACCGAGACGGTCGTTCATCAGCAGCGTGCCTTTTCGGGTGGCGTCCGACGCAGGCAGCCAGTCCATCGGGTCGTGGCTCATGAAGAGGTACTGCGCGCCGACCAGGGAGAACGCGAGGAGCGCCCCGGTTCCCACCAGGACCGACGCCCGGTGCTGGGCCGACCAGCGTCCGGTGGCGCGCAGCGCCCGATCGAGCCAGAGACTCGGCGCGTTCGGATTCGTCGTGGGGCGCGGCGACCCCATCGGCAAGATCGCCATCATCGCCGGGAGCAGCACCGCCGTGTACACGAAGGCGAGCATGACGCCAATCGGCGCGAACACGCCGACGTGCTGCGCCGGAGCCAGGTCCGCGGTGATGAACGACGCCAGCCCCCCCGCGGTCGTGAGACTCGTCAACAGGATGGCGAGGGCCGAGTGTCGGAACGAGAACCCGATCGCTTCGCGTTTCTCGTCGCCTCGGGCGCGAGCGAGGTAGTAGATGCTCAGGATGTGGACCGTGTCGCAGATGCCGACCCCGAGCAGAAACGAAGGCAGGATCTGGGTGCCCTGCCCGACGTCGGTCCCGCTCCAGGAGATCAGCCCGAAGGTCGTGACGAGGGTCGCCCCGACGATCACCAGCGGCAGGGCCACCGCCGCGGGCCGCCGGAAGAGCAGCGCCAGGAACAGCGCGATGGCGGAGATCGACGCGAGGATGAAGAAGCGCATGTCGTCGATCATGCGACGGTTCAGGGTCTCGGTCAGGACCGGTGCGCCGGCGAGGGAGATCCGGAAATCCGGAGCATCGAACTCGGCGGCCAGCACATCGGCCACCTCCATCGCCGCCGCCGTCTCTTCCGGCGGCAGGTAGAAGGATCCCCCGGCGCTGCGCTCGGTCTCCGAGGCGCGGCTGTCAGGGGCATCATCGAAACCCGCGAGCACGTCGACCTCTCCGGGGTCGACGTAGGCGGCGAGGCGGACCGAGAGGGTGGTGAGACGGCCATCCGCCGAAATCAGGGTGTTCTGGTAGAGCGGGTTCGCCATCACCCGCGACCGCAGTTCGTCGAGGTCCGCCTCCGATGTCGGCCAATCCTCGAGCAGGTCGCCCACGACGAGCGTGTCGCCCTCGCCGCGTGTGTCCCGAGCGTTGATCAGGCTCTGGACTTCATCCGCCGATTCGATGCGCTCCTCCGCCGCGTCGTGGAGCGCGCGCAAGCGCTCGAGGAAGGCGTGGGTCCAGATCGCATCGCTCTCGATCGCGAACGTGATCCGGGTCTCGCTGCCGAACTGCTCGCGGAAAGCGTCGTACTGCAGGCGAATCGGATCGTCGGGCCGGAGGTAGTTGTCGGTGGAGTTGTTGACGCGCAGGTCCGCCAGCAACGTGGCGAAGCCCAGCGCACATCCCAACCCGAAGGCGAGGAACCACCAGCGGCGGCGGCATACGAAGAGGGCCCAGTCTTCGAAGGCCGCCTCGATGCGGCCGCGCAGGTCGGTGGGCGACGGGGACGTGCCCGGTGCGAGGGCCATGTCGGGAATCTCTCGTTCTACGGGCGCAGCCTGCCAGGCCGCGAGGCCGCGCGAGGCGTGGGCATGCTAGCGCGGCCCGGCCGAGGGGCACTGGAAGGCGTGCCGCGTCAGTCGACGATCGCGTCGACCAGGCCCCACGACAGCGCGGTGGCCGCATCGAGGGCCACACCGCTCAGTGCCAGCCAGGCGGTGCGCTGCCGCCCGATGCGTCGGGGCAGGCTGACGGTCCCGCCGGCGCCGGGGACCAACCCCATCGACAGCTCGGGCAGGCGAAACGTCGCGTCCCGCCGTGCCACGACTCGTCCGGCGAACGCGGGGAGCTCGACGCCCGCACCCACGCAGGCCCCATGAACCGTGACCTCGAGCCGCCCATGCAGCTGGTGCAAGAGCCGCCCGGGGTGACGTGTCGCACGGATGGCATGCGCCGTGGCGGGATCCGGGGTCGTCCCGAACTCGGCGAGGTCGCCCCCGCTGCAGAAGGCACGGCCCTCACCGCGCAGACAGACCGACCCGAGGGTCTCGTCCATCACGGCGAGCTGCAGTGCTTCACAGAGCTCGTCGCGCATGCCGCGCGAGAATGCGTTGCGACGCTCGGGCCGGGCCAGCCAGATCTCCAGCCGACCCCGGTCCCGCTCGACGCGCACCGAGGCTCCGGGCCCGGGCAACGACCGCTCGGGCCGCGCGGCGAGCCAGCGACGGAACTCGTCGCCGGATTGCAGGGTCGAGTAGACCCACGACTCCGCCCATAGTCCCGCGTGCACCGCGAGCGCACCCGACGTGCGCAAGAGCTGAACGAGGGACTGGGCCGCGAGCGGGCTCGCTTCGATCGCCGTCGCGAGGATCGCGAGGGCGGCGTGATCGGCGACGACGACATCCAGGGCGTCGGCGACCCTTCGCGTGGCGCCGAATTCCTCGCCCGCCCCCACTCCGATGGTGGGGCACGGCAGCGAGGCCAGGGCCCCCACCACCGCGGTCACCTCGGCGTCCGGCGCCTCTGCGGGGAAACGGAGGAGGTCCACGGCCAGGAACGCCGCGCCCTTGAGCGGCGAGTAGGATTCGGTGCAGCCGGGGGTCGCGAGCTCGTCGCGCAGCGCGGTCCAATCGAGGAGCGCGGTCACGCGACGCGTCCCCCAGCGGGGCTAGGAGCCCTTCGCTGCGAAGTCGCTCCGCACGACACGGCGCAACAACTTCCCCGTCTCGTTGTAGGGGAGCTCGCCCACGAAGGAGATGTGCTGGGGAACCCGGGAGGACCGCAGCTGGTCCTTCACGTACGCCCGCAGCGCGTCGGCCTCGACCTCGCAGCCCGACTTGCACACGATCGCCGCGGCGACCGCCTCGCCCCACTGCTCGTCGGGGATCCCGACCACGGCGCAGTCCGCGACCGACTCGTGGTCGAGCAGCACCTCTTCGATCTCGCCCGGCGACATGTTCTCGCCACCCCGGACGATGATGTCGTCGATGCGCCCCTCGAGGAAGAGGTAGCCCTCGTCGTCGATCCAACCGCCGTCGCGGGTCGGGAAGAAGCCGTCGTTCTCGACGCGGGTGCCCTTTCCCAGGTACTCGCCCGATACCTGTTCGCCGCGCACGTAGATCTCGCCGCGCACACCGGCGGCGACGGCCTTGCCGTCCTCGTCGCGGATCTCGATCTCGACGCTGGGCAGCGCGCGCCCGACCGAACCGAGGCGACGTCGGCCTTCGTCAGTGTCGGCGACCGAAGCCACCCGGTGATCGTCGGGGCCGAGCACGGTGAGCGTCGAGCTGGTCTCGGTGAGTCCGTAGGCGTTCGTGAAATCCGTGGAAACCGGAAACAGCTTCATGGCCCGCTCGATCACGGGCAGTGGCATCTTGCCTCCGCCGTAGGAGAGCGCGACCAACGAAGGCAGCTCGGTCTTCTTCGTCTCGAGAGCGTCGACGATCCGCGTGAGCATCGTCGGGACGACGAACGCATGGGTGACCGACTCGCGCAGCGCGAGATCGATCCAGGCGTCGGCATCGAAGTTCGGCAGCTGCACGATCTTGCGACCCGAGTAGATCGAGCTCGCGATCGCCGCCATCCCAGCAATGTGATACGGCGGCACGCTCACCAGCCCGGCCGAACCCTCCGGCGCACTCCCGAACTCGACCGACGTCAGGATGTAGGACACGAGGTGTTTGTGCCGCAGCACGGCCGCCTTCGGCGGGCCGGTGGTCCCACTCGTAAAGAGCAGGATCGCGATCTCCTCGGGATCCATGCCCCAGCTGGCGTCGAGCGCGGTCCCCGCTCGCGAGCGCGAGAGGAAGTCGTCGCGGGTCGATGCCTTCACCCCCTCGCGCGCGTCGAGCTCCGCCGCGCGGGTGGGGTCGGTGATCAGGTGGCACGGCGTGATCTGTTCGATCAGGCGATCGAGTTCTTCGCCGGTGAGTCGATAGTTGAGCGGCACGAAGGGCACGCCCGCCCAGGCGCTCGCAAACAGTCCGACGGGCAGGGCCAGGCTGCTGACATCGAGGACGGCTGCGCGGGTCGCGCCCGATTCGCGAATCTCGGCGGCCGCGGCGCCCGCCGCGGCGAAGAGTTCGCCGTAGGTGAGCCGGTCGACCCCGTCGGTGACCGCGACGCGGTCGGGAAACCCCGAAGCCGCCATCTCGAGCAGCATCATCAGGTTCATAGCGGCTCCTGTCGCTCGGCGATCAGTCGGACGCGGGAAGCGGCTTCGCTTCCTTCAGCACGAGCGGTGCGTCGCCCAGGGCCAGGGTTCCCTCGCCCGGCTTGGTGCAGAGCAACTCGATCGTGCCGCCCTCGTCGACGTAGCGCTTGCCGATCTGGCTGCCCGCCTTCAAGTCCGGGTTGGGTGCTGCGCCGGCGGGCTTGTCGGCGCCAATGTCGAGCATCGGCTCGCCGCCGCAGCGCACGTCGACGTCGCCGTCGGGCGCCTGGATCACCATCAACTCGGTCGCGCACACCGCGCTCTGAATCCGACTTCCCGCCTTCAATTGTGCCATCGAACACCCACCCTCAATGAACGTCTGCCGGGGCATCGGCCCCCGGAGCCGCGCCATCCTACCGCAAGCCCGTGGGCCTGGGGATTCCGGCCGTCGTCGGTCCGGGTAGACTGACCTCTCGTTGATCGCCATGTCGCATCGCCCCGCAGCCCCGCCGGTTCCGACTCCGATCCCGGCTCCGCTTCCGATCCCGGCACAGGGAATCGCCGGTCGCTACGCGCGCCGGCTGCTGGAAGATCTGGGTGTCTCCACACGTGCGGCGCCCGCCCCCCCGCCGCCTGCGCCGGCGCTGGCCTGGGCGCGGTGCGGAGCGATGGCCCTCACCGGCTTGCCCGGGCAGACCCCACGCGTCCCCGATGGCGCGTTGGCCGCCTGCGCCGACGGGGTGGGCCTGGCGTGGACCGCCCTCGGGCTGCGGCCCCCCGGGCGGGGGAACGACGGCGCGGAAGGTGCCTCGGTCCTGCTCGGCGAGCGCGCCGCGCTGCTCGGCCTGGGACGCGCAGGCAGCGAGGCACCGGGGAGAAGCTGCCGTCTGTTGCGTGCTGCCGACGGTTGGGTGGCCCTGAACCTGGCGCGGACGGACGACCGCGACGCCCTCCCCGCTTGGCTCGAGACCCCGGGTGGCACGAGCGACGCCTGGGCGTTCGCCCGCCGCGGCGTCGCGACGCAGTCTCGCGCCACGCTCGCCGAACGCGCGGGCTGGCTCGGTCTCCCCTTTGCCGTTGCGTCCGACCCCACCGTCCCCGAGGTCTGGTGCCGTCGCGAACCATTCGGTCCGAGGGGCGCGCCGCCCCGACGGCCGCCGCTGGTGCTCGACTTCACCGCGCTGTGGGCCGGGCCGCTCGTCGGCAGCGGGCTCGCCGATGTCGGGGCACGGGTGGTGAAGATCGAGAGTGTCGGACGTCCCGACGGTGCGCGAGGGGGCGACCGCCGCTTCTTCGATCTCCTGAACGCCGGCAAGGCCTCGGTGGCGGTGGATACGACCGACCCGGGCGACCAGGCGTTGCTCGGCGCCCTGTTCGACGCCGCCGACGTCGTGCTCGAAAGCACCCGCCCGCGCGCGCTCGCCCAATGGGGTCTCGACTCAGAGCATTTCCTCACGGCGCGCCCGGGGCGGGTCTGGCTCTCGCTGACCGGCTACGGGCGAAGCGATCCGAGCCCGGGACGCGTCGCGTTCGGGGACGACGCGGGTGTCGCTGCCGGGTGTAGCGACGCGGTGGCGGGATCGGGAGACCCGGTCTTCTGCGGGGACGCCATCGCCGACCCCCTGGCCGGTCTGCACGCGACCCTGGCGGTCTGGGCGGCGTGGCGGACAGGGGGCGGCGAGCGACTTGACGTCTCCCTGGCGGGCGTCGCGCGGCACGCGCTGCGCTTCGCGCCCACGGGTCCCTACCACCTGGGGGGCTCGGGCGAGGCGCTGCGTGTGCACGCGGGCGAAGACGAGACGCCGGTCGCCGCTCCACGCGCACGCGCTCCGCGCGGACGCGCGCGTCCACTCGGTGCGGACACGACGACCTGGCGACGCGAACTGCGCACGTGTTGATCCGCAACGCCGAGATCGGCGGCGTCGCCCACCAGGACGTCCGGATCGCCAACGGACGCATCGTGACCGTCGGGGCGGCGCTCCCCAGCAACCCGAACGAACCCGTGCACGACGCGGCGGGCGGCGCCCTACTGCCCGGCCTGCACGATCACCACCTGCATCTGTTCGCACTGGCGGCCCAGGCCGTATCCGTCGCCTGCGGACCGCCCGACGTGACGACGGAAGCCGCCCTCGTCGAAACGCTCCGGAACGCGCCCCCGAGTGATGACAGCTGGCTGCGCGGCGTCGGCTACCACGAGTCGGTGGCGGGTCCACTCGACCGCGCGCGCCTCGACGCGTGGCTCCCCGATCGTCCGGCGCGGATCCAGCACCGCAGCGGCTCGCTGTGGATCCTCAACAGCGCCGCCCTCGACCGCGTGTGCGCCGGCACGGCGCCGCCGACCGGCGCCGAGCGCGATGCGCGGGGCCATCTCGACGGCCGTCTGTTTCGCCTCGATGCGTGGCTGCAGGAACGCCTGGCGGCATCGCCTCCGACGCTCGAGGCGGTCGGCCGCCGACTCGCACGCTGTGGCGTTACCGGCGTCACCGACGCGTCGGCCACCAACGACGCGGCGCGCTCCGCCGAGCTCGCCCGACGTCAGGACACGGGCGAGTTCCCCCAGCGACTGCGCATCATGGGCGACGATTCAGTCGAGGGTTTCGGCAGCGAACGCTGTGCGCCCGGCGAGCGCAAGATCCTGCTCGACGAAGCGCGCCTGCCGCCCTTCGAGGCATTCGTGGCCACGGCGCGCAGGGCGCACGAACGCGACCGCGCCGTGGCCGTTCACTGCGTGACGCGCACCGAGCTCGTCTTCTGCATCGCGGGCTTGCAGGAGGCCGGAAGCCATCCGGGCGATCGCATCGAACACGCCGCCGTGGCGCCGCCCGAGGTCGTGGACGCGGTGGCCGCAGCCGGACTTCGGGTGGTGACCCAACCCCACTTCCTCGCCGAACGCGGCGAGCAGTACCGCGTCGACGTGCCGGCCAAGGACCAGCCCTGGCTCTACCGTGCGGCCGGGTGGCACGCAGCGGGCGTGCCCCTCGCCGCCGGGAGCGACGCACCCTTCGGAGGCCCCGATCCCTGGCGCTCGATGCGCGCGGCGGTCGAGCGGCGGAGTGCCTCGGGCTCCGTGTTCGATGCATCCGAAGCGCTCTCGCCCGAAGCCGCACTCGCCCTCTTCATGACGCCCCTCGATGCTCCCGGTGGCGAAGCGCGGCGCATCGAAGTGGACGCCCCCGCCGACCTCTGCCTGCTCGACCGCCCGTGGCGCGCGGCGCGCGAACGCCTCTCGACAGACGACGTCGCCGCGACCTGGTGCGCGGGCCGACGTGTGCATCCGGCCCCCTGAACGCTTCGGGTCGCGTGACCCGGCCCACATCGCGACGCTTCGGGCAGGACGATACCCTTCGTCCATGCACATCCGACCGCGTCGCAACCGCGCTCGCCCGGCCCTGCGCCGCATGCTGCGCGAAACGCAACTCCGCCCGGACGACCTCGTCCTGCCGCTCTTCGTGCAGGAGGGCGAGAACCACGCGACGCCGATCGATTCGATGCCCGGACATGCCCGCCTGTCGATCGACCTCCTCGTACAGAAAGCGCGCGAAGCCGCGAGCCTGGGCGTCCCCGGCGTCGCGCTCTTCCCGGCCCTGCCCGATGACGAGAAGGATCCCCGCGGCAGCGCCAGCACGAAACCCGATGGGCTGCTCCAGCGAGCGGTCCGCGCGCTGAAGAACGCCCAACCCGAGCTGCTCGTGATCACGGACGTCGCCCTCGATCCCTATTCCTCGGATGGCCACGACGGCGTGGTGATCGGCGACCGCATCGACAACGATGAGACCCTGCCGATTCTCGCCGCGATGGCCGTCGCCCAGGCCGACGCCGGGGCCGACATCGTCGCCCCGTCGGACATGATGGACGGCCGGGTTGGCGCGATCCGCAACGCCCTCGACGAAGCCGGCCATTCCGAGGTCGCCATCGGCAGCTACTGCACGAAGTACGCGTCGGCCTTCTACGGTCCCTTCCGCGAGGCGCTCGACTCGACGCCCCGCGCCGGCGACAAGAAGACCTACCAGATGGATCCGGCCAACGCGCGCGAGGCCCTTCGGGAGATCGCCCTCGACGAAGCCGAGGGTGCCGATTGGCTGATGGTGAAGCCGGGGCTCGTGTATGCCGACATCATTCGGCTGGTGAGCGACAACACCGCGCTGCCCGTCGCGGCGTACCACGTGAGCGGCGAGTACGCGATGCTCCGTGCCGCCGCCGAGCGCGGCTGGCTCGACTACGACGCCTGCCTGCTCGAGAGCCTGCTCTCGCTCAAGCGCGCCGGTGCCGACGTGATCTTCACCTACGGCGCCCTCGACGCGGCCCGCCTGCTCGCCGACTGAGCGCCCGATCCCCCCTGCGGATCAGCTGCTGACCGGGGGTTCGTAGTTCGGGTTGCGCACGTGACGGATGTCGTCGAGCCGACGCTCGCACGCGAGTCGCCACGGATCGCCGTCCGGCGGGAACACGTAGAAGCGATCCTCTTCGATCGCCTCGAAGGTGCGCGCCGCGATCGCCTCGGGGGCGAGCCCTCCCACCGTGCTCGCGCGGAGCGCGTCCTCGACGAGGTCTCGCTCGGCGTGCGTGGGGCCGTCACGCTTCTGGTGCTCGGGGCGGTTGCGCTCCGAGTCGCCGATTCGCGTCGCGACCACCTCGGGGCACAAGACCGACACCCCGATCGCGGACTGCTTCGCGCGCAGCTCCAGGTACAGCGTCTCTGCCAGCGCGACGGCCGCATGCTTGCTCAACGTGTAGGGCGCCACGAAGGGCGACGTCGTCACGCCGGCCATCGAAGCCGTGATCACCTGATGGGCCGGTTCTCCGTGAGACAGCAGGCGTGGCGTGAATGCCCGGATCCCGTGGATCACGCCCCAGACGTTGACGTCGAGGACCCAGGCGTAGTCCGTCAGCGGCGCTTCCCAGGACAGCCCCGCCGCGAATACGCCGGCGTTGTGGCACACCACGTGCGCCGCCCCGAACGCGTCCTCGGTGGCTTCCGCGAGTGCGAGCAGATCATCGGCCTGGGTCACGTCCGTGACCACGGCCCGCACCTCGCCGCCGTGCTCGCGCAGCTGCGCTGCCGTGGCCTCGAGGGCGTCGCGTTGCACGTCCGCCAGCACCACATTCATGCCCGCTTCGGCGAAGCGCACGCCGAGGGCGCGTCCGATCCCACTCGCCGCACCGGTCACGACCGCTACCCGTCCCTGGAAGTCTCGCATCGCGCGAGTCTATCAGGATCGGGTGCGGTCGTGACTCAGGGAGAATCAGGTGTTGAAGCGCGGCAGGTTCGCGAACCCGATCACCGAGTCGAGCACGGCCGTGTCCGAGCCCAGGATGTGGTTCGGCAGCACGTCGCTCAGGCGGCCCGTCTCGTTGTGGAGCGCGAGGTAGTTGAGCACGACCGCCTCGGTCAGCGCGGTCACGTTGTCGCCCACGATCGAGGACGCCGTCTCCACCGAGGCGGAGTCGCGGTAGTACCCGATCTGGTTGCCGTTGCCCGCGAGCGCCGGACGACCATCGGGATCGTAGACGAGCAGCACCGCGCACGCGGTCGACGAGTTGTCGCCCCGCCAGACGAGCTTCCCGTCTCCGTCCTCCGTGTTGTCGACGGCGCCGTCGCTGAACACCGATCCGTCGCTCATCAGATAGATCACGACCGGCTTGTTCAGAAGCGCGGCGTACTCGAGGGCGGCGCCGATCTGCTGGCCGGCGATCTCGTCCTTCCGCTCACCGAGCTCGCGCGTGCCGTTGTGGTAGTCGTAGCCACCGAACTCCATCGTGCCGACGCCCGCATAGTCGTCGAGTACGAGCTTCATAATGGTTCCGGTCTTCCGGAACTCGCTCTGGCCGAACTCACCCGGCGCGATCACCGAGGTGAGCATGGGATCCTGGAGCGGATCGAGCGCGTTCGGATCGCCGAAGTCGGTCACCAGCTCGGTGGTCTCCTGGAAGCTGCAGTTGATCAACCCCTTCACGAGGTCGGTCTCGGGCAGCTTCGCCACCTTGTCGCCGGAGATCGCCTCCGCGGCGGCCATCACGGCCGACGCGTCCGCCGGGTCGTCCAACAGGGTCAGGAGCTTGCCCGTGTCGACGAGCCCGGTGGCCTCACTCGGCCGATCGACCTTCGTAGGACGGACCGTGGGATCGAACATCGACATCGGGATCGTCGACCGCCCGCCCGAATCACTCGCGCGGGTCCCGACCGAGCCGAGCAGCGCACCTGCCGCCCCGGCCGCGTTGATGCCGTAGATCGGGTTGAGCGGGTTGTTGCCCGTGTCGTTGTCCGAGCGCGCCGCGAAGACGACCCCGTTCGTGTTGGCGATCGTCGTATCGCTCGCACGCATCCGGATGCCGCGCAGCAAGGCGCTCTGGGTGTGGAACGCCAGCCCCATCGAGGTGTCGATGAAGGCCGGGTCCGCCGGCGTGCGATCGGCCGGCAGGCCCATCTTCCGGTAGCCATCGGGCGACATCGGATCGAGCTGCGTGTTCGTACCCACCAGGACGTTCGAGCCCGCGATGCTCGCCCCGCCTCCGAGGTCGAAGATCAGGAAGGGGAGCTTTCCGCCCGCCCCGCCGAGACCGCAGCTCACCATCGCCTGGGCCTTCGCCTCCTCGGACTTGAACAGGCCGAGCAGACTCGGGGCGGCGATCCACGCCGAGCCGGTGATGAAGCCCTGGGCCAGGAACTCACGCCGGGTCCGCGGGCGCGGGTGGTCCGGGTACCGGTAGGGGGCCATGACCCCTTCGCTGTAGCGTCGATTCTTGGACATGGGAGGTCCTCTCTTTGAATCGTGTCGGAGTTGGGTTTCCGGGTCGGGCTTAGTGGAGGGTGACAGCCGCGCTGCTGAGAACGGCGGCGCAGGTGCCCTTCACGACCGTGAGCGTTCGATTCGGATCGGTGCAGCCGGCCGGCGTGGAACACACCGCCGTCAGCTGGTTCACCAGCGCCAACAGGTGGGCGTCCACCTCGGCTTCCGTCGGCTGCATCACCAGATTCGATCCGACCATGCGGGCATAGAGCGGATCGAAGATCTGCTGCCGTTCCCCATCGGTGTCGAAGGCGAGGTCGGCCGTCTGCCCGAAGTTGAAGCCCGGGAAGTAGGTGGACCGGTCCGGACCCTCGACCAGCGCGTCGCAGTACTCGAGGGCGAGCTTCGCCGTTGCGACCTGGTGGGACGACACGAAGGAGCGCACGTCGTAGTCCGGCGGCAGCTGCTCCGCGATCTCGTCATAGGTCGCCGCGGCCACGTCCGTGCTCTGACCGGTGATCCGAGCGAAGGCCTCGTTCACCCGCACGAAGTCGCGCAGACCGTTCACCGGACGCGGGTCCGGATCCAGGATGACCGGCGCCGGGTCGACCGGGTCCTCGACCACCACGTTCTGGAAGCCGCCGAGATGCTCGAAGACCAGGGTGAACGTGTCGTCGGAACCGCTGCCACCCTTCGGCACCACCGTGCACTGGCGCGAGAGCTCTTGCCGCGTGCCCGAGGACGTGGTGTCGATCGTCTGGAAGCCCTGACCGCTGGTGGCGATGTCGCCGTTCACCGCGATCTGGATGTTCGAGATGCGGCTGCCGTTCGGAGCCGGGGTCCGCATCGTGGGCTGACAGAAGAGGTAGCTGTACTGGTCGAAGTCGGTGACCACGAACTCGACCGAGGCTCCCGCGCCCATCCACTGGGCCACGTCGAAGCGCATCAGGATGCGCTCGCCGACTCCCGCCTCGAAGTTCTGACGAATCTGGGCGTCGGTGAGAGCCTGGTTGTAGACGGCGACCAGCCGCAGCTGACCCATCCAGCGTCGATTGTTCGAGCGCTCGTTGGCAAGCACGAACGTGTAGCTCGGGTCCCAGTTCCAGAGCCGACTGGCCGGAAGCGGATCCGTGTCGTCGGTGAACACGCCGTCGACGTAGATCCGGCGACCGCGGAACTGGTCGTAGGTGACCACCACGTGCTGCAGACGATCCTGAGCATCGCGGTCCGCATCCTCGGTCTGGAGGGCGGGGAGACCGTTCGTGCCTTCGTCCTGTGCGCCCGGATCGATGTTCCGGTTGCGCACGTTGTAGTTGTACTCGACCTGCCCGAGCGTGAAGTTCCGCTCGTTCGTGTTCCGCGAGTAGGACACGATGCGGGCCGGGCCGGTCTGGTCGATGTTGGCCGGGGTGACCCAGGCCTCGACCGTGTACTGCTGCGTCCCGTTCGTCGGGTCGGCGATGCGATCGTAGAGCTTGCGGCTGGCCGCGTCGCTCGCGCGCAGAGAGCCGTTCTCGACGATGATGCCCCAGTTGCTCAGGAATTCGGCGTCGCCGCGCAGATCGAGGTCCATGGCCGGCGCCACGCCACTCGTATCGAAGGCGGTATCGCCCGTGCCTTCCTTGAACTCGTAGAGCGCGATCAGGTTGCCGAAGTAGCGCTCGCTGCCCGTATCGACGATGCCGTCGCTGAAGGCCTGGCTACCGCTCGAGAGCGCACCGTCCACGCTGACACCGCCGGAGCCGAAGTCGACCGCGTCGGCCCATGCCTGGATGGCGGCGGCCATCTCGGCGCCGGCAGTGGCGCAGCTCGGCGGCCAGCAGTGGTGGTTGAAGGAGACCAGCTTCACGACCATCCGCGAAGCCGAGGGGTTCCCGAGGTTCACCTTGCCCTGCGACGTGATCTGCTGATACGCCGTGGAGACACTGGGTGCCGCGAAGTGAGGCGAACCGGGGCCGCTGCCCGCATGACAGGTCGTGCAGTAGGTCGTGACGAGGGGGTAGACCGTCGCCTCGAAGGCCTCGACACCACCGGCCTGGGCCGAGAGGTTCAAGAAACCCGAGGAGCCACCGCCCGAACTGCCGCCCGACCCGCCACCGAACTCACCGCAGCCAAAGGCCAGGGCGGCGGTGAACACCAGGGCGCACAGACGTGCGCTTCGCTTCCATTCGATTCGCGTACGAGAGTGCATGGAACGCTCCACTCGCTTCTCGCACGACGGCCCGCCTCCAGCGCCGTGACGATGTTCCAGAAAGTTCGTTCGGAGGATGTGCCGGTTCATGGCTATTCCCCCTCCGTGCAGTGCACCGCCACGTCCGCGAAGACGCCGAGCATGTCGTAGCCCTGCTCGAACGTGTCGGCGATCGACTCGATGGCCGTCGCGTCGGCTTCGACCTGGGCGGGTCGGAAGCAGACGTGCTCGAAGACCTTCTGCACCTGGCAAACCGCGAAGGCGCGGCTGTGAGCCACCTCGGCGCCCAGCGTCTTCATGCCCAGACCGCTGCCGAGTTCGCTGTCGCTCCAGCCCAGGGCGGCGTTGCCGCCCGAGCGCCAGAGGTTCTGCCAGCTGTTGTCGACGGTGATGTGACCGCCCGGGAAGACGCCCGTGTTGATCGCGTACTTCCCCTGGACCTGGCCGCGCGTGTGCATCATGCGGCCTTCGAGGCCCTCGTCCGGGGCCCATTCGAAGTAGGCATAGGCCCCGGCGAGAGCGTCCTGGCCCGCGTGACAGCCCACGCACTGGGTATGGAAGATCGCGCTGTCACCGCCCGGGCTGCGGCTCACGTCCTGGCGGACGCGGTCGGCGGCGCGGTTGGTGTCCTTCATTTCCTCGAGGTCGCGGCACAGGTAGTTCAGCGAAGTGAAGCGCCACATCCGGCGGTTCGTACCCGCGCTGAAGAAGGCTTCGGCCGCCGCGCGGGTCGTCGTGACGCCCGCCGTGTCCTCGGGGTTCATCTCGGGGTGGAAGAACGACTGGGTCCGCTCCACCAACACCGTGTCGTTCGAGAGATCGAGGCCCATCATCTCGATCTCGCGATAGTGCTGGTTGCTGTCGATCGCGTAGTCGGTCGGCACCATGCCGGGCGCCGCGATGTAGACGCGATCCGCGGTCAGCACCTGATCGAAGGGGTGGCCATCACGGATACTGCCGATCACGGTCGCCACGTAGTCGTTCATGTCGACGAAGACGGTGCGTTCCACGTTGGTCCACGGCTTCACGAAGTTGGCGAGCGCCACGTTGTAGAAGTCGGGGCTCTCCATGGCTTCGAGCGCCGCAGCGCGCAGCTGGGCCTGCGTCGGAGTGGAGCCCGGAGGGCCCATCTCGTTCAGCATGAGAGTCAGCTGCGCTTCTGTGGGCGGAACGCCGACCAAGCGATCGAACATACGCTTGGCGCGGTCTCTCCGGTCTGCGTGAGCAGATGCGGCGAGAAGGAGAACGAGAAGCGCGACGACGAGAGCACCGAAGTCGCGACGACGCGCATGCGGTCGAAGGAGATGCGGGGTCATGGGAATCCTCTGATCACCCAACGGCCCCTCTCCTTGGCCGTTGTCGATTCGTTACGGTGGATTCCCCTCGCAGCCTTGTGATCCGCATCACCAAAGCCCGACTCGTTTCGAGAAATCGAAGCGGCGGGTCGGCACGTTGCGCGCAAGTGAACGCAAGGTCCACATCGGCAACCGGCATGTGCAGTTCACCGGCAACCGCCGAACCGCCGTGAGGTCGACGCGCGCGCGGAGATCCGAACGCATCCCGGGGGAGATCCGAACACAAGCATTCAACCCGACGTCGACACGGACCGATGACGCGACCGGAGACACCTATGCGAAGCACTCCCCCCCGACTTCTCTTCGCCTGGCTCTCGAGCCTCGTCCTGTGTCTGTGGTTCGGCCTGGCCCATGCGGACACGCATCGAACCGCCGAGGCCCATGGAGCCCCCGAAGGAGGCGAAGACCGCTTGACCGCGCGCCTCTGGGCAACCCCGAGCGAGGGCGCCTGGCGGATCGGCTTGGAACTCGTCCCCTCGCCCGGCTGGCACGTGTATTGGCGCAACGCCGGCGATACCGGTCTGCCGCCGAAGGTCGCGTGGGGCCTGGAAGGAAGCGACGCGGCGCCCGAAATGGGGCCGCTCGCGTGGCCCGCCCCGGAAGCCTTCTATGACCGTGAGATCGACCTGCTCTCCTACGGGTACGCGCGCCCCGTCTTGTTGGTGAGCGAAGCGCGCTTCCCCGACGACGCGACGGCCGTCGTCGCCGACGTCGAAGCACTGGTCTGTGCCCATGTCTGCCTCCCCGCCCGTTTCGCGTTGCGCGCACCGCTGTCGCCGGCGCCCGCCGAGGTGGTCGCGCGCTTCGACGCCGAGTCCGCGCGTGTGCCGCTTCCGTCCGAAGCGGTCGGCGTCTCGGTGCGCCTCGTCGAACCCGTGGCCACGAACGCCGAGGGCCAGCTGCGGGCGCGCTTGCGGGTGGAACCGTGCGGTAGCGCCGAGGACTGCGATTGGCGCGCCGCCGATGGGAGCTTCCCGTTCTTCCCCTACGCCAGCGAGGCAGCCGATTGGCGCGCGAGCGCAGCCACGCCGGTCGCGGATGGCCGCGCCGGAGCGTTCGAGATCGCACTCGTCGGGGAGCCGCTCGACGAAAGCGCCCTCGCCCCCCACCCGGCCGGTGTCCTGTCCCTGGTCGATGCGAGCGGCACCCCCCGCAGCGTCGAGATCGACCTGCGCGAAGTGCCGGTCGCGACGGCCACCGCACTGCCGGCCGCGAGTGATCCCACCCCAGGAGGGCTCGGCGAGTGGCTGCGTGCGCTGCTGCTCGGCTGGGTCGGAGGCCTGATCCTCAATCTCATGCCCTGCGTGTTGCCGGTGCTCGCGATCAAGCTCGCCGGGCTGGCGCAGCTCGCCCAGGGCTCGCACCACGAGCATCGACGCCACGCCGCGGCCTACATGGCGGGCATCGGCCTCTCGATGCTGGCGCTCGCCCTGGTGGTGCTCGCGCTGCGCTCCGCCGGCCATGCGGTCGGCTGGGGCTTCCAGCTCCAGGAGCCCGGCTTCCTGGTCGCCGTCTCGTGCCTGCTGGTCGCCTTTGCGCTGAACCTGTTCGGTGGCTTCGAAATTCTCGTCGACACGTCGAGGCTCAGCGCCATCGGCAGCAACGCCCCGGGCGCCGGTCGGAGCTTCTTCGACGGACTGCTCGCCGTGGCGCTCGCGACACCCTGCTCCGCCCCCTTCCTCGGTACGGCGGTCGGGTTCGCCTTCGCGAGCTCGGCGCCGGTGATCATCACGATCTTCCTCTCCATCGGGTTGGGGCTCGCGACGCCCTTCTTGTTGGCCGCCGCCTTCCCGGGTTGGGCCCGGCGGATGCCGCGCTCGGGCCCGTGGATGAGCGACCTGCGCGGGTTCCTCGCCTTCGCCCTGCTGCTCACGGTGGTATGGCTCCTGTGGATCCTGGGCCGGGCGAGTGGACCCGAGGCGGTGATCGCCACGCTGATGTTGCTGGTGGCCGTGGCCTTCGTCGGATTCCTGCTGGGCCTGCTGCAACGACGCGGCGTGTCGGTCTCGGCCGCCGTCTTCGCCGTGGCGATGATCGCGGTGACCACGGCCGGGATCGGCGCCATCGATCTCACCCCGCAGAGCCGCGCGGAGCCCGAAGCGCCAGCGATCGAGAGCGCCCTGCCCTATTCGGCAGACGCCGTCTCGGCGAGCCTCGCCGAGGGTCGCCCGGTCTTCGTCTACTTCACCGCCGACTGGTGCGTGACCTGCAAAGTGAACGAGAAGGGCGTGCTCGCGGACCCGTCGCTCGCCGAAACCCTGTCGCAGCTCGACTACGTGGTCTACCGCGCGGACTGGACGCGCCGTGACGACCGCATCCGCGGCGCACTCGCCGCGTTGGGCAAGGCCGGCGTTCCGGTCTACGCGCTCTACGCCCCCGGGGCCGCAGCGCCGCGCTTGCTCCCCGAGCTGCTCACCCGAGACGGACTGCGCACGGCCCTTCGCGAAGTCGCCGGCGCCGCGCCCCGGTCGTGATCTGCATCACCGAGTGAACTTGCCGGTGCATCGATGCACCGGACAACAACGAGGACCCTCATCGTGTCGAACCTCCCCCGCCGCACGTCTCGTTCCGCCCTTGCCGCTCTCGCGCTCGCGGTGCTCCTGAGCGCTTCCGCCACTCAGGCCGTCGAGGCCGGCGAGACGGCCCCGTCGTTCCAGCTGCCCGGCCTCACCGGCGGCACCGTGTCGCTCGAGGAGCATCGCGGGAAGGTCGTCTACCTCGATTTCTGGGCGTCCTGGTGCGGCCCCTGCGCCCAAGCGCTGCCGGCCCTCGACGCGCTCCGCCAGGAGTTCCCCGAAGAGGACTTCCAGGTCGTCGCCATCAACGTGGATGGGACGAGCGCGGCCGCGAAGAAGTTCTTGAAGCGCCGACCGGTCGGCTACCCGAGCGGCCTGGATCCCAAGGGGGAGACCCCGGCCCAGTTCGGGGTGGAAACCATGCCCACCTCGTTCTTGATCGATCGCAACGGAACCGTCCACCACGTCCACAAGGGCTTCCGCAAGCAGGACGTCGAGAGCCTGCGCAAGCGCATTCAGGCCCTCGTCGCGGCAGGACGATAGGAATGGCGATGCGTGCGTCCGTCCTGCTGCTGGCTGTGGTGCTCCTGGGTGCCGTGGGTTGTGAGTCCGTGCGTCCCTGGGAACGGGACGTCCTGGCCCGTACCGACATGGCATGGGATCCCGACCCGCTCGAGTCGGCACTCGAGAAGCACATCGAATTCAGCAAGGAAGGCTCGCTCGACGGCGGCGCCGCCGGCGGCGGCGGCTGCGGCTGCAACTAGCTGCCGAGCGTACGCGAGGGATCCATGAGCCGACGCAGAGCGCAGAACAAGGCCGCCGCACGGCGGGCGCGACAGCGCCGCCGACAGGCGAAGCGCCTCGAGCGCCAGACCCAACCGCGGACCTTCCTGCACGCGATCACCTCGGGCGCCCTCGCGCTGCCCGGGCTCGCCGATCGCGCGTCGGCCGAGTCGGCTCCCCTCGAGATGCGCGCCGACTACAAGTACTCGCAGTACAGCGAAGACAGCCTCGACAGTGGCAAGGCCGCACCGGGCAGCGAGCGCGACCGCTACGAGATCGACATCCACCAGTTCCGCTTCGAGGCGCCCGTCGGCGACCGCTGGGGAGTCGGACTCGAACTCGCCCACGAGACGATGACGGGCGCCACGCCGTGGTACGTCACCCCGGGTGCGACCCCCGCGGACGATCCGGTCCAGGTGATGACCGGCGCCACCATCGACGAAGCGCGCACCGACGCCATGCTCACGGGCACCCGCTACCTCGACCGCGGGACGCTCTCGGGCTCGACCGGTGTCTCGATCGAGAACGACTACCTCGCTGTCAATCTCGGCGTGAACGGCGAGCGCCAGTTCAACGAGAAGAACACCACGGTCTCGGCGGGCATTGGCGGCTCCTTCGACCAGATCGAACCCGTCGATACGGATCTCTTCCCGACACGCCCGGACAAAGAGAACAAGCAGACCTACAACCTCTCCCTCGGCGCCTCCCAGGTGCTCGGGCGCGCCACCACGATCCAGTCTTCACTGAAATACCAGCTCTCCGACGGCTTCCTCTCGGACCCGTACAAGCTCGCGTTCGTGGCGAACATTCCCGAGACCGACGAGCGACCCGATCAGCGGCACCAGTTCTCGTGGCTCACGCGTTTCCGCCACCACTTCACGCGCATGGGCGGCACGCTGCACCTCGACTACAAGCTCGGCGTCGACGACTGGGGCATCAACGCGCACGAGTTCGAGCTGGCCTGGTACCAGACGCTCTTCGAGCGCATCCGACTGATCCCCTCGCTCCGCTACTACTCCCAGAGCCAGGCGGACTTCTACGCACCCTTCTACGTCGGTCCCCGCAGCGACGGCTATCGCTCGAGCGACTACCGCCTCTCGCCGTACGGCGCGTTCGCCTACCGCTTGAAGGCCGCGGCGCGCTTCCAGACCTGGCAGCTCCTGTGGGACGCCAACGTGTCCTTCGAGCGCTACGAGAGCGCCTCGGATCTCGCGATCCAGAGCGTGGAAGTCGAGAACCCGGGCCTCGTCTCCTACAACCTGTTCTCGGTCGGTCTGACCGCACGGTTCTAGAGCGGGTGTCGGCGCGACTCCAGGCCTTTCGCTTCAAAGCGATGGGCTGCCCGTGCGCCCTGCAGCTCTACGCCGAGTCTCCGCGCCGCGCGCGCCACTGGGCCGCGGCCGCCCGGGGCGAGATTGCGCGACTCGAGCGCAAGTACTCCCGCTACCGTGGCGACAGCATCGTCGGGCGCATCAACGCCGGCGCTGGTGACGCGCCGGTTCGGGTCGATCCCGAGACGACCTCGCTGCTCGACTACGCCGAGACCTGCTTCCGACAGAGCGAAGGACGCTTCGACATCACCTCGGGCATCTTGCGGCGCGCCTGGGATTTCCGATCGGAGCGCCTTCCCCACCAGGACGCGATCGACGCCCTACTGCCCCATGTCGGCTGGCAGCGGGTGGAGTGGTGCGCGCCCGAGATTCGCCTGCCCGACACCGGGATGCAGATCGACCTCGGTGGCTTCGTGAAGGAATACGCCGCCGACCGGGTGGCACAGCTCCTGCGCGAAGCCGGCTGCCAGAGCGGCATCGTCGACCTCGGCGGCGACCTCGCCGTGATCGGCCCCCACCCCGGTGGCGCCCCCTGGCGGGTGGGGGTGCGGGACGCAAACGCACCCGATCGACCGGCCGGGCTGGTTCCCGTGACGAGTGGCGGTGTCGCGACGAGCGGCGACTACGAACGCTGCATGGTGGTCGACGGTGTTCGCTACGGGCACGTGCTCGACCCCCGCACCGGCTGGCCCATCGAGAGCCTGGCGAGCGTCACGGTCTTCGCGTCGCGCTGCCTGATCGCGGGCACGGCCTCGACGATCGCCCTGCTCCAGGGTGAGAGCGCCGCGCGCTGGCTCGACGATCTCGGACTGCCCCACACCCGCCAAGCCCACGGCGGCCCGGTGGAAGCGCACCTCGGCGACACCAGCGCCGACGCCGCCTAGCGCACGCGCCTACCGCAACCCCCTACTCGTCTTGCGAGCTGGCCGGCTCCGGCGAACCCGACTCGTCCGCGAGGGCCTGAGCGCGCGCTTCACGGTCGCGCACCAGCGCGGTGATCTGCTCCGCGAGTGCGAGCGCCTCGGGCGTCACCACCTCGGCCTCCACGGCGATCAGGATGTGTCGCTTGCGCAGGCTCTCGGCGGTGTTCGTGAAGGCCCACTTCAAGAAGGGGACCTGGGAGAGCCAGGGCACGCCGGCCTCAGCATCGGCTTCGACCGAATCGGCCTGGGTGGCCAGGATCGCCACGTCGCCGCTCTGCAGCAGGATCGTCGACTCGACGCTCAGCTCCTCGATGGTCGGACCGACGTCCTCGATCGGGCCCGCCAGCGATGCGCTGAGCGAGGTGACCTCCACGGCGAGGTCCAGCTCGATCGTGCCCTGAGCGCCGACCGTCGGCGTGATGCGCACGCTCGTGCCGACGTCGTAGCGCTCGATGTCCTGGCGCACCTGGGTGGCGATCGTCGTGTCGGTGGTCGACGACACGGGGACCGGGATGTTGTCACCGGCGAAGATCTCGTGCTCCTCGCCGCTCGTGACCAGCAGCCGCGGACGTACGATCGAATCGGTCTCGACGGTCCGCCCGCTCGCGGTGAAGGAGACCGTCTCCCGATTGATCATGAAGGGGAAGACGGCTCCCGTGATCGGGTCGACGATCGGCACGATCAGCGGCGCGCGGGTGTAGTTGGCGACCAACGGGGGGAGGTTCCCGCCCGCCGCCGGGTCCAGCACGCCGCCGGCGTCGACCCGCGACACCTGTGCGATCAGGTCGCGCGCCGAGTCCGGCTCGATGACCGACGGAATGATGTACTCGCTGCCCAGGTCGAGGGAGTCGTCGAGATCGAGCCGCAGGATGTCGAGGGACACCTTCACGAGCGTCGGCTCTCGATCGATCGCGCGCACCACGTCGAGAACGGCAGCGAGGTCGTCGGGGGCCGCGCGCACCAGCAGGCTGTGGGTGGCGGGATCCGCGCTCACCGCGAAATCGCGGCTCTGCAGACCGATCGCGCGCTCGATCCCCAGCGACCGCGCGAAGGCCACGTTCGTGTTCGCTCTCGGCGTATCGCGCAGCGACTCCAGGATCTCGACCAGGCGATCGAGGTCCGCGTGCTCGACGCGCACGACGTGGAACTTGCCGGATCCCGCCGCCGGGCGATCGAGACGACGCACGATCGAACGCGCACGCTCCACCGCATCTGGTCGCACCCGAAGCAGGACCCGGTTGGTGCGGGCGTCGAAACCCGACTCGAGGATGCCTTTCTCGCCCACCACTTCCTGCACCTGAGAGGCGAGGTTCTCGGCGTTGGAGAACTGGGCGCGCCAGATCACCCATTGACCGAGCTCGACGTCATCGAAGAGCAGGAGCGCCTCGCGAAGCCGGCGTAACCGGGACGCCGGCCCGGAGAGGATCAGGCTGTTGGTCGGCGGATACGACGTCGCGCGCGCCTGGGCTCCCACGAGCGGCTGAATCACCGGCGCGACGTGTTCGACGCGCATGGTCTCGAGTCGCACGAGGGTGGTGGCGACCGTGTCCGAGTCCGGGAGCGCGTCGTCGGTCACCCAGGGTCCGGGCGCTCCCTGGATCGACACGATCTTGCGGCCGCCACCGGGGGCCGGCACCGCCGCGAAACCGCGGATCAAGAGTGCGCTGTCGAGCATCGCGAGGGCTTCGTCGCGGCTGACCGTGCTGGGACCTTCGACGGTGAGGACGCCCGAGAGCGTCTCGTCGAAGATGAGCGTCTCGCCGGTGGCCTCCGCCAACTGGGTGACGACCTGACGCAACGGCGCCCGCTTGAAAGCGACCGAGACGCGATCGCCCGGTTGGCGGGCCGCGGGCAAACGCGGCATCGCGGGAAAGTCGACGGCGATGATCGACGCCCGTCGCTCGATGCTGGGTGGGGCCCCGGGACGCCGCTGGACGACGATCCGGACCTCGGGCGCTCCCCCGGCCTCGGCGCGGTCGAAGCTGGTGATGCGACGAACGGTCCCCTGCCGCCCGGGCACGATTCGCGTGGGAGCGGACGGGTCCAGGAAGGTGCCCGGCAGAGCGAGCATCAGCGTGCGGTCGTCCACCGGAACGAGACGGGGAGTGACCGGCGCCCCCGAGAAGATCAGCAGGCGCTCGCGGTCCTCGTCGACTTCGAGTTCCAGGCCGTACACGGCCACCGGTTCCTGGGCGTGGGTCGCCCCCGCCACGCCCAGCAAGGCGAGCGCAACGAGAGTTCCAAAAACGGGGCGAAAAAGCGTCAAGGGCTTCGATCCTGGGGCCGTTCTGCCGATGAGAAACGTGACGGGGGACACATAGCCACGCGCCCGCCCGCTCGAAGAAGCGTGGAAACCTGCCGGCAACCCCCCGGAACTGTTGAGGGAATTCATGCGCAGCCAGAGATCTCGAACATTCGGGTGGCTCCTGGGCCTTGCCCTGCTGCTGCCCGCGGCCAGCCCGGCCGCGGAACTCTACCTCGCGGGAAACATCGGCATCTCCTCGCTCACAGGCGAGGGGACCGGCACGAACAACTTCGTCAGTCTGACGAATTCGGGCTCGAGCAACGACTCCTCGCCGATCTACGGCGGTTCGCTCGGCATGGCCTTTCCGCTCAACGAAGCCCTGCCCTGGCGTATGAACCTGCCCGGCTTCGCGGTGCCCTACTGGCCCGGCCGCCAGCTGCGGTTCTTCGGCGAAGAAGACTGGCGTTTCCCCGATTGGCCGATGCGCGTCGAGATCGAACACCTGCGCGGACGCAACTTCGATCTCGATACGGACAGCTTCAATGCGCTCGAGCCGTACCGGGCCGACATCGATTCGTGGTCCGTGATGGGGAAGTTCCGGATGGACCTGCCCGTGCGCGCGCCGATCAACGCGATCTTCGGTCGCGTCCCGTGGCTCGATCCGCTCACGATCTACGGCAGCGGCGGTGCGGGGCTCGCCTTCACCGATCTCGCCGTCAGCACCTCGCTTCTGCTCGGCGACGACGACGCCCAGGAGTTCGCCTGGCAGGCGGGCGCCGGCGTTGGATACCAGCTGAACGAGCGCGTCAGCTGGAGCGTCGGTTGGCGCTTCTACAACCTCGGCAAGGTCGACACGGCCCTGACGGACACGACCTTCACCCCGCGCGGCAGCTACTCCGTGGACCTCACCGCGCAGGAGTTCACGACCTCCCTCCACTTCGCCTTCTGGCGGTTCAGCCTGCTCGGCGAAGACTAGGCATCCCCCCCGATGAACGCACCGAACCAGGGCGGGAATGCGCCCTCGTGGCTCTTTTCCTTCGTCGATCTGGCGTTCCTGCTGCTGATCGCGATGACACAGCTCGCAGAGGACGCACCGGTCGAGGCGCCCGTGCTCGGCGAGCTGGTCGTGCCCCGCATCGAGCAGGACGCGACGGCGAGTCTCCCGAGCCAGGCCCACGAACGCTGGCAGCTGCGCATCCATCCTCCGAGTGAGGAGGCGCCCTTCGAACTCGTGCGTGTCATCGACGGGGAACCGGCCGAGACCGAACGCGCCGAGCTCGAAGCGCTCCGCGACCGCCTCAGTGCGCTGCAGGGCGACGTCGGCAAGAAGCCCTTGCTGGCTCCCCACGAAGATTCGCGGAGTCAGGATCTACTCGACGCGGTGGCCCTGCTCGAAGAGCTGTGGCCAGGCACGCGGCGCGCGACGGTGTCGCCCCGCATGGCCCAGCGATGAACCGAGGCCTCCCATGAGCCGCGCCCGACTCGAAGGCCGCTACGGCTACGGCGCCGGTCGCGTACCGCTGCCGGTGGCGCCGTCGACGCGTCGTGTCGAGCCGCGACCGCTGCTCGAGGGAATCCGCGACTGGCAGCGCGAAGGTGCACCCGCGCGCACCGCCCGCGACTTCGCCCGCGGCCTCGCCCCGCCGCTCGTGGCCGCGCTCGCCATGTGGATGCTGCTGCTCCAGGTCGATCAGGACGACGACGCCGGCGTGCGCATCGTCGCCTTCGAGGACGAGCCCGTGGTCGTGGCAGAGGTCGAGCCTCCGCCGCCCGTGGTCCCCGAACCGGAACCGGTGCCCGAGCCCGAACCTGTGATTCCGGAACCCGAGCCCGTCGTCGTGCCCGAACCGGCGCCGCCGCCGGTGGTGGTCGCGCAAGCTCCGCCGCCGCCGAAGCCGCGGGTGGAACGGCCGAAGCCGCCGCCTCCTCCGAAGCAGCCGAGTCGCCCGCCGCCCCAGATCGATCGCATGATCGCCCAGGCCGCGCCGCCGCCCGAGCCCGCACCGGTGCAGCGACGCCGGCCGGCGCCGACGCTTCCGAAGGTGGCTCCGGCCCCCGCTCTTGCCATCGACGAACTGGCCCCGGACGAGCCCGCGCCCAACGATCGGCCGAGCCGCTCGGCGCCGGCCTTCGCCGTCGCGCGCGCGTCGCGCCCCGCGCCCAGTCTCGCTCCTGCGCCCGCGTTGGCGGCACCCGCCGCTCCCGCGCCCGAGACGCCGAGCCGCAGTGCCCGGCCGCGGCGCGATGCGCCGCGCAAGAGTGCCCCGCTTCCTGTCCCGAGCGCGGTGGCGCCGCCCCCCACGAGCCCGAACCGGCCCGAGCGCGCTCCGGCGCGCACACGTCGAGCCGCCACGCCGCCTCCCGGGCGCCGTTCGCGTGAGCGCGTCGAGGTGGCCTCGGTCGGCGCCGTGCCGGAGAAGGCACGGCGACGCCCGGAGCCGGCCCCGCGGCCCCGTCGCGCGGCCACCCCGGTCCAGCCGGCAGCCCGCGCCCGGACCGCCGACCCGCAGGCACGGATTCCGGGGATCTCCCTCGGATCCCTGGCCCCCTGCGTGTCCGACGCCCGGGAACTCGCCCTGAAACAAAAGGTCGTGGCCGAAGCCGGAAAACGAGCTTCGTGTGAGAGCCCGGCTGGCCGATTCCACCTGGTGGAGACGAAGAACGTGAACGCCTTCCTGATGGGCATCGAACCGGCGCCGCGGCGCCGGTCGGGTGACCGCTGTGAAGAGCTCGCGCACGCGCTCTCCTGCCTCGCGAAATCCCCCCGTTAGGAGCCGACGATGAAGGCGCTCGCCGCCCTCTCCCTGATGCTGACCCTGGCCGTCCCCGCGGCCGCCGCCGATTCGCCCTGGGCCGGCTATCTCGACTACGCCTACGTGTACTCGTCGGCGGATGCGGACGCGCTGCGCTCGCGCCTCTCCCAGTACGGGAACGAGGCCGGGATTCGGCTCGAGGACTACATTCCGGTGGCCTTCGGCCCGGGCGCGATCGAAGCCGCGCCGGACCCCGAGACGTCGATGCGGCGCGCGGCGATCGCCCAGCTCCTGCTCTATCTCGCGACGGGCGAACCCGATCACCTCGACGACAGCGTCGACACCATCGTGCAGCTCTCGGACCGTCTCGAACGGCACGAGAACCGCTACTGGTACCACTACATCCTCGCGCACCGCGCGCTCGAACGAGACCAGCGCTTCGACTTCGTCGGTGAGATGCTCGATCTGTGGCTGCACGTGATCGTGCCGCTCGAGACTCCCTACGACACGCTGCGCACCCTGTCCCTCTCGGACTCGCCGAACTCGGGCTTCGTGGCCGCGCTGCCCTATCTCTACGAGAACCTGTCGCGGCTGGTCCTGATCCGAAGCCAGCAGATGGGTGTCGACCGCGACCTCGACCCGCTGGCCGCCATCGTGCGCCTGCTCCACGACGGTCGTGTCGGCGCGCACCCCGACGTGATCCCCGTCGAGCTGTCCTCGAGGGCCTATCTCGATCGCATCGTGTCGCGGCTGGACGGCACCGAATCCGACGCGGGCAGCCTGACCTTTACGCTGGCCCTGTTCGAGGCCAGCAAGTACCACGACGAAGCGCGCTCGATGCTCGCCGAGCGCGGGCTCGAAGCCGAGACGATCAAGGCGATGCGCGTCGCGAGCGGCGCCTACGAGGCCGCCCTCGACCGCGCGGTGACCCTGCAGGGCCAGGCCGCGGTCTACACCCGCGTGCTGCGCCAGCTCGGCGAGGTGTACGCCGCGAAGCAGCGCCTCGGTGTCGACCCGGAGATCGACACCCCCTTCAGCATCGAGGGCGCGATCGACGTCTACGGTGAGCTGAAGGAAGGCGATGACCTTCGCGAGATGGGCTACGACGGCAAGGAAGACTACCTGGCGTCGATGCACGGCCTGTGGGAAGAGATCCAGGAGACCAGCCTCAACGCGGCCGACTACTACCTGACCCGCGCCGTCGAGAAGCCGCACCTGGCCGACGACTACGCGCGCAGCGCGGCGCGCATCTACGCCCGCTACCTCTCGCTCTTCCAGCGCTACGCCGTTCCTTCCGAGCGCGAGACGCTGCCGGACTCGGCCTACTTCGCGGCCTACGAGGCTGCACGGGGCTACGGCGATTCGCTCCTCACCTACGCGCGCGGTCGCCTGTCCCGCGCCGAGATGCGCCAGGCGACGCGTCGCTATGTCGCGGCGCTCCGTCTGTTCCCCTTCGACCGCCAGCTCTGGCCCAGCCTCGCTTCGTCGCTCGAGCGTCAGGGGCAGGAGAACAGCTACCTCGACCTCGCACGCCCCGTCGCCGAGGGCGTCACCAGCTCGCGCCATGTCGACAGCTGGATCCAGAAGGGCGAAGCCAGCGCGGCCCAGATCGCCGTCCTGCGACGCGCCCTCGCCGACAGCCAGGTGCTCGTCTACCTCGGCTTCGCCGAGGAGTCGACGGTGGCCGAGCTCGAGGACAGCCTGACCAGCCTGCGCACCCAGCACGAGCGGGCCGAGAACGACCTGATCGAACTGGCTGCGCGCCGCGACCGCCTCGGCCGCGACGTCGGACCCGCCGCGCCCGACCCGGACGCCGAGTTCCAGGTGAGCGGCGACCCGGTCGACGCCCTGCAGGTCGAGAACCTCGACCGCAAGATCGAACAGACCAAGCGCAGCCTGCTGCGCATGGAGAAGCAGATCGAGGCGCGCACCAGCGCACTGCCGCTCTTCAAGGCCACCCTCGGCACCGAGGCCATGGTCGAAGAGCTGCGCGCGCGCCGCGATCACCCGGTGCACACCCTCCTGCGCCGCATGTACCACGAGAATCGCCCCTAGGCGCGGGAGACACGAAGATGAACACCCATCGCTGGATTCCCCTGGCCCTCTTGTCCTTCGTGCTCGTCGTAGGCGCGGGCTGCGTGACCGACGAGACGATCGCCGACGACCTGCTCGAGCAGACCGCCAGGAGCGAGGCGAACGCGCCGCTCGGTGGCGAGGCCCTCGTGCAGCGCAAGCTCGACCTCGACCGGAGCTACCGGGACCTCTCGCACTTTCACGCGACCCTCGAGAGCCTGAACCGCCGCGGCGACCGCGGCGCTTCGGTGATGTTCCGCGAGTTCGTGGACATGTACCTCGTGAAGCACGTGCTGCCCCTACTCGAAGGCGAGTGGCAGAGTCGTCACCCGGAAGTGGCCGTGCTCGACGTGAACGTGCGCTTTGCGGTAGCCGAGCTCTGGCTCCAGATGGGATCGCCCTCGAGCACCGATCGCATGCTCGAGGAGATCGAGCGGCGCTATCCAGGCCGCGGAGAGATGGTCGTCTCGTACCCGCTCGGCAGCCAGGGAACGCTGCGCGAGGGCATCGAGCGCCTCCGCAACCGCGATTGGTGGAACGGCTGAAGCGTCCCGACGGACGCGACTGGCAGGAGAACGACGGATGTCCGATTGGCTGTTGACGTGCGTGGTGAGTGGCGCTGCCCTGGCCGCGGTGTGGTTTCCGCTCTATCGCGGCATGCGCCTCTGCTACGAGGCCCGCGCCGCCACACGCCATCTGGGTGCCGGTGAGCTGAAGCAGCACGTGGCGAAGAGCCCGAATGCGGCCGCCAACGAGCCGCTCGCGGTCGTGATGGTGCGGACGCTGATGAAGAGCCTGCAGGAGAACCAGGCGGGTCACCCGCGCGACTTCATCGTCGACGCGACGCGCCAGTACGTGGTGAACGAGTACGACACCCACTACGCACAGCGCATCTCGATGTACGCGAACCTGCTGCCTCCGATCGGGTTCATTGGCACGACGGGCGGCCTGCTGATCCTCTTCGTGTCGATGCACATGGCGGACTCGAGCCTGGAGCTCGGCGCACTCGCAATCGCGCTCACCTCGAGCATCTTCGCGCTGGTGGGCTTCTCCATGCTCGAAGGCATGAAGCTGCGGCTCTACACGCGCCTGCTGGCGTGCGTCGACGAAGTAATCTCGATGCAGCGCCGCTCCGAGGAGCGGCGGGCGGCGGCCTAGGCCCGCGCCCGACGCCGCCGCAGGGCGGCCAAGGCACACACCCCGAGACCGCCCCAACCGAGGGCGCCGCGGGGCTCGGGCATCATCACCAGATTCTCGATCTCGGCCTTGTAGAAGGCGAGATCGGCGAAGTAGGTGAGCTGGCCGTAGAGCGACGTGTCGGCGGGCTGGTTCTCGAATTCGGCGATGGCGAAGAGCAGGCCGGCGAGTTCCCAGTTCCCGCCGTTGTCCACGAACGCGGCCCCGCCCGAGTCGCCGGTCGCGGCCTGGCACTCGTGCGGCGAGTTCGCCGCGAACTCGTCGAAAGTGCTCCCAATGGACTCGGTACCGAGCACGCGTTCGGCGGGGAACACCTCGACGTGATTGGTGCCCCATCGCAACGTATTGCCCGGATCCCAGAGATAGCCGTCGATCGAGCCTCCGGGACCGGGCGGATTCCAGGACGTCGCAGGGCCCCGGTTCCGACCACGGCCGCCGGCGATGATGGCGGTTCCCATCGACGGGGTCGCCGACGCGATGGTCAGGCTCGGCAGGGACGGGCGGGGGAAGATCTCAAAGAGCAAGAGGTCCGCGAAGCTCCCGTCTCCGTTCGAAATCCGGACGTCACTGCCAGGAACGCTGGCGTAGGTCACGCCTCCGAGCAGCACGCTCTGGGGACCGACGTGATTCGCCGTGAGGACGGCCCCGTCGCCGAGGTACACGATGGTGAGCCCGTTTCCCAGCCCAATCCCCAGATGGGCCCAGCCCGGATCCGGGGAGGGGGCGGTGGTGTTTCCGCTGCCGTCGCCGGAATCGATGATCACCGCGCCCGCGGGCGAAACCGCATTCGCTCCCAACCAGAGGAGAACCGAGAACCACGACAGCCAGACGCGCATGAGCCGCCCCAGAGTACCCGATTTGAAGCCCTCCCCGGGTCGCCCCGCGGGAGCCGCTTCGGTATCCCTCCGCGTATGGCAGAACGAAGCGGTCACCCCGCGCTCGCGAAGAACCTCGTGCTGATCGGAGGCCGCGGCTGCGGCAAGAGCTCGGTCGCGAAACGCATCGCGCGCGCGAACAAGAACTTCATGCTCTTCTCCCTCGACGCGCTGATCCGCTACGAGGCCGAGGCCCGGACCGTCTCGCAGATCGTGGGGGATGAGGGCTGGCCCGGCTTCCGGGCGCGCGAGCGCGCGGTCGTCGAGAAGATCGCGCGCTTCGAGGGCGGCGCCCTCGTCGACACGGGAGGCGGCGTGATCGCGGACCTCGATGCCGACGGGCAGGAGGTCTACAGCGCCGCCAAAGTCGACGCGCTGCGACGTCATGGATTCGTCATCTACCTCGAGCGCTCCACGCGCTACCTGGAGCGCCGCACCTCGGGCGATCCCAACCGCCCGAAGCTGTCGGGCACCGAGAGCTTCGGCGACATCATGGAACGCCGCGATCCCTGGTATCGGCGCGCCGCCCACGCGGTCCTGCCCTGTCAGAACCTGTCGAAGCCCGAGATCGCCGAGAAGGCCCTGGAGCTCTTCTACCAGGATCTCGGCCTCTAGCGACCGGGCCGCGATCAGCGGAGATCCGCGTAGACCGGTGCGTGGTCCGAGGCGGTCAAGCCGTCCTTTTTCTTGCGGTACTCGCGATCGATCACCACGTCCTCGAGGCGCTCGGCCACGGCGGCCGTGCCCAGCAGGAAGTCGATGCGCAGGCCCTGCTTCTTGTGGAAGGCGCCCCCTCGGTAGTCCCACCAGCTGAAGGCCTGCTCCTCGGGGTACTTCGCCCGGAAGAGATCGACGACCTCCCCTTCGAGGAGCGCCGCGAGGCGCGTACGCTCGGCCTCGGTGTGGAAGATCCGTCCTTCGAAGGCTGCTCCGTTCCAGCTGTCGAGGGGCGTCGGGCAGATGTTGAAATCACCGCAGAGCACGGCGGGTTCGTCGGCCGTCCGCTCCGCCCAGTGCTCGGCGAGGCGCTCGTACCACGCCAGCTTGCGCGGGTAGTCGTCGTGTTCGACCGACTTCCCGTTCGGGCAGTAGACGGTGGTGAACGAGAGTCCCTCGACGCGCGCCGTGATCAGCCGCGCGCCGAGCTCGTCCATGCCCGGAAGCCCGGTCTGCACCAGCTCGGCGGGCTTCCGCGTGAGGATCGCCACGCCGTTCCAGCTCTTCTGCCCGTGGGCAAGGGCGTGATAGCCGAGGCGCTGGAAGTCGTCGTGGGGAAACTGGTCGTCGGTGAGCTTCAGCTCCTGGAGCCCGACGACATCGGGCTCACAGGCGGCGAGCCAGTGGGCCACGAAGTCGAAGCGGGCGCGCAGCCCATTGACGTTCCAGCTGGCGATGCGCATCGCGCGATCAGTCCAGGCGCAGGCCGCCGTTCGCGGCGAAGACCTGACCCGTCGTGTATCCGAAGAGCTTCGGATCGGCGATGGCGGTGACCGTCGCCGCCATCTCCTCGGGCTCGGCGATGCGTCCCACCAGCGTGGCCGCCCCCATCGCCTTGACGCCGGCCTCGCCGACCGCCTCGAGCATGGGCGTGTTCACCGGCCCGGGTGCGATCGCGTTCACCCGCGCGCGGTAGCTCGCGAACTCGCGGGCCGTCGTCTTCGTCGCCGATTCGATCGCGCCCTTCGCGGCGGTGTAGTCGAACTGTCCGATGTTGCCGTTGCGCGCGCTCACCGACGAGAAGTTCACGATGAAGCGGTTCACGCCGTCGTCCAGGGGCTGGTTCCCGTTCTCCTTGAAGAGCGGGTGCCAGTGCTGGTTCGCGACCTCGCGAGTAAACAGGAAGGTGCCGTGGAGGTGAACGGCCATCACCGCCTTGAAATCGTCGTAGGTCTTCTTCGTGATCCGCGAGTCGCGCGTGATGCCCGCCACGTTCACGACGCCGTTGATGCAGCCCGACGCCTCGAGCACCTTCGCCACGGCGGCCTGGACCTGGCCTTCGTCGGTGACGTTCGCCGCCGCCACGATCGGTTTCGGCGACCCGCCGGCGGCGATGGCCTTCGCTTCCTCCTCGAGCTTCGCCTCGTCGAGGTCCACGAGCGCCACCTGAGCGCCGTGCAGCGCCAGGCAGCGGGCCACGGCATTGCCGATGCCCTGACCGGCTCCCGTCACGATGTGGGTCTCGCCTTCGAAAGCGCCGTCGCGCAACAACCGTTCCATCCCTGCCCTGCCCTTCTCGCGTCGCGGCGGTGCGCGTGCGTTCGAGTGAAAACCGATGGCCCCCGGCGGCGGCGTACGACCGTCCGGCGGGGACGCCGGGGGCGGGAATATGGCGGCGAATCCGGACCGAATCAAACCGATCCGGGCTGGCTCAGCGAACGCGACGACGCGCGCCAGCGAAGGTCGCGAGACCCAACGCGAGCAGCCCGAACGCGCTGGGTTCGGGCACGACGCTCCAGGGTTCGAAGCCCGAGAACTGGTAGCGCGCCGTTCCCGGCGTCGGTCCGCTCTCGCCGAAGACGCCGCGTCCCCTGAGTCGATTTCCGAGGCTCTCGAGAACGAAGCCGCGCCGGCCCGAGAGCGGCGGCCCGAAGGCCTCTTGGATGCTGATGTCCCATTGGATCACCTGGCGCCCGGTCGGCAGTCCGCTGCCCTGAATGATGAACATGAAGAACTCGAGTTCGAGATCCGGCGTCTGGTCCGTGTACACGAAGGGCCCGGTCGAGATCCGGAAGGACTCGACGTCCTCCGCAACGAGGAGTCCCTGCGAGGGGAACTCCGCAAACGTGAATCTCGCCGTGATCGAGTCGTCGAAGTCCAGCACGCCGACCGCGCTCCCGGTGATCTCCATGAAGTTCGGGCCGCGGTACTCGAGGATGACCGCGGACGCGATGCCCGGAACGAGAAGGACGACACAGGCGAGCCAGCCCGCGGAACCGAGCCTGGCGAGAACCGCTCGGGTGGCGGAGGCGATTCGGGAGGGGCCGACCGCGCGTCGGCGACCGGTAGTCATTGGACACCTCGAGAGCGGGGCGCTTTCCTTCCCAGGGCCGCCACCCTACCACGATCGCCACCGCGGCTCGCCGCGCCCGAGCCCGGCGCTCTTCCTGGAGGATCTCTCGATGTCGTCTCTCGCGCTTCGCTGTGTGCTCGCGATCTGGGTCTCGCTCTGGATCGGCAGCGCCGCCGCCGCGGACCTGGCCGCCGCCCGCGCCCTGCTCGACTCGACGAAGGCGTCCGACGCCGAGGCTGCGTCGGAACAGTTCGAAGCGGCCGTGCGCGCGAACCCGGAGGACTTCGAGGCCCGCCTGGGGGCGGCGGAGTCGCTCAACCAGGTGATGGCGATCCGCACGAACGGGAACCTGCCCCTCGTCGATCGTCTGCAGGACACGCCGGCGAACAAGGCGCTGTGGTCGGCGCTCTCTCCGCGCGCGCTCGGCCACGCGCGCAAAGCGGTCGTGCTCGACCCCGCGTCGGTGCGGGCGGCCGCGGCCCTCGCCACGGCGTACATGTTCCACGCCTCGAGCCTCGGCATCCTGCAGTCGATCGTGTCGGGCGCAGGCAGCGAGTACCGCACCCACGCCGGTCGGCTGCTCGAGATGGACCCGCGCCACGAAGACGGCCTCGCGGACACGCTCTTCGCCAGCCTCTACCTCGTGGCCCCCTGGCCCGTGGGCGACAGCGACGCCGCCCGCTCCCACTTCGAGAAGGCGGCTGGCTACTCGCCGAAGTCGGTGCGCAACCAGTATGGGCTGGGCGTCTACTGGGCTCGGGAGGGAGACGCCGCGAAGGCGCGCCCGCACTTCCAGCGTGTCGCCGAACTCCCTTGCCGTCCGACCACCGAGCGCTTGTTTTGCGGCTTCATGAAGCAGGCCGCGCGAGACGCCATGGCCTCACTCGCGCGCTGACCCTTCCCTAAATGGCGCTCCGGGGCGTATCCTGCCCGGCCAGCCCATGTCCGAACCCGCCCTCGATGCACGTTCCCAACGCGAGCAAGCGTTCTTCGCCGACTGGTCGCTGAACCCGGCTGGCGACGCCCTGCGCTGGGAGCGAGAGCGCGCGCTGCTGCGGAAAGCCCGGCCCGGCGGACTCGGAAGCGTCCTGAGCCTGGGATGTGGCCGGGGGCAGTTCGAAACGCGGCTGGCCGCTTCCGCGGAACGCGTCCTCGGGATCGACCTCTCGCCCGAGTCGATCGCCGATGCGGAAGCGCACGCGCGCGAGACAGGCTGCGACAACGTGTACTTTGCCTGCGAGGACGTGGCGAGCTTCGCCTTCGAAGAGCGGTTCGACACGATCGTATGCGTCGGCTTTCTCCACCACCTCGACGCGGCCGGCTCTCTCGCCCTGCTCGAGCGGATCTACACGCACCTGCGACCCGGCGGGCTCCTGCACACCCAGGATCCGAACGTCCGTGGCGTGCTCCGCGCGGTCGGACGCGTGGTGCTCGGCGAGCGCTACCACCAGTTCCACAGCCCGGACGAACGCGAGCTCGACCCGGCCGAGGTCCGGGCCCAGGTGCTCCAGGCCGGTTTCGCGAAGGCCGATATCCACTACATGGACCTCGCACTGATCCCCGGCATGCAGCTCTGGCCCGCCGCGCCGCCGTGGACGATGCGCGCTCTCGCCGGCTTCGACCGCGCCTTCTGCGCCACCCCATTTCGCCGCGCGGCCAGCGGCTTCTCGATTCACGCGGAACGATGAGCGACACGCCGGACCTGGAAGTCAGTTTCGTGATGCCCTGCCTGAACGAGGCCGAGACTCTCGAGGGCTGCATCGCTGCGGCCCAGGGATGCATCGACGACCACGGACTCTCGGCCGAGATCGTGATCGCGGACAACGGCAGCACCGATGGGTCCCAGGAGATCGCGCGGCGGTGCGGCGCCCGCGTGGTCGATGTCCCCGAGCGCGGCTACGGCGCCGCACTCATGGGCGGCTTCGAGGCCGCGCGCGGACGCTTCCTGGTGATGGGCGACGCAGACCAGAGCTACGACTTCGGCGAGGCGATCGGGATGATCGAAGCGCTGCGCGAAGGTGCAGACCTCGTGATGGGATCCCGCTTCCGCGGCGAGATCGAACCCGGCGCCATGCCCTTCAGCCATCGTTACCTCGGGAACCCCGTGCTCAGCTTCATCGGTCGGCTGCTCTTCCGCTCACCGATCTCGGATTTCCACTGCGGCCTGCGCGCGCTGACCCGCGATACCTACGAGGCGCTGGGCCTGCGCACCTCGGGCATGGAGTTCGCGAGCGAAATGGTCGTGAAGGCGTCGGCACGACGGCTTCGGGTAGCCGAGGTGCCCATCACGCTGCATCCGGACCAGCGCTCGCGCCCGCCGCATCTGCGCACCTGGCGAGACGGCTGGCGTCACTTGCGCTTCATGATGACCATGTCGCCGCGTTGGGTGCTGTTCCTGCCCGGGCTGCTGGCGATGCTGGTGTTCGGCTCGCTGCTGCTGCGCCTGGCGAGCGGACCGCTCGCGGTCGGCAGTGTCATCCTCGACGTGCACACGCTGCAGGTCGCAGCGCTGGGCGTGATCCTCGGCTACCAGGCGGTCACCACAGCGATCGCAGCGCGCATCTACGCCGTGGCCGAGGAGATCGGCCCGCCGAGCCCCGGCATGATGCGCGCCTTCGACGTGTTCACGCTGGAGCGCGGCCTGGTGTTCGGAGCGATCCTCGTCGCGCTGGGGCTGAGCGGCGTCGGCTGGGCCGCCTGGGGATGGGCCGCGACCGGCTTCGGCCCGCTCGAACCCAGTCTCTCGATGCGCCCGCTCGTCCTCGGATCCACGGGTGTGGTTCTCGGCTTCCAGACCCTTTTCATGTCGTTCCTCTACAGCATGCTGGGGATCCGGCGCCGACGGGGCGCCGCAGCCGAGTGAAGGCCCTCGACGTCTTCCTGCGACGCTGGCGCGTGCGACTCGCATCGGAGCACGTGCGCTCGGGCGACCGGCTGCTCGACATCGGCTGCTTCGATCGCACGCTGATCGATGGCGTGGCCGACCGCATCACCTCGGCCGTGGGCGTCGATGCCGAAGTCGCCCCCAGCGTCGACGGCGCGATTCGCTTCGAACGGGGCCGCTTCCCCGACGACTTCGACTTCCCGAAGGAGAGCTTCGACTGCATCGCGGCCCTGGCGGTGCTCGAACACGTGGCCGAGCCCGACGCGTTCGCGAGCGCCTGCGCCGAAGCGCTGACACCGGGTGGGCGCCTGGTGCTCACCGTGCCCCACCCCTTCGTCGACCGGATCCTCGACGTGTTGATGGCGGTCGGCATCGCAGACGGCATGGCGGCCGAGCAACACCACGGGTTCGACGTGGCCGAAACGGTTCCGATCTTCGCGAAGGCCGGGCTTCGCCTCGAGCGCGAGGAGCGCTTTCAGCTCGGGCTGAACCGCCTGTTCGTGTTCACGAAGCCGGCAGGGTGAAGCGCGGACCGGCCACGACCGAACCCGTGCGCGCCGCCTGCTCGGGTACCTCGACGGTCTTCCGTTCGGTGCCTGCGACGACCTGGATCGCATCCAGGGTTCGGACCCCTCCCGTGTCCATGCCGCTCGCGTAGGGAAAGCGCAGGCGATATCGACCGCGCGAATCGGCTTGCGTCGAGGTCCGGTAGATGAACGGCGTCGTGCCGGCTTCCAGCCGGACGAGGGCGGTCACGGCGGCCCCGGCCGGTGCCTCGCCCTCGATTCGCGCGCCACCCACCCGCTCGTACACGGCGATGCGCGCCGTGTTGCCCTGCGTCTCGTACACCAGACGATGGCGGGTGAGCGCGGGAAGCAGTCGCACCCGACCGCCGCGACGCAGCGCCCCTTCCGACCCCCGCCGCGCCAGGAGTCGGCGCGTGAGCGAACCGGGTGGGTAGGGCTCCACGACGCCCGCGCCGTAGTCTTCGACCAGGATGTAGCGGGCGCCCAGCGCGTCGAGCTCGGCAAGAGCGCGCTCCTCGTCGACCGCCGCGTAGTAGCGCGTGGCCGCCGCCACGTTCTCCCGCGCAACGTAGGGCCCGAAGTTGTCCTGGATCACCGGCGCCTCCGCGTAGTACCGCACCTGGTGCCCGATTCCCCAGGCCGAGAGCACCGCACCGGGATCGGCGTCCTCCCGGGTCGGGTGATGGGTCGCGATGAACCGCGCCGCCTTTCGCACGTGGGCCATGCGCGTGTCCTCCGGATTCGCGCGAAGCCCCCGCGCCAACCGGACGTGGCTTTCGATGGCGGGCGCGACGGCCCAGCTCGCGACGAGGAGCGACACCAGGACGACCGCGGCCAGCACGACCGGGCGCTGCTCCCACCTCGTCCAGATCGCGCGCGCGAGGGCAACACCCGCAACCGCCCACACCAACGCGAAGGGCGCGGCGAAGCTGTTCGTGAAGCGCGCCTGGGACAGCGCGGCGAGACCAAAGGCCGCGCTCCACAGGCCCAGCATCCAGTGAGACGCGGCATGGGGGCGTCGGGTCACGGCCACACCCCAGGCCAGGGGGAATGCGAAGAGCAACCAGGTGAGGCGATGCACGCCGTTCATCGGCGCGGAGAAGCCGACACCGAGCAACGGACGCAGCTCGAGGATGCGGTCGTGGAACTGCTCGTCCCCGGTGAACCATCCCGACGAACGCTCGAGGCTCTGGGCCAGCTCGGGCACGATGAGCAGCGCGATGGCGACGCCCGCGAGGGCCACGCCCGCCCCGCTGGCCAGGCGCGAGCCGGCGCGCGCGCCCACGGGCCACGCCCACACGCCGGCGACGACCGCGAGGGCCAGGGCCGCGCAGCCGAAGTAGACGGGTTGGAACGAAGTGAGGGCGAGCGGCGTGAAGGCGCCGAGATCCTCGAACCCGCGCCCCCAGGCGAAGGGGAAGAGCGCGAGGGCGCAGAGGGCATGCGCACCCGCCAGGCGACGCGCCCGCGCCACCGCCAGCGCGCTGGAAGGCGCGAAAGCGGTCCAGGCGAGCGCGCCCGCTTGCGCCACCCCGAGGTGCAGCAGCGCACCGGGCCAGACCAGCAAGAGAGCCGCCGCTCCTGCGCCGGCCAGCCACGGCCAGATGCGGGGCCCCGCGTCGCGGCGGTCGACCAGGACCAGCACGCCGGCGAAGAGCGCCGTGCCGAGCCAGGCGACCGTCGCGTGGTGATCCAGGTAGCCGAGCTGCGTGAAGTTGTAGGCGGCGGGAAGCAGGGCCAGGAGCCCGGCCGCGGCCCAGCCGACCGCGACGCCAGCCAGACGCCGGCCTGCGTTGCCGATCGCGACGATCGCGAGCACGCCACAGATCACGGGCACCCAGGCACCGATCGTCTCCGCGCCCGCGCGGTCGTCGGTCCCGACCAGCAACCGAGTCAGGGCGGCGAGGGTCCAATCGAAACCCGGCGGCCAGGGCGAGGTGCCGCCATGGGGAAAGTTCATCCACGGGTCGCGCTCGAGGAGCGCGGGAAACTGCTCGATCGAGTGGGCGATGCGCCGCATGTGGTAGTACGAGTCGCCGTCGTAGAAGAGCACGCCTTCCGAAGTGAAGACCCGCGGCCACGGGAGCAGTCGCAGCAGGCCGCCACCGAGCGCGATCGCGCTCAGCCCGAGCCACCAACCTGCGCCGACCGGCGTGCGCGCCTCACTCTCCGCCACGGAGTGCTCCATGCTTGCGCATGATTCCACGCGTCGGGCTGCCCCGCATGAGCCCGAACCGCGCTCGGCGGAGCCACGCTGCTAGCGGCCAGACGTGTTCCGTGCGCGGAACCCGTCTTCGATCTTCCCGTAGCGAGGGCGCGATAGATCCGCGCCGGCCGGAGCATACGGCCCCGCCCTGGCCCGCCCAACGTCGCCGTTGCGCTGGGGAGAAGCACAGTTGCCGGTGACTTGCCGCAGGGAGTTCCCGGCGACACGGAACTGGGTCGGTAGCAGTTAAGGGGAATTCCCTACAGGCCGAAACGGTGTCATTGCTCACACCACCAAGGAGGCCCCCCATGGGTCGCTTCATGATCATGATGATGGCCGGCGGCGGATTGGTCGCGTGGCTTGGCTGGCAGGAACTGACGGTTTCCCAGGGCGCCACGGAGCTCCCCATGGACATCTCGCTCTCGGAGCTCGAGTCGGGCTCGGTTCCCGAGAACCCCCACCTGCGCATCGGTGACCACTACGCGATGCACCACGAGCTGGTGTTCTCGTATCGCACCGAGCGTTCGCAGGAGAATGAAGAACTCGGCCCGGAGCAGAAGCTCGACTACGCCTACTACCCGATCGTTGCGGTGGACAACCGCTTCATCCAGGAATGGATGAACCTCGAGAAGCTCTACGGCGACGCCGCCGAGATCCCCGAGGAGCAGTACCCCGACCCGGTCGAGTTCACGGTGCTGGTGCGCACCGAGCGCTTCAAGACCTTCGGCAGCCTGCCCGACGCCGGCTGGAACGAAGAGACGGAGCTGCAGGGCCTCGTCGTGAACAAGATCCGCTCGCTCACGGGCGAAGAGAAGGCGCTCGTCGGCGAGGGCTTCCCGAACGTCGACCTCGCCCAGGTGCTCCTGCTCGAGGAGGGCCGCCAGCCCGCCTCGGCCACGAAGTCCTTCGCCATGATGGGCGGCGGTGCGTTCGTCGCGGTGCTCCCGCTCGTCGCGATGGCGCGCAGCCGCAGTCGCGCCGCCGAGCTGCCGGCCACCGCGGCTTCGGGCGCGACGGACACCCCGGACTCGCCCGAGGGGCGTCAGCCGCACCAGGTGTAGCCCGACCGTTTTCCTCACCCCCCTGCTCTCTCCTCACCCCCCCAGGTTCGGGCCGGGTCGCTCTGCGGCCCGGCCCGTTCGGAGCCCCCCATGCAAGACGGTCACGCCCTCGACCCGCACAACCTGAATCCGGTTCCGAGCATCGACTCGCGGGAACAGTTCATCTCTCGCACCTACTCCCATCTCTTCGGAGCGGTGCTCGCCTTCATCGGCCTCGAGGCGGCACTCTTCGCGTCGGGTCTGGGCGAACCCCTGGCCCAGGTGATGCTCCAGGGGAGCTGGCTCATCGTCCTCGGCGCCTTCATCGTCGTCGGCTGGATCGCCTCGCGCGTCGCCCACACGGTCGAGTCGCTGTCGATGCAGTACGTGGCCCTGGCCGGCTACGTCGTCGCCGAGGTGTTGATCTTCGTCCCGATGATCTACCTCGCCGAGACGATGGCGCCCGGCGCCCTCGAGGCGGCGGGAATCGCCACGATCGTCGGCTTCTCGGCGCTCACCGCCATCGCCTTCGTCACCCGCAAGGACTTCTCCTTCATGAAAGGGTTCCTGATGTGGGCCGGCGTTGGCGCCCTCGCGCTGATCGTCGTGAACGTCGCTTTCGGCATGGCACTCGGCCCGCTCTTCGCGGTGGGCATGGTGCTTCTCGCCGGCGCGTCGATCCTCTACGACACCTCGAACGTGATCCATCACTACGAAGAAGACCGCTACGTCGCGGCCTCGCTCGAGCTCTTCGCCTCGGTGGCGCTGATGTTCTGGTACGTGCTGCGGATCGCGATCGTGCTGATGGCCGAGGACTGATCCGGACACAGGTCGCGCAGGCCGGGGAAACCCGGCCCGCGTGATAGAGTCGCGCCATGGCCGAACCGCTGTGGCAACCGAGCGCCGAGCGCCAAGAGGCCTCGGCGCTCGCGCGTTTCCGACACGCCGTCGCCCACCACGGTCCTTTCGCCGATACGGCCGCGCTGTGGCGCTGGTCGGTCGATCACCGCGAGACCTTCTGGCGCGAACTCTGGGACTTCGCCGGCGTCATCGGAGACGCGGGTGACCGCGTCCTCGTCGATGGCGATCGCATGCCCGGCGCCCGCTGGTTTCCCGAGGCCCGGCTGAACTTCGCCGAGAACCTCCTGCGGCGGCGCGACGACACGCCGGCGCTGCTCTTCCGCGGCGAGGACGGCACTCGCCGGGAGTGGAGCTGGAAGCGTCTCTGGCGCGAGACCGCTCGCTGGCAGGCGGCCCTGGCCGCGTACGAGATCGGCCCAGGGGATCGCGTCGCTGCGTGGCTGCCGAACCTGCCCGAGGCGATCGCGGTGATGCTCGCGACGACCAGCCGCGGAGCGACTTTCACCTCCTGCTCCCCCGACTTCGGCGCCCGCGGCGTCCTCGACCGCTTCGGCCAGGTCGAACCGCGCCTGCTCGTGACGGTCGATGCCTATTTCTACGGCGGCAAGCGGCACGACGTCCTCGCCAAGCTGGAGACGGTGGCGGCGGGATTGCCGAGCCTCGAGGCGATCGTGCTCCTGCCCTACGCCTCCGACTTCGAGGAACACCTGGCGCCCGCCGGCAGCCTCGATGTCGACGCCTTCCTCCCGCCCGAAGGCCCGGCCGAACTCGACTTCCCGCGCTTTCCCTTCGATCACCCGCTCTACGTGCTCTACTCCTCGGGCACCACCGGTCCGCCGAAGTGCATCGTGCACGGCGCCGGCGGCACCCTGCTCCAACACCTGAAGGAGCAGCGCCTGCACACCGACGTGCGCCCCGGCGACCGGCTCTTCTACTTCACGACCCTGGGCTGGATGATGTGGAACTGGCTGGCCTCGGGCCTGGCGTCCGAGGCGACGCTCCAGCTCTACGACGGATCCCCCTTCCACCCCGAGCCAACGGCCCTCTTCGACTACGCCGCCGAGGAGCGCACCCAGATCTTCGGCACCTCGGCGAAATTCCTCGACGCGGCGGCGAAGGCCGGCGTCTCGCCGCGCACCAGCCACGATCTCTCGGCCCTGCGCAGCGTGCTGTCGACGGGCTCACCGCTGGTGCCCGAGAGCTTCGACTGGGTGTATCGCGAGCTGAAGTCCGACGTGCACCTCGCGTCGATCTCGGGCGGCACGGACATCGTGTCGTGCTTCGTGCTCGGTGACCCGACGAGCCCCGTGTACCGCGGCGAGCTGCAGATGGCGGGCCTCGGGATGGACGTCGACGTCTTCGACGACGCGGGCCGGCCGCTCCGGGGCGAGACCGGTGAGCTCGTCTGCAAGCGGCCCTTCCCATCGATGCCCCTCGGCTTCTGGAACGACGACGACGGCGCGCGCTACCACGCCGCCTACTTCGAGCGTTTCCCGAATGTCTGGTGCCACGGCGATTTCGTGGCGCGCACCGAGCACGGCGGCTTTCTCGTCCAGGGCCGCTCGGACGCGGTGCTCAACCCGGGCGGCGTGCGCATCGGGACCGCCGAGATCTATCGCCAGGTCGAGAGCCTGCCCAGCGTCGAGGAAGCCATCGCGGTCGGGCAGGATTGGGAGGGCGACGTCCGGGTGGTCCTGTTCGTCAAGCTGCGCGCCGCGGCCGCGCTCGACGAAGCGCTGCGCGCCGAGATCCGCCAGCGCATCCGCCAGCACGCCTCGCCGCGCCACGTCCCGGCCCACATCCTCGACGTGCCCGACATCCCGCGCACCCGCAGCGGCAAGATCGTCGAGCTGGCGGTTCGCGAGGTGATCCATGGCCGCCCGGTCAAGAACGCCGAGGCGCTCGCCAACCCCGAGGCCCTCGAACACTTCCGCGACCGCGCCGAGCTGTCCGGCTAGGCCCGCGTGCGAACCCAGCGCCTCGAGATCCGACCGCCCCGCGAGAGCGATCGCGCGCGCTTCGTCGCGCTCTTCACGAACGACACCTTCATGGAGTTCTCCGACGGGGTGATGACCGCCGAAGCTGCCTCGGAGCGCTTCGACCGCATGCTCCACGTGGCGAACGAAGTCGCCTTCGGCAAGCAACCGATCATCGAGCGATCCAGCGGAACCCTGGTCGGCTACTGCGGCGTCGACGGGTTCGACTTCGAGGGCAGGCGGCGGCTCGAGTGGGGCTACCGCCTCGTCGCCGAGGCGCGGGGCCAGGGCTATGCCACCGAAGCCAGCGCAGCGCTCCTCGATCTCGCCGAACCGGCCGTCCGCGCAGAGATCCTCGCGATCATCCACCCGCCGAACGCGGCCTCGATCCGCACGATCACCAAGCTCGGCTTCGAGTTCTGGAAGGAAGCCCCGGTGAGCGGAGAGACCCGCAACCTCTACCGCTACACGGTTCCGGATTCAGGGTGACGGAGATGGCACGCCGGTATCAATGCAGGGGGGGACTCACCCTGCGCTACCCACCTCTGCCTTTGATCTTTCGGAGCCCTCCGTGGACTCAGCATCGGGATGAGAAGTCGAGTGAACGCTGAAAAGGCGAGACAAAGGAGACCCCTCGATAGTGTTCTTGACTTCGAATCCCTGGGACCAAAGGCGCCGGTAGATCTCTTCGGCTTCGGACCGATCGATGCGCCGAACAGAGCGCTCCCACCCCCCGCCAGCTACACGCGTACAGACGTCGTCCAGCCAAGTTCGATCCCAGCGATGACCCACCGGGCCGTCTCCTGCTGGCGTCGGCAGTCGCTCCCAGAGCTGACGAAACGAACGGGGGTCCGGGACCCCGAAGACATCCACGACCGTGTGTTCATCGCCCTTGACTCTACGCGGCTTCCCGAGGGTCGAGATAACGACGCTGCTAGCGGAGAGATCCCTTTCGCTGCAGCCCAAGAATCGCGTGCGGACCTTCCGTGGACCGGGCTTCCGGGTTTTCCCGGTAGCGCCCTCCGGAGTGGTCTGCGCAGCGGGCTCAGGAGTTGTCTGCGCGACGGGCTCAAGAACCGATTGTGCGGCGATCTCACGAGGCGTGTGCTCAGCGGCCTCAGGAGGCGTCCGCGAGTCGCCGCGGTTTCTGGCGAACTTTCCCAGGCACAATCGCCACCGCATCCAGTTCTCCACCGCATCGAGACGATAGGGAACAATCGCGTCGGTGCGGTTCTCATGACGTAGCAGGGCCTCGTAAGCGTCGCAGTGCTCTCGCATCTCTCTCGCGATGGGCATGAACCAGGAGAGTCGGTCCTGGAACATCCTCCGCGCCCCCCAAGACAAGAGGCCCCGATCGTCGAACTCCTTCGCCTCCAGGACGAAGGCGAAGACTTGCGACAGACTCACGACCGTATCCTGATCCGCCGGAACCGGTGACACCCAGCTGGGTCCGTTGTGGTTGAGGTAGGGCACTAGGGCGTAGCGATCACCGCAGGACCAGAGCGTGGCCTCCTGATAGGCCCGTCGTCGGGCCGAGTACATCTCCGGGGAGTTGAAATGCCGCAGGAGGGCCGGACCGGTCTGGGCCACCGCGATCCGCATTCCCGCGTAGAGGACGGCCGCGATCGACCAGAAGGTGGCGACCGCCCTGAGGTCAACAGATCCACGCCGGCCATTGCCTTGCGCATCGTACATCCAAAGGCAGGTAAAGCTGATCGCGACCCCCAGGCCGAGGTAAATCGCCCAGTGGCGACGGGCCAACGCGGGAAATCGGCAGAGAAACCGCGCCGCTCGCTTCAGCGAATACCAAGAGCTCCTCCGCCACCGGTGCGGCAGCGCGTGCGTCTCATCGAGGAGCCGAGCAGGGTCAGCACACTTCAACCAGGAACACACACCCGTCTCCCGTCGTTTTCACTCGGGCGGCGCGCCCCAGCAACCGCCGTATCCTACGGGAATTCTCTCAAGGTCGGGTGTGCATCAGCGCGTCGCGCACCGCGCGGCAGACGAGGGTGTCGTCCTGGTTGAAGGCGCGGTGCTCGAAGCGGACGATGCCCTGGTTCGGGCGCGACTTCGAGAGCCGCGCCGACGCCACTTCCGTCTCCACTCGCAGCGTGTCGCCGTGGAAGAGCGGCGCCGGAAACGTGACCTCCTGGAATCCCAGGTTCGCCACGGTGGTGCCCAGCGTGGTCTCGTGCACGCTGATCCCGATCACCGTCGCGAGGGTCAGCATCGAGTTCACGAGCGGCTTCCCGAACTCGGTCTCGTTCTTCGCGTAGTCGAAGTCGAGGTGGAGCCAGGCGGGGTTCATGGTGATCGACGTGAAGAGCACGTTGTCGGCTTCGGTGATCGTGCGTCGGATCGCATGATGGACCACGCGGCCGCGTTCCAACTCCTCGAACCAGAGGCCCGTGTGGGGTCGCGGTGCGTCACTCATGGGTCTCCTCGGCGGCCGCCAGGGTCTGCCTCGCCCGGGCGGCCAGGGGTTCGTCGACCATCTGTCCTTCGAAATCGATCGCGGCCAGACCGCGGGCCGACGCGGCGTCGTAGGCTGCGAGCAGACGCCGCGCGAAATCGACTTCCTCCGCGCTGGGCACGAAGCCCTCGTTCGCGAGTACCACCTGGGTGGGGTGGATGCAGAGCTTCCCGCGGTAGCCGATGGCACGCGCTTCCTCGACTTCGCGCCGGAACAGCGCGTCGTTGCGGAAGTCGGTCACCACCTGGTCGAGGGTCAGCACACCGGCGAGCCGCCCGGCCAGCGCCACCCGGGAACGCGCGTAGAGCACCTCCTGGCTCGACTCGGTGCGCACCCCACCCATGTCAGCGATGAAGTCCTCGGCGCCGAAGTAGGCCGCGAAGACACTCGGATGTGCGAGCAGCTCGCGCGCGTCGGCGACACCGAGTGCGGTCTCGAGGCCGGCCAGGATCGGCAGCTCGAGCCGGTGGGCCGCCAGCAGCGCCGTCGCCTCCCGCAGCTGTTCGGTGCGATCGAGCTTCGGGACGATGATCCCGGCGAGCTCCGGGCAGAGCGCCTCACGCACGTCGGCCTCGAACCATTCGGAGGCGACCGCATTCACCCGCACGAAGACCGACGCCCCCGCGGCGGCCAGCTCGGGCGCGAGGGCGCGGGCATTCTCGCGCGCCTCGGCCTTGGCGTTCGGCGGCGTCGCGTCCTCGCAGTCGATCACGACGCCATCGGCGCCGCGTTCGGGCAGGCGCCGCAGGAAGTCGGGCCGGACCGCGGGCGCGAAGAGCAGGGAACGCAGGCGCGCGACGGGAGCCAAGCCGGTTAGCCCCGCCGGATCGAGCGCTTCGCCACTTCCTCGAGCATCACCTCGGTGGCGCCGCCCCCGATCGTCAGCACCCGGGCGTCGCGGTACATGCGCTCGATCGCCGATTCGCGCATGAAGCCCATGCCGCCGTGGAACTGGGTGCAGTCGTACATCACCTGGTTCACCACCTCGCAGCCGAAGGCCTTCACGCCCGACATCTCCTTCACGTTGTCGGCGCCCTGCTCGCCCAGCCAGGCCGCGTGGTACATGGCGGCGCGCGCCGCGTCGACCTTCGCCTGATGCATCGCCATGCGCTGGCGGATGGCGCCGAGATCGAAGAGGTGCCCGCCGAAGGCCGGCCGCTCCTGGGTGTACTCGAGGGTGAGGTCGATCGCCTTCTGGGCCGCGCCGACGCCCATCCCCACCAGCACCATGCGCTCGTTCTGGAAGTTCTTCATGGTCTCGTAAAAGCCTCGATGCGGCGTCCCGAGCACCTGCTCGTCGGGGATGTAGACGTCGTCGAGCATCAGCTCCGCCGTGTCCGAGCAGCGCCAGCCGTGCTTGTCGAGCTTCTTGGACACCTGGAAGCCCTCGGTGTCCCTCGGGATCAAGAACATGGTGATCCCGTACTTGTTCGACGGATCCGTGCGGGCCGCCAGGATCGTAAGATCGCCGTAGACCGCGTTCGTGATGAAGGTCTTCTGCCCAGTGAGCCGCCAGCCGTTGCCGTCGCGCTTTGCCTGGGTACGCATGCCCGCCACGTCGGAGCCGGCGCCGGGCTCGGACACGCCGATCGAGAGGATCGTCTCGCCCGAGAGGATGGTCGGCATCCAGCGCTCGAGCTGCTCGGGCGAGCCCGAGTTCACCAGATGCGGACCCGCCATGTCGGTGTGGACGAGCACGGTGACGTCGAAGCCCGCGAAGGTCGAGACGCCCAGCGCCTCGGAGAAGGCGGCGGAGGCGACCGGGCCGAGGCCGAGGCCGCCCAACGCTTCCGGTACGCGCAGTCCGAGCATGCCCAGGCCACCCATCTTGCGCAGCACCTCGCGCGGCACCTTCCCTTCCTCTTCCCACTGGAGTCCCTCGGGCACGACCTCGCGTTCCACGAAGTCGCGCGTCTGGGCGACGATCGCCTCGAGCTCGTCCGTCATGTAGGCGTTGCGATGGACCATGGGGGCCTCCTCCGGTTCGATCGAACCGATCAAGCGTCCGCGTCGGACGCATCCTCTTCTTGCACGAAGCTCACGAGCACCTGCTCGGACTCGACGGAGTCTCCGACTCCGACGTGGATCTGTGCGACGACGCCGCCGGCGCGGCTCTCCAGGGAGTGGAGCATCTTCATCGCCTCCACCACCACCACCACGTCGCCCGGCGCCACCGTCGCACCCGCGGCGACCGGTGTCTCGGCCACGACCGCCGGGAACGGCGCGCGCACGGCGTCCGCGGCCCCGTGGCTCTCGGCGTCGTTCGGCGCCCAGCGCTCGCGGCGCGGCGGCAAGCGAAAGGCGTAGCTGTGGCCTGCGCGGTTCACCCAGACGCGTCGGCCCGGAGCGTCGACGACGACGGCGTCGCGCGAGGAGAAGTCGGTCGCATCGGTGTCTGCCACCTCGTGCCATTCCCCGGTTTCGTCGAGCAGGGCCGTGGGCAGGCTCGGGCGATGCGGCGTCACGCGCAGGGACGGCAGCGACCACGGACCGGGCTCGGCCTGGGCCCGGCGCGCGCGCTCCCAGCCGTGGGCCGCGGACACGACCGCCGCCGCGGCCTGGGACGGCGCGGGCACCTCGGTCTCGTCGAGGAAGCGCGTCGTGACACGCCCTTCGACCACCGGCTGCTGCTCGGCGAGCCAGCGCTGAAAGCCCGTGTTCGTCACCAGGCCGCCGATGATCAGCGCATCGAGCGCGGCGACCAGACGCCGCCGCGCCGCCTCCCGGTCCACGCCGTCGATCACCAGCTTCGCGACGAGCGCGTCGTAGTGGGGCGTGATCGCGCTCCCTTCTTCGACACCACTCTCCCAGCGAACGCCTTCCGGCACGACGAGCGCTGCCACCTGCCCCGTCTCGGGAGCGAAGTCGGCCGCCGCGTTCTCCGCGTTGATGCGGGCTTCGAAGGCGTGGCCGCGGAAGGCGATCGCCTCTTGCGGGAGGGGCAGCGCCCTCCCCTCGGCGACGGCCAGTTGCCACTCCACGAGGTCCAGGCCGGTGATCGCCTCGGTGACCGGGTGCTCGACCTGGAGCCGCGTGTTCATCTCCAGGAAGAAGAACTCGCCGGTCGCGTCGTCGACCACGTACTCGACGGTGCCCGTCGAGTCGTAGTCGATTGCCTTCGCCAACGCGAGCGCCGAGCTGCACAGGCCCTGGACCGTCGCATCGGTCAGGTTCGGCGCCGGCGCCTCTTCCAGGAGTTTCTGATAGCGACGCTGGACCGAGCACTCGCGCGTCCCCAGGTGCACGACGTTGCCGTGGTGGTCGCCGACGATCTGGACTTCGATGTGTCGCGCGCGCTCGATGTAACGTTCGACGATCATCGCGTCGTCGCCGAAGCTGCGGCGGGCTTCCTCGGTGGCCTCGCCGAGCGCCGCCTCGAACTCGCCAGCCGCGCGAACGATTCGGATGCCCTTGCCGCCGCCGCCGGCCGCGGCCTTCACCAGCACCGGAAAACCGATCTGGTCGGCAGCGCGCGCCAGGGCCTCGGGCGCCTGATCGCGATCGAAGCCCGGGATCGTCGGGACGCCCGCGGCTTCGGCGAGGCGTCGCGCCTCGATCTTCGAGCCCATCCGCTCGATCGCCTCGGGTCGGGGGCCGACCCAGACGAGCCCCGCGTCCTGGACAGCGCGCGCGAAGTCGGCGTTCTCGGACAGGAATCCGTAGCCCGGGTGGACGGCGGTGGCGCCGGTGTCGCGCGCCGCGGTGAGCAGGCGCTCCACGTTCAAGTAGGAGTCGGCGAGGGCCGCGCCGCCGAGGTGAAATGCCGCGTCGGCCTCGCGCACGAAGGGCGCCTCGCGGTCCGGGTCGGCGTAGACGGCGACCGTCGACACGCCCAGGCGACGTGCCGTGCGCTGCACTCGGCGGGCGATCTCTCCGCGGTTGGCGATCAGCAGTCGCATCGTCACATCCGGTACACGATGCCGGGACCGGGCTCCGGGGCATCCTGGCGCGCGGCGAGGGCCAGACACAGCCCGAGCACGTCACGGGTCTGCAGCGGGTCGAGGATTCCGTCGTCCCAGAGACGCGAGGTCGCGTAGTAGGGGTCGGACTGGGTCTCGAACTGGTCGGCGATCTCGGCGCGCATCGCCTCGACCTCGGCTTCGCTCGTGTCCTGCCCCTTCATGCCCGCCAGTCGAATGTCGACGAGCACCGTCTGCGCGGTCTTCGCGGCCATCGTCGCGATGCGCGAGTTCGGCCACGAGAACAGGAAACGAGGCCGGAACCCGCGGCCACACATGCCGTAGTTGCCCGCGCCGTAGGAGCCGCCGATCAGCACCGTGTACTTCGGCACGGTCGCGTTGGCGACGGCCGAGACCATCTTGGCGCCGTCCTTCGCAATACCCCGCGCCTCCGAATCCTTGCCCACCATGTAGCCCGAGGTGTTCTGCAGGAAGAGGAGCGGCACGCGGCGCTGCTCGCAGAGCTCGATGAAGTGGGTGGTCTTCAGCGCTTCTTCGTTGAAGATGATGCCCTGGTTCGCGATCACGCCGACGAGGTGCCCCCAGATGCGAGCGAAGCCGCACACCATCGAGGTGCCCCACTCGGGCTTGAAGGGCGAGAAGCGGGAGCCATCGACGAGCCGCGCCAGGATCTCGGCAGCGTCGAAGGGAATCCGGTCGTCGGCGGAAAGGATTCCGTAGATCTCGGCCGGGTCGTAGTGCGGCGGTTCGGTCGGCGCGACGTCGAGCCAGCCCGGCCCCCCGCCCATGCGGCGCTGGTGGGTCGCAGCGCACAGCTCGCGCAGCTTCCCGTAGGCCTCGCGCTCGCTGCGCGCGAGGTGGTCGCTGACACCCGAGGTTCGCGTGTGAAGTACCGCGCCCCCGAGATCATCGGGTGCGACCTGCTCCCCCAGTGCCGCCTTCACGATCGGCGGACCGCCAAGGAAGATACGACCGATGCCCTCGACCATGATCACTTCGTCGGAGAGCGCCGGGACGTAGGCGCCCCCCGCGGTACAGCCGCCGAGCACCACCGACAGCTGGGGCAGCCCCTGGGCCGAGAGGCGGGCCTGGCGGTAGAAGGAGCCGCCGAAGTGATCCGTGTCGGGAAAGATCTCGTCCTGCATCGGCAGGAAGGCGCCGCCCGAGTCGACCAGGTAGATCACCCCCAGCCCGTTCTCGGCGGCGACGTCCTGGGCCCGCACGTGCTTCTTGATCGAGACGGGCAGCAGCGACCCACCCTTCACCGTCGCGTCGTTTGCGATGAAGACGTAGGGCACGCCGTGCACGAGCCCGATGCCGGTGACGATCCCCGCGCCCGGCGCCGCGTCGTCGTATTGGCCGTAGCCGGACAGGGTCGAGAGTTCGAGGAACGGACTGCCTGCATCGATCACGCAATCGATGCGATCGCGCACCATCAGCTTGCCGCGCGCCAGATGGCGCTCGATCGAGCGCGCGCGCCCGGGCCCGCCGTCGAGGACGGTCTGCTGCCGCTCGCGCAGCTCGGACACCAGGGCTTCGGTCGCGTTCGTGTTGTCGGCGAACGCGGACGACCGCACGTCGGTGCGGGACACGAAGCGGTTCATGCGTCGCCCTCCCCCGTCCAGCCGGACCAGAATTGCCGGGTCACGGCGGCTGCGAAGTCGTCGAGGCTCCCGCGCTCGCGATCGAACCACTCGACCGAGGCGTTCATCGCCCCGAAGAGCAGGAGCCTGGCCAGACCGACCGTCGTGTCGGAGCGGATCGCGCCGTCGCGAACGAAGGAGGCCAGCAGTTCGCTCCACATCGCCTCGTAGGCATCGCGCTGGGGAACGATCGCGGCCATCACCGGGGTGGGCGCGGTACGGAACGTGGTGACGTGGGCCGCGGTATAGGGGCCGTGCTCGAAGAGCGCTCCGAGGTGTGCGCGCACATGGGCGGCGAAACGCTCGCGCGCGGGCGCGTCACGGTGGTCGGCGGCCGCCGCCGAGAACGCCACCACCATCACGTCGATCCCGTGGCGCAGGATCGCCTCGAGGAGCGCCTCCTTCGAAGCGAAGTGGTAGTAGAGCGAGCCCGGCTTCATGCCCACCGCGGCCGCGATCTCGCGCAGGGACGTGCCCGCGTAGCCGCGTTCGAGGAACAGCCCCGCCGAGACGTCGAGAATGCGCCGGCGTCCCTCGGGACCGGAATCGGCCGCGAGGACGGGGGGTTCGGGGGCCGGTGTCGCCATGCGAGCCAGACTACCTAACGACCGTTAGGCTCGCCATTCCCCGAAACGAACGCCAGCCCGGAGGGCTCCCCGACCCCGCTCAGTGGATGCCGCGCTCCTTCCCTTCCCAATAGGGGTCGCGCAGCTGCCGCTTCAGGAACTTCCCCGGCCCGCTCTTGGGGAGGAGCTCGGCGTGGAAGTCGATGCCCTTCGGCACCTTGTAGCCGCCGAGGCTCTCGCGACAGAAGGCGATGAGCGTCTCGGCGTCGGTCGTCTCGTCGGCGCGGAGATGCACCGCGGCCCAGACGGCTTCGCCCCAGGTGGCATCCGGCACGCCGAAGACGGCGGCCTCGAGCACGGCGGGATGCCGATACAGCACTTCCTCGACCTCGGTGGAGTACACGTTCTCTCCACCCGACACGATCATGTCCTTCGAGCGGTCCACCAGGGTGAGGAAGCCGTCGGCGTCGAGGCGTCCGAGGTCTCCCGTCCAGTAGCGTCCGTCCCGCAGCACGGCGTCGGTCTGCTCCGGCTTGTTCCAGTAGCCCAGCATCACCGTGGGCGCGCGCACGGTCACCTCGCCGACCTCCCCCGTCGTCACCGGCTGACCCTCGGGTGAGAGGATTCGCACGTCGACGCCGGGCAACGGCTGGCCGCAGGAGCGAATCCGATCGGTGTCGAGCGCCGTCTCTTCGTATCGCAGCACGGTCGCCAGCGGCGAGAGCTCGGTCGCACCGTAGACCTCGACCAGCTCGGCCGACGGCATCGCCTGGTGAACCCGCCGCACGACCTCGCTGGCGATCGGAGAGCCGCCATGGGCCACCCAGCGCAGCGTCTCGGTCTTGCGCGGGCGCGCCAGTTGCTCCTCCGCGATCGCCGCCAGCATCGTCGGGACGCCGAGAGTCGCGGTGCAGCCCTCGGCCGCGATCCAGTCCAGCGCCTCGCCCGGGTCGAACCTCGGAAGCGCCACCTGGCGCCCACCGGTCCACAGGTTCGCGAGGACCCCGTTCGAGCCCGCAGCATGGAAGAGTGGTGCCATCACGAGCATCACGTCCGACGCGGCGTGGGGCATGCAGGTCATCCAGTGATAGGCGTTCGACACCAGGTTGCGATGGCTGAGCATCACCCCCTTCGAGGCGCCGGTCGTCCCCCCCGTATAGAAGAGCCCGGCCAGATCCGACTCGGCGATTCCCTCGCCCAACCCCGCGACCTCGCGGCCGCCGCCCACGAAGGTCTCGTACGCGTCGGGAATCCGGATGACCCGCTCGACGACTCCATCGAGCGCACTCGGTGGGCGATCGGTCAGGAGCAGTCGCGTGCCCGAGTCTTCGAGGGCGTAGCGCAGCTCGGGCTCGGCGTGGCGGGTGTTGAGGGGCACGACCACCCGCCCAGTGGCGGGAACGCCCGCGTACACCTCGAGGTAGACGTCGCTGTTGTCGGCCAGGATCGCGACGCGATCTCCGCGCGCGATGCCCGCCGCTTCGAGTGCACCCCCCAGCTGGCGACAACGCCCGGCAAACTCGGCGAAGCTGCGTCGTACCGGGCCAGAGACGATTCCCACCCGGTCGGGCCAGAGCCGGGCAGCGTGTTCGATCGGGTCCGCCATGGTCAGCATCGCCGCAGCATGCCACGAGCCGAACACCCACCGGGAGCTTTTGAGTCGCGCTAGCGTGACCGCGAGAACCGGATGCGCACTCCGCTCAACCGACATCGAGAGCTGGCCGCGTGGGCCGATCGGGAGGGACGCCGGGCACCCCCGCGCCGCCCGGTGCCCGGCGAATGCTGCGACCGCGGCTGCGACCCGTGCGTGTGGGACTACTACGAACGCGCGCTGGCCCAGTGGCAGGACACCCACGCTCCCGATGCACCCGAGCCCGAGGCGTCGCCCGCGACCGACGCGTAGTCCGCCTGCGCAGCAGGCCAAGGAGATCCATGTCGAAGCCCCGTCGCTCCCAGCCGCCCATCCAGGCCCAGCTCGTCGCAGGGGGGCGCTACCACGACATCGACTTCGCAAGGCGCGAGCTGCTGACGCTCCTGGGAGACGAGCCCCGGATCCGGACCCGCGTGGCCGAGGACTACCGCGATACGCAAGCACTCGCCGACGCGGATTGTCTGATCACCTACACCTGCGACGTCGCCGGCACGCCCGCCGAGCAGCAGGCGCTCGCCGACTTCGTCGCCAGCGGAAAGCGCTGGTTCGCGCTGCACGGCACCAACTCGGTGCTCGAGATGCTCCAGGAACACGTGCGCACCCCGCGCGACCACCCGGTGCTGATGCAGACCCTCGGCAGCCAGTTCCTGGCCCACCCCCCCATCGGGCCCTATGACGTCACGGTCTCCGACACCGACGACCCGCTCGTGTCCGGCATCGAGCCCTTCGAGGTGACCGATGAGCTCTATCTCTGCGAGTACCACGGACCGCTCGAACCCTTGCTCGAGACCCGGTTCAGCGGAAAGACGCCGGGCTTCGAAGTGAACGAGTTCGCCGACGATGCGCCGCGGCTCGTCATGTACAAGAAGCGCGTCGGCGAGGGCTGCGTGCTCTACCTCACCCTCGGACACTGCCGCGGCCACTACGACATGCGCCCGCTGATGGACTTCTATCCCCAGATCGAACGGGGGGCCTGGGAGTCACCGACCTTCTACGAGCTCTTGCGCCGTGGCATCCGCTGGGCGGCCGGCCTCGACGAGCGCGCCTGACCCGGCCCCCGCCTATTCCGCCAGGCGCTGTTCGAGCAGCGCGTGGAAGTGGCGGATCTTCGTTTCCTGATAGTTCGCGAACGTGACATGGGTATGGGCGGCGCTCTCCAGGCCGCGCTGCACGCGCGGCAGGTTCCAGGAATCCTGCTCGAAGACCTTCGCGAGGGGCCCGAGCTCGGACCAGGCCTCGGTCCAGGGCTCGTCGAAGTCGAGCCAACGGGTGGCCGCGGCTTCGGGACGACGCCCGCGGAACGGCGCGAGCATGAACACGTCCATGATCGCTTCGCCCACGGCGTTTCCGTTGGGCCGGAAGCGGTAGACGATGCGGTTGTACGCGCCCCAGGGATGGAAGTTCGGGAACAGCGTGTAGTAGAAGGAGTCGGTGAGCTCGGCGTCGGTGAGCCGCTGCACCGAGGGCACCGCGCTCTGCAACTGCATCCGCGACAGCTGCCCGAAGATCTGGCGCGCCGTCATGCCCTCGGGCACTCGAATCGCCGGCGGTCCGTCCAGGTCCGGCGAGAGCGTGACGTCGAGCTGCTCCTGCTCGCTGGGTTCCCAGCGCAGGTGCGGGCTCGGCGTCTGGTTCGCAGTGATGGCGCGGGAGAAGGTGTCCCACGCATCGTACTGACTGTTCGCGTCGCCGATCCCCGCCAGGATCTGCGGGTGGGTCGCGACGACGTGGTAGGCCTCCATGAAGGCTTCCTGACAGACCTTCCAGTTGCAGCGCAGGCGCTTCGCGACGTGGGCCTGGGTGTAGCGGTCTTCGAGGGGCCAGCGCTCGAAGTGCTGGGGGAGATCTCCGAGATGTGACGCGAAGGGCGCCGCGTTCGGGTCGAGGTTCACGAACACGAACCCGCCCCAGGTACCGACGCCCAGGGGACGTAGCGCGTACTCCTCGCGCGAGACGTCGGGGAAGTCCCAACGACACGGGACTTCCGCGAGGCTGCCGTCGAGGTTCCAGGTCCAGCCGTGGAAAGGACACCGCAACACGTCGGAGCGCCCCGCGTGGTCCTTGAGCGCGCGTCCGCGGTGGAGGCAGGTGTTGGGGAAGGCGCGGATCCGACGATCCTGGCCGCGCACCACCAGCACCTCGAGATCGGCGATGGTGTAGACGTGATGGTCGCCGGGCTCGGGAATCTGCTCTTCCCGGCAGGCGAACTGCCAGACCCGCTTCCAGAGCTTCTCGACTTCGAGCGCCTGGAACGCCTCGGACGTGTACCGCTCGATCGGCACCTTGACGACGGGCAGCTCCCGCGCCGAGCGCCAGCGCAGCACGTCGGGGACGGGCCGCGTCTCCTGGTCCAGGAGATCCTGGTACGAGAGGCCGGGCGAACGCGCCCCGACATCGGGGGACATCTCGACGAGGGGTTCGAAGGCCATGGTCGCCTCAGAAGGGCATGCGCTTGGTGAAGCCGCCGTCGCACACGAGGTTCGCCCCGGTGATCAGGCTGGCTGCGGGGCTCCCCAGGAACGCGACCGCGCGCGCCACTTCCTCGGGCGCGCCCATCCGGCCGATCGCGCATTGGGCGAGTGCGCCTTTGTACATCTGGGGCATCGACTGCTCGATCATCTGCCAGTTTCCGCCCTCGAAGTAGATGGGGCCGGGCGATACCACGTTCACGCGGATGCCCTCGCGACCGAGGGTCTGCGAAAGATCGCCGGCGTGGGTGATCAGGGCCGCCTTCATCGCGTTGTAGCCCTGGGTGACGCCGAGGTGCTCGAGGGCCGCCGTCGACGAGATGAAGACGACGCTCGCCGCGCCACTCTCGCGAAGACTGGGCAGGGCCGCCTCGACCCCGCGCACGGCGCTCATCACGTCGACGTCGAAGCCCGCCTGCCAGGCGCGCTTGCCGGGACCGGCCCCGCCCGAGGCGTTGCTCACGAACACGTCGAGGCCCCCGAGGTCCGCGGCAGCGTCGGTGACGAAGGCTTCGAGGCCGTCTCCGTCGGCGACATCGAGGGCGCGAGTGAACACGCGCACGCCCCGACCCTCGAGATCCTTGCGGGCGACCTCCAGGCCTTCCTCGCCGCGTGCGCAGATCGCCACGTCGCAGCCCAGGTCGGCGAACTGCTGGGCGATCGCCAGGCCGATGCCCTGGGTCGCCGCGGTCACCACCACCTTGCGTCCTTCGAGTCCGAGGTCCATCTGTCCTCTCCTTCGCTTTCCAGTCGGATCCTGGGTGAATGCAGGCACGTCCACGCCCGTCGCGCGCGGTCGCGATGCGGTTTCTGCGGGCGCGGGATCGCTCTGGGCGCCCGCGAGCCAGCCGAGCAGGTGGGGGTCAGCGTCGCGCAACGCGCCGCGCACCCAGCGCCCACTGGCCTGGAAGACACCGGTCTTCCCCTCGAGCACGACCTCGACGTCGCCGTCGTCGCGCAGCGTGTACATCGCGCCGCTCTGGGCGTGTCGCACCCTCATGCGCGCGCACCCTGCGCCAGCCGCGCCGCCGCTCGCGGCGCCGGGGCCGGGGCCGACTGATTCGCGCGGGCGACGTCCTTGAAGCGACTCCGTGCACGCCCGCGAGCCGCGCCGGCGAGCAAGAGTGCGACGCCGAAGCGCTGTCGTGCGGGAAACGCGGCGCTGCGCAGTCGCCCCCGCGCCCACTGGTCGCTCGCCTGCCAGACGACGGCGAGCAGCTCCTCGCTGAGCGCACCGACCTCGACCCAGGCTTCCAGCTGCTTCTCTGCCGCGAGCGCCTCGACGGCACCGCGCAGCTGACCCTGCAGGGCGGCCGTCACCATGCGCCGGGCCTCTCCGGCCTCTTCCGAGTCGGCGAGCAGGCGCAGGAGCGCGCGGTAGTAGCGGGGCGCACGCAGGAGCTCGCGGGCGCTGGCATCGACGATCCCGAGAACGTCGTCCGGCGCCGCGCCGATGCTCCGCACGAAGCGTTCGGTCTGATCGGCGACGGCCGCGACCAGCACCGCATCCTTGTTGCCCACCAGGTTGTAGATGGTGGGAACCGTCACCTGGGCTTCGCGCGCCAGGGCGCGCAGGGTGAGCCCGTCGTAGCCGACGTCGGCGATCCCGCGTCGCGCCGCTTCGAGGATGCGAGCGCGGCGCTCGGCCATCGGGGGAGTGAGGCGCGGCACGCCGGAAATTTTAACACGTTAAAGCCGGGCCGGTCTCCACCTTTTCGTGCGTCGCGCCCGTCATCCCGCCTCGCGGCGCAGCTGGCTGGGATTCACGCCGAGTTCTCGCTTCAACAGCCGACGCAGGGTGTTCGGGTCCCGATACCCGACGCGCCCCGCGACCTCGTCGAGGGCCAGCCGCGACGTCTGGAGGAGGTGGGCCGCGTGTTCGAGCCGGATGCGCTGGGCCAGCTTCTTGGCGCCGTGGCCCGTGGCCTCCCGCACCCGGCGATCGACCGTGCGCGGGCTCATGCCGACTGCGCGGGCGAGCTCGGCGAGCGAGAAGGGACGGTGGCGCTGGCGCCGCATCCAGCGCTCGATGCGCACGACGTCGTCGCTCTGACCGGACATCGACGCCCGCATCATGTAGCGGGCCTGGGTGGGACGTTCCTCGATCGCCAGGCTTCGGGCGACGGCGCGCACCAGCCCAGGCGTCCCCAGGCGCGCCAACAGGTGGAGCATCAAGTCGATCTGGGCGAGCGCCGCCCCGGCGCACACGACCCCGCGGTCCTCCACGACCATCTGGGTCTCGTCGAGGTCGACGTCGGGGTAGCGCTCCCGGAAGACGGAACCGAGCCACCAGGTCGTCGTCGCGCGCCGCCCGCGCAGCAGGCCCGCCTCAGCCAACAGGAAGACGGCCGAACAACCGGCCGCCACCCGGGGAACACGAGGACCGTGGCGGTGCAGCCACGCGACGAGCGACGCGCGCTGGGGATCGTCGAAGAAGGTTCCAATCTCGTCCCGCGTCGAGAGTCCCAACCCGGGAATCACCAGCGCGTCGAAGCGCCCGGGAGCAACGCGGCCCGCGACGTCGAAGCGCGCACCCTGGCGGGTGCGGATCTCGGAAACGCCTGGACAGAAGAGCGTCGCGCGGAAGTCGGGACCTTCGGCGCCCGAGAGCTGATGGGCCGCGGAGAGCGTGTCGAGGGTCAGCGCCAGCGCCGAGTCCATCACCCCATCGGGGGCCATTACCAGGACGTTCCGCATCTGGCGATTCTAGCCGGCTTATTGGCGTTTTCGCCTCTGGGTGGAATCTCGGATCGATCTAGCCTCAGGCCGAGTCGAGCAACCAGGAGGAACGCATGACCGACGCCAACGCCCGAGGAGACGACGACCTGCACGACTTCGAGCCCCGTGAAGTCGAAGCGCTCGGCGCGACCCGGCGGGTCTACGTGACCGGGAGGGGCCCCGCCGTGCTGGTGATGAGCGAGATGCCGGGGATCAGCCCGGAAGTCGCGCGGTTCGCTCGCTGGGTGCGGGACGCCGGCTTCTCCGTCTATATGCCTTCCCTGTTTGGGAGCGACGGCGCCGTGCCGGGCGCCGAGGAAGGCGCCGCCGTCTTCCGCGCGACCTGCATCCGCGCCGAGTTTCACGCCTTCGGGTCGGGGAAGTCGAGCCCGGTCACCGACTGGCTGCGCGCCCTCGCCCGCCGTGCCCACGCGGAATGCGGTGGGCCGGGCGTCGGCGCCATCGGGATGTGCTTCACCGGAAACTTCGCCCTCACGCTGATGCTCGAACCGGCGGTGATCGCGCCGGTGCTCTGCCAGCCCTCGCTCCCCCTCGACGAGCCCGCGGGGCTCGAGATCGACGACGCCTCGCTGCGCACGATCCGCGCGCGATTGGAGCGCGACGAGCTCAAGGTGCGCGCGTACCGGTTCGCGGGCGATCGGTTCTGCACCGCGGAGCGTTTCTCCGCGTATGCCGACGCCCTCGGGCCGCGCTTCGAAACCCGCGTCCTCCCCGACGCAGCCGCGAACCCGGACGTTGCGCCGTTCTTCTCCGAGCACGTCGGCTGCGCCCACAGTGTGGTCACCCAACACCTGATCGACGCGGAGGGAGAACCCACCGCTGCCGCACGCGACGAGATCCTGGCGTTCTTCGCGGCGCGACTGCAGGTCTAGCCGAACGCGGCGCGAACGATCAGCGGCTCCAGAACGTGGCGTCGGGCGTCGCCAACGCCTGGCGGTGGGTGTCGTCCCCGATCCCCAGGATGCCCGGACGGCGCGCGGGAAGCACAGCCACGTCGTAGATCTGGTCGCAGCTGCGCAGGAACTCGAGCTCGGCGACGCGTGCGCCCGTCGCCGCGTGCAGGACGCTGATCCCGCAGCGGTTCTCCGCGTCGGACCGCTGGATCGCGCCTCCGGCGCGCAGCCGGGAGGTGCCAACGAACCAGTAGTCGCCGTGGCGCGCGAGACCGCGCGCGAACCCGGGAACGCGGTTCACGACCTCAAAGGAACCGCGATCGGTGTCGACCGCCAGGAGCGCTCCCGTCGCTGAGGCGAGCACGAAGAGTTGGCCCTCGACCAGGCGTGGCGAGTGGGGCATGGCCAGGTCGCCGACCACGATGCCACCGCTCGCCACGTCGAGGACCACACCCGACGCTGGCGACGCGTCTCGCCAGGCGTTCGCCCCTCCGGTCGCGGCGAAGGCGGTGGCGTAGCGCGGTCCTTTCGTGTCGACCGCCAGTCCGTTCAAGTGGCACGCGTCCTCCGGCACCGCCGCCTCGACGAACGCGGGCCGCCAGATCGGTCGAAAGCTGAAGCGCGCGTCGAGCTCGAAGAGGCAGGAGAAGAGCGTGTTCACTCCGACCAGCCGCTCGCCTACCCAGGCCAGGTCGTGGACCGCGACCTCGCCGCAGAAGTGGATCGAGCGCGGGAGGTAGAGCGCGTCATAGGTGTCCGGCTGGCGCGGGTACGCACCGGCGAGTCGCGGTTCGTTGGCGAGCAGCACGATCTGGTCGCGCGTCGCCACGGCCAGTCGTTCGCCTTCCAGAGCGATCCCCATCGGCGCATCGAAGGAGCGGGGCAACACCACGATGCGATCCCCGTCCGCCGCGATCGCGATCACCTTCCCGGCGTGCTGGGTGGTGGCGGCGAGAGACACGCCCAATTCGGCCAACAACTCCGGGAAAACCGGCGAGTGGCGGCAGCCGAAGGGCGTAGTCGGGGGCGCGGCGGACATGGGGCCAGTCTCGCACACACGCCCCTTGGGAACGCAGGTGACGGCGGCGAGTCGCTCGTGCGACCATCGAGCCGCCGTCGAGAGCGACCCTTCTCTCCCGACCCCGCCCCACGATGATGACGACGCGACGACGCAGCCGGCGCCGAGAACGGCTTCACGCCTGTGAGGCGAGCCTCTTCCAAGCGATCCGCCCGATCTGGCGCGGCACGCGGAGCGACCTGCGACGCCGCATCCGCGCACGCGTCCGAGCCCACCGCCGCAACCCGACGTGGCTCCGCGACGCGCGACGGCGCGCGCTCTGCGGCCCCGCGGCCGCGATCGCGATCCTCGGATTCGCGGCAGAGGCGGCTCACGCGCGCGCGCCTGTCTTCGACCCCGACCCGCCCAACCCGCTGGCCACGGTCGACGTCGGTTTCTTCGCGACGCCGACCCTCGGTGACCTCGATGGGGACGGAGACGTCGACCTGCTGGTCGGCGAGCTCTTCGGGAGCTTCGGGTACTTCGAGAACGTGGGAACCGCGCTCGCGCCATCGTTCACGGCACAGGGAGGCGCCGCCAACCCCCTGGACGGTGAACTCCCGGGGTTGGCCCCGGCCGCCGCGCTGGCGGACTTCGACGCGGATGGCGACCTCGACCTGCTCGTGGGCCTCGAGTCTGGAGCGTTCGCCTACTTCGAGAACACGGGAGGCCCCAGCGCGCCGACGTTCAGCCAGCGTTTCGGGGCCGCGAACCCCCTCGACGGAATCGACATCGGCGATCGCGCGCAGCCGAGCGTCGGCGACCTCGACGCCGACGGGGACCTGGATGTGCTCGTGGGAGAGGGCAGCGGCGCCCTTCAATACTTCGAGAACGTCGGCAGCGCGGGCGCGGCGAGCTTCGTCGAGCGCACGGGAAGCGCCAACCCGCTCGACGGTACGCAGCCGGGCCCGAATGCCGCGCCCGAGCTCGTGGATGCGGATCGCGACGGGGATCTCGACCTGCTGGTCGGCTCCAGCGCGCTGAGCGCGACCACCGGTGCACTCAACTATTTCGAGAATCGCGGCACGGCCGCCTCCGCGAGCTTCGTCGCGCTGGCGGACGACGCAAACCCGGCGTCCTGGCTCGACCCGGATGGGCTGCCCGTACCGGCCACCGCGGATCTGGACGCCGACGGAGACGCCGATCTCCTGATCGGGGGAACCTCCGGAACGATCGGCTATGCGACGAACGCGCGGGGGTTCGCCGTCGACACGCCGCCGGCACAAGATCCGACGGCGCCGCTGAGCTTCGGTTCACGCCGGTCCCCCGCCTTCGGCGACCTCGACGCCGACGGTGACGTCGACCTCGTCTACGAAGACTCGACGGGTAGCTTTCGCTACTTCGAGAACGTGGGGGAGCCGAACGCTCCCAGCTACCTCGAACGCACGGGAGCCTCGAACCCCTTCGACATGCTCGGGTTCTTCGTGACACTGGCGGCGATCACGCTCGCCGACGTCGATGGGGACGCTGACCTGGACTTCTTCGACGTCGGCGGACAACGCTACTTCGAGAACGTGGGCAACCCGTCCTCCCCGAGCTATCTCGAGAACAGCGCGCCCGGGAATCCGCTGGAAGACCTCGCGGGCGTCGCCCCGATCTCCTTCGGCGATCTCGATGGGGACGGGGATCTCGATGCGGTCTCCGGCTTCATCTCCGTTCGCTACTTCGAGAACGTCGGGAGCGCGACTGGCGGAGACTGGGTCGAGCGCACCGGCGCCGCGAACCCCTTCGATGCGTTCGGAGAGATCATCTACGCGGCCCCCACGCTCGCGGATCTCGATGGCGATGGAGACCTCGACGCCGCCGTGGTCGAAGGCCTGGGGCAGCCGGTCCGATACTTCGAGAACGTGGGCGACGCCTCCTCACCGGTCTTCGTGAGACGCTTCGGTGCGCAGAACCCGCTTCGCGCGACCGAAACGGTATTCGGGACCGTCGCGATCGCTGACTTGGATGGGGACGGCGACGGCGAGCTGATGATGGGATCGCTCATCCGAAGCGGATTCGACCCGGGGTTTTTCGAGAACCCGGGCTTCTTCACGCAGCCTCCCGCCATCGAGCTGACCGGTGCGCTCGATCCACTGGCGGGCGCGTCCCTCCCGAGTGGCGACCCCGTGCTCGCCGACTTCGACGCCGACGGTGATCGCGACGCGGTCATCGGCCGGAGCGACGGCACGCTCGCCTACTTCGAGAACACCCGCGACGTCCTGGCCCCGCTCTTCACCGAGCGCACGGGCCCCGCCAACCCCTTCGACGGCATCGACGTCGGCAGCGACGCAGCGCCCGCCGTGCTCGATCTCGAGGGCGACGGCGATCCGGACCTCGTCGTCGGAGCAGCCGACGGGACGCTCTCCACGCTCGAGAACACGGGCAGCGCTGGCGCACCGGCCTTCGCGCTGTTGACCGGCACCAACCCCCTCGCCGCCTTCGACGTCGGCGATGCGGCGCGCGTCGCGATCGGCGATCTCGATGCCGATGGCGACCCCGACGTCGTCTCCGGCGAGAGCGGCGGCAGTCTCCGCTACTTCGAGAACACGGGCTCGCGCACGAGCCCGAGCTTCACCGAGAACTCCGGTGCGTCGAATCCGTTCGACGCCATCAGCGCTGCCGCCAGCAGCGCTCCCGCTCTCGCTGACCTCGAAGGCGACCGTGATCTCGACCTCACCCTGGGCGGCGCCGACGGCACCCTCGCCGTCTTCCACAACGACGGCACCGCCACCGCCCCGAGCTTCGTCGAGCAGGTCGGGATTCGCAGCCTGTTTGACGGCATCGACGTCGGCGACGACGCCCAGCCCGGGCTCGGCGACTTCGACGGCGACGGCGACCCCGACGTCCTAGTGGGCGAGGCCACGGGCGACGTCCGCGTCTTCCGCCTCCCCGAGCCCGGACGCGTCGGAGCGCTCGCCAGCGGACTCGCCCTCCTCCTCGGACTCGTGAAGCGCCGGCGCCACCGACCCCCCGAGCGTCGCGTGTGCGATGATGCGCGGACCGCAGCGGGGCCCCGACCATGACACCGCACGGCCGACGCCGTCTCCCCTCTCGCCCGACCCGTCGCGCCCGGGCGATCGGTCTGGGCCTCGTGTCGATGTGGGTGATTTCGCTATCCGCTGGCCTCGCGCAAGGCCAATCCTTCATCCGCGACACTTTCGTCGCGACGGGAGACGCGCGCCCCGGCGGCGGCACCTTCGGGCACCTGGCGATCGACGGGCAAGGCGCCGCCAGGCGCGAGTTCGCCGGGGGGCATCTGGCCTTCGTGGACCGGGCTGGCGAGGACGCGCTGTATCGGCGCAGCCACTTCGGAGCGACGGAACTCGTCGCGCAAGTCGGCGCCGCGGCGGCCGACACCACGGGCGGCGAAACCTATGTCGGCGTCTTCGACTGGTCCCTCGATGACGATGCCCGCATCGGCTTCCGTGCCGCCTTCGATGGCGCTACGCCCTCAGACGACCAGGCGTTTTACGGAGAAGATGCGGGCGGCGTCCTTCGCGTCTTCGCCCGCGAGGGCGACGTGCCGCCGCAGTCGGGCACGGCGAACGCGCTCGAGCGCTTCGAGGAAGCGCGCGTATTCCACTACGGCGGCGAGATCTCGATCCTCGCTTTGCGACGCGTGCCCACCAGTCCAGGCTCGATCACCTACCGACACACCCCGAACTTCGGCATCGAATGGGTGTACCGCGAAGGCACGCTCATCTCGGGGGGGATCGGGGTCCAGAGCGTATTCGAAGACCCGGTCGAAGCCAGCTGGCCCACCATCAACACCTTCGGAATGGTCTTCCTCTCGACGATCCTCACCCGCGACGCCGGATCCGCGATCATCGAGTGGGTCCCCGGCGCCATCCCCGCCCACCTCTACGTTCAGCTGGAGGGCTGGGCCGTCCCCGGCCTCGCGGGCGTCACCTACTCCCGCTTCGAGCGAACGCCGCGCGTCAACAAGTTCTCCCAGCTCGCCTTCGACGCGCGCTTCGGGGGTGCGACCGTCACCGACGCGAATGACGAGGGCGCTCTGGCTCCGGACGGCTCGGGCGATGCGCGGCTGGTGATCCGCGAGGGCGACGCCGTCCCCGGGGTCGCAGGCGCGGTGTTCGGCGCGCCCACCACCGAGTTCCTCAACGAATCCGGGGCGAGCATCCATACGGCCCCTCTCGACACGTCTGGAAGCGTGACTTCCTCGGTATGGGAGGCGAGCCCGCCAGGTACGACCACCCTGCGGGTCCGGGAAGGCGATGCCGTTCCGTTCCTGGCCGGGGCGGTCTACGGCCCCGTCGCGGCACGCGGGTACAGCAATGCAGGCAGCCTGCTGATCGAAGCCCAGCTCGAGGGAGGCGGTGTCGTCGACAGCGACAACCGCGTGCTGGTGGTGATCGACGCGAGCGGTGTGCACTGGCCGGTTCTGCGCGAGGGCGAGTCTCTCGTCGTGCGCACCGGCGTCGTCCGTACCGTGCCCGACCGGCTCGAGGAGGTCCGCATGGACCAGGACGGAACCATCGTGGTGGCGCTCGCCTTCGCGCTGGGCGATACGGCGATCCTGCGGATCGGCTTCGACACCGATGGCGACGGGATCCCCGACTATGCGGAGCTCTGACGCCTTGCCGGGTGCACTGTTGCCTGCGGATCGAGGAAGGGACCATGTCCGCGCTTGCGAGCGCGCGCTCTTCCACGCGATCCGCCCCCGCTGGCGCGGATCGCGAGCGGCGTTGCGCCAGCGGATCCGCCGGCAAGTCCGGCCCCATCGTCGCGACGGCGCCTGGCTGCGACGTATGGCCCGCCTCGCTGTCCTGACACCCGTGGTTGCAGCCGCGTGGCTCGGTGTCGCCCCCGCCCGTGCCAGCCCGCCCGTCTTCGACGGACGCGTGGAGAACCCCTTCGTGACGATCGACGTCGGGCTCGGCGCGAGCCCGGCCGCGGCGGACCTCGACGGCGACGGCGACGTCGACCTTCTCGTGGGAGATCACTCGGGAGGCCTTCGCTACTTCGAGAACACGGGCACCGCCCTCGCCGCCACGTTCACCGAGGCCACCGGGAGCGGCAACCCGCTCGCCGGTCAGAGCGGAGGCGCCGTTCCGCGTCCGGCCTTCGCCGATGTCGACGCCGACGGCGACCTCGACCTGATCGTCGGTCGAGACCCCGGCACCCTCGCCTACTTCGAGAATACGGGCGATGCAGTGACGCCTGTCTTCGCCGAGCGCACCGGCGCGTCGAACCCCTTCGACGGCTTCGATGTCGGAAACGGCTCCAGCCCCGCTCCGGGCGACCTCGACCGCGATGGCGATCTCGACGTGGGAATCGCGGAACGCACGGGCGGTTTCGCCTTCCTCGAGAACACCGGCCCGGCGTCCGCGCCGAGTTTCGTCGAGCGCACGGGGGCCGCGAATCCCTTCCACGGCATCCAGGCCGGCCCGAATGGCGCCGCCGCGCTCCTCGATGCCGATCAAGACGGCGACCTCGACCTCGCGGTCGGCGCGAGCGCGCTCGGGTCAGCGTCGGGCAGCATTGACTACTTCGAGAATCAAGGGGACGGGGCGTCACCGCAGTTCGTGCTCCTGCCCGATGAGGCCAACCCGTTCTCCTGGCTCCGGCCTGGGGGGCTGCCGACGCCCACACCCGCCGATCTCGATTCCGACGGGGACCCGGATCTTCTTTGGGGTTCGCTGGCCGGCACCCTCGCCACGGCCCAGAACCGGCGCGGTCAGTTCACCGAACTCCCCGCCACCAACGACCCTACCGTCACCCTGGGATGGCGGTTCGGGGGGGCGCACACCCTTGGCGATTTCGACACCGACGGTGACATCGACCTCGTCTCGGAGCGCCCGACCCAGTCTCTGTCCAGTCGCTACTTCGAGAACGTCGGTACACCGACCGCGCCCGAGTATCGCGAGCGCACCGGCGCCGCGAACCCCGTCGACGGAATCACGTCGTCCGCCTTCTCGACATCGTCCGCCGCGGATGTCGACGGAGACGGCGACCTCGACCTCGTGCAGGCCGCCCAAGCCGACGTCCGCTACTTCGAGAACATCGGTACCGTCGCGGCTCCGAGTTACGTCGAACGCACGGGTACGGAGAACCCCTTCGTGGTGCTACTCGGAGGCCATCCCGCGACCTTCGGAGATTTGGATGGGGACGGAGACCTCGACGTCCTCACCGGCTGGGGCTCCCCGACCCTGAAGTACTTCGAAAACACGGGAACGGTCGCATCGGGCAGCTGGGTCGAACGCACGGGCGCCGCAAATCCGTTCGACGAAATCGGTGTCGTGTTCTACGCCGCGCCGGCCTTCGGCGATCTCGATGGCGATGGAGATCTCGACGTCGCATCCGCGCAGAAGAGCTTCGGGCCAGCGCTCTACCTGGAGAACGTCGGAACGACCGCGTCGCCGCGTTTCGTCGAACGGGTGGGGGACGAAAACCCTCTCGATGACACGAGGATGAGCTTCTCGACCGTCACCCTGGGCGACCTCGACGGCGATGGTGACCTCGATTTCCTGGAGGGGAGTCAGGCCGGTACGAGCTTCGTGGACTTCTTCGAGAACCCGGGCGTCCGCGCCCAGCAACCCGCGATCGAGCTGACCGGAGCGCTCGACCCGCTCGGGGGCGTGTCACTCCCGGGCGGCGACCCCGTGCTCGCCGACTTCGACGCCGATGGCGACCGCGACGCCGTGATCGGCCAGAGCGACGGCACCCTCGCCTACTTCGAGAACACCCGCGACGCGTTGGCCCCGCTCTTCACCGAGCGCACCGGCCCCGCCAACCCCTTCGACGGCATCGACGTCGGCAGCGACGCCGCGCCAGCCCTCCTCGATCTCGAAGGCGACGGCGACCCGGACGTCGTGGTCGGCGCTGCGGACGGGACGCTCGCGACGCTCGAAAACAACGGCAGCGCCGGCGCCCCGGCCTTCACGCTCCTGACCGGCACGAACCCCCTCGCCGCCTTCGATGTCGGCGACGCCGCGCGGGTCTCGATCGGCGATCTCGATGCCGATGGAGACCCCGACGTCGTCGCGGGCAACAGCACCGGCAGCCTGCGCTACTTCGAGAACACGGGCTCGCGCATCGCCCCGAGTTTCACCGAAAACACGGGTGCCGCGAACCCCTTCGACACGATCGGCACGGCATCGGCGAGTGCGCCCGCCCTCGCCGACCTCGAGGGCGACGGTGATCTCGACCTCACACTGGGCGCGGCCGACGGGACCCTCGCCGTCTACCGCAACGACGGCACCGCCATCGCCCCGAGCTTCGTCGAGCAGGTCGGGAATCGCAGTCTCTTCGACGGCATCGACGTCGGCGACGACGCCCAGCCGGGCCTCGGCGACTTCGACGGCGACGGCGACCCCGACGTCCTGGTGGGCGAGGCCACGGGCGACGTCCGCGTCTTCCGCCTCCCCGAGCCCGGCCGCAGGGGCCTCCTCGCCAGCGGGCTCGCACTCCTGCTCGGACTCGCGAAGCTCCGACGACGCTAGACCACGTGACGGCGCGCTGGCTCGTCGAGATGCCGGCGCTCCTCGGCCAGGGTCGCTCCTGGCGAGTTGGCCGTGCGTGGCGCCAGGCGCCAGATCCGGTCCGGCGGGATCGGTGGATGCGCCTCGTCGCCGACGATGATCGTCGTGGCCTCGAGGCGCGCAGTCACGAGGCCGAGCGCCGAACGCGCGCGCGCATCGAGAGAGAAGGCGGGGTCGTCCACGAGCAGCAGACGCGGACGCGGCCACGCCGCCCGCGCCAGGGAAATCCGCGCCCTCGTACTCTGGGGAACGTTGCGCCCCTGCTCCTCGATCACCGTGTCGAGCCCGTCGAGTAGACCCAGGACGTCCCGACCGAGGCCGCAGGCGGCCACCAACGCGACCAACCACGGGTCGTCGCGGTCGGCGGTCGTGGCGTCGAGGTTCTCGAGCACGCTCCCGCGCAAGAGCGGCAGATCGGGCGAGACGAGCCCCACACTCTCACGGACCGAATCGAAGCGAAGGCGCCGGAGGGGCGCCTCATCGAGCCAGAGCACGCCGTCCTCGACGGGATGCTGTCCGGCCAGCACCTGGAGCAGCCGCGACTTCCCCGAGCCGCTCGGCCCGCTGACCAGCACGGTTTCGCCCGCGCGCGCGCGGAACGAGAGGGCCGGCCCGCCCGCCGGTGGCGCCCAAGACTCCACCTCGACTGCGAGCGGACCGACCCCGGGAAGGGCGATGGCATCCCGCGACTCCCTCAAGTGCGGGGCCAAGAGCGCATCCCCAATGCGTTCGCGCCCTTCCTCGAACGCGAGCCGGTAATCCCACGCGCGGGTCAGCTCCCCGAGCGCCGCCGCGACCATGCCGCCGAGCCAGACCGCCACGACGAGGTCCGGAGCAGAGGCTCCATCCACGGCGGCGACGGCAAGCGCGACGGCGATCGCCATGGGCAAGAGTGCGGCGGGAAGGGCGCGCAACGCATGGGCAGTACGCGCCCGCGCGACGGCCGCGTCGCGCAGGCGCTCACTCTGGCGGCGCACGCGGCGAAGCTCGCGACGGGTGCGCCCGAGCCCGCGCAGGGTCGCGGCCGCCAGGAGCTTCTCGCCGAGATTGCTCGCCAAGCGACCGCGACGCCGTCGCGTCTCGCGCACCCGTTGGCGCAGCGGCCGGCTTACCCACGCGGCGGCCATCCCGGTCAGAGGCACGAGGCTCGCGAGTGCGCCCCCGAGATGCGGGTCGATCACGAGCAAAGCCCCGACGAGTCCCACCAACGTGAGCCCGGCGACGGCCGCGCGTGCGATCCCGAGACTCACCCAGTTCCGCAGCGAGTTGAGGTCGCCGATCATCCGCGTCATCGAGAGCCCGTAGCGCCCTGCGGCTTGGACGGGTCGGGCCGTCAGGCGGTCGAAGAGACGCAGGCGTACGCGCGTCACGTAGTCCTGACCCAGGCGCTCGGCGTCCCCCGCTTCCACGACGCGAAGCCCCCAGAGCGCTGCGCTCGCGAGAACGAGCCCGGCGAGCGCGAACACCGGGGGACGCGGCGTCTCGACCGATCCGACGGCCACTCGAAGCAATCCCGCGATCGCCACGCCCAGGAGCGCCTGGCCCATCCCGTTCGCGATCAGACGCCAGAGCTGAGCCCGTCGTCCCGCGGCATAGATGCGCGGCAACCGTGCTCGAGAGCTGCTTCGCGCCACGGCTAGAGGAACACCGCGAAGCGGAACAGGAACAGGTGGGGATCGTCGCTCCGTCGGGTCCGACGCTGCTTCGATTCGACGTTCACGTAGTTGAACATCAGGCGCACGTTCTCGCGCAGGTACCAGTTCGCGCCGAGGGTGATATCGGTCGCGCTGCCACCGCGCACGGTCTCGTCGTTCAGATCCAGAGCGCTCACGCGCACGGCCAGCTCGACGGCGCCCCAGCGCGCCTTTGGCCGCACCCCACCGAAGACGCCGCGGGAGCGGCTGTAGCGCTTGCTCTCTCCGGTCACGACCCAGCTGCCCTGGACGTACCAGCCGTGAAAGGTGGGGTCCGGGCGGGAGCGCGACCGCGAAGGCCGCGACAGCCAGCTCTGGAGGTATTCCCCCTGCAGCGAGAACGGGCCGTAGATGCCCCCCGCCTCGGCCCCGAAGGTGGTGACTTCGTCGACTTCCCGGAGTCGGCCCGTGCTGAGCAGGGGCTCCGCCAGGAACGATTCGGGGCGCGTGCGCACCCGATAGCGACTGCGGTGGTCGTTGTCCCGATACTCGACCGCCGCGCCGAGGTGCAGCACCCGGCGATTCTCCGCCCAGGGTGCGTAGGTCAAGCGCGACGCGAAGGACACGTGCTCGCTGCGCTTCGTGTCGTTCTCCTCGACACCGAAGGGCTCGATGCCACCGAAGACTGCGAAGGTCCAGTGATGACGCCGGCGCGTGTCGCCCAACCGCCCACGCGCCGCCAGCATCGCTCCGGTCTGAAAACCGGGAGCCAGCACGCTCGGGAGCGCCCGCTCGAGGAAGGAAATCGTATTCGAAGAGCCCAGGCTCTCGAGCCCCAGGGGCGCAATGAAGTTGCCGACCTGGAGCTGCACCTTCCGGAGCGGTGTCCAGCGCAGCCAGACGTTCCGCCACCCGCGACTGTCGCTGCCACTCTCGTCGGCGAACTCGCGATCCACCCGCAGGCGCCAGTCATCGCCGTACCGCACGCGCAGCTGCAGTCGGCCGCGGCGCACGTCGAGGTCGTTCTTCAGCCGGGTGCGATCGTCGTCGAAGATCGCTGCGTCCAGGTGGAAGCGTCCCCCCAACCGCACGCGCAGGTCACGCCACTCCCACGCGAGGCCCTGTCGCGTGGAAGCCGACAGCTCGCCGCCCTCTCCGGATGCCAACAGGAATCGCTCGTCGGCGCTCGCAATGCTCGCGAGCACGACGGCCCCGAGCAGCGCTGCCTTCGAGGCGCGCATCAGCGCGCCCCCGTGGTCGGCGCGTCCGTCGACAGAAACTCGAAGACCCGCTCCGCGAGCCCGGCCTTGACCGCTTCGGGGAAGGAGTGGCCCACCCCGGGGAGGGTCGAGAAATGCACCCGCGGCTCGAGCGCACGCTCGATCGCCGCGTCGCGCATTGCGCTGACCCAACGGCGAGCGCGTTCGACGCGGTCCCAGCCCTGGCGTCGATCGATGCCCGGGCCGCTGCGCAACGCATCGTCGCGCTCGGTGTCCCGGTCTCCCACCAGCGCCAACATCGGCACGCGCAGGAACGCCCCGGGTCGCAGGGTGGCGGCAGCGAGCTCCGCGCCGAGACGCAGCCCGTAGGGGTAGGCGCGGGCGCGATCCGGGAACGTGTACCAACCCGCCGACGCCAGCACCGCGCCCCGGACGTCCTCGGGGTGAGCCATCGCGTACCGATGCGCGAACTGAGCCCCGCCCGAGTAGCCGAAGAGCCAGACGGTCGTGCCGTGCCAGAGCCCACCGCGGATCTCCTCGAGCAGATTGCGGAGGGCGAGATCCGCGCGCGCGCCGCGCCCCCGACGGCCGAGTCGCTGGTAGTCTTCGAAGCGCACCTCGTCGAAGAGGGGCGTCACGAGGGCGCAGCCGAGCCGCTCGGCCACCGGGACGAAGACGTCGAAGTGCTCGTCGACGTTTCGCGAGATGCCGTGAATCGCGACCAGGACCGGGCCGCGGTTCACCCCGGATGGAACGTAGAGGCGGTAGGGAAGTCCGTCGGCCGCGACGCCTTCGCGAGACGCATATCGGAAGACGTCGGTCACCCCGCCGCCCCCCCCTCCTGGTGGGCACCGCACGCCGCCCGGAGTTTCTGGATCGTCGCCGGCTCGCCGAGCTCCAGATGTCCGAGCACCGGCACCCCGGTTGCCGTCGTGGCCTCGCGCACTTGCAAGGGCGCCGCGTCGAGGCTGCCCGTCAGGGCCAACGGCCGCCGACCCAGCTCGCGCAGCTGCAGGACGCCACACACGGCGCCCATCGCATCCGGGGCTGCGAGCACGACGTCATCACAGAGGTGCCGGAAGCTCGCGCTCTGCAGCAACCGGGCGGTCTCGGGCTGGAGCAGACCGTCGGCGATCTCGAGCAGGATCCAATCGACCGCGTGCTGTTGGAGCGCCCCGACGAGCTCGGTGAACACGCGCTGAACCGCGTCGGGCGACAAGCGGTAGGTCGAGGCATACCCGACATCGGTGAAGTCCAGCACCGGGTCCGCGCCCGCATCGACGAGCAGGAAGGGGTCCCCCGCAGCGCCGGTGCCCGTGACCTTCGCGTACCCCACGCGCAGCCCCGCGCGTCGCGCACCTCGCGCGAGGTGGGCCGCGGTCGTGGTCTTGCCCGAATCCATCGACGTTCCCACGACGGCGAGGGTGGGCACGCGACCCGGCACGGGCGCCGGCCCCGGAGGCAAAGCGGCGCTCGCGACGTTGAGCGGCGGACCCCCGGGCTCTTCGGTCACGAGCCCGATCGGTCGCAAGCGCGTCGGGCCACGCCACAGGCGGCTGTGGCGCTCGACGACCTGGGCGGCCACGCCACCGCCGGCGACGAGGTGGCAGGGACCCAGCGAGCGGGGCACCGACGCCTCGAACTGATTGGGCGCGTAGCGGTGGGCGTAGACCACGACGATCTCGTCGCCGATGAAGAGCTGACGCCGGCGCCCGTTGGCGAGATGGAGCTTGCGGTGGTGCCCCAGGCCCTCGACCCGGGCGAGCACGAGATCGCCGGGACGCGGACGTCCGTTCGGGTCGAGGGCGCGGAGGACCGCGCGGGGCACGCGCCGTGCCGTGTACGCCATGGGCGCCTTGGACAGGCGGGGATCGGCGGGGATGGGCAGAGCGAACGGAGCGGCTTCGCTGGGGTTCATGCGTGATTCCGGGCGAACCGGGTGGGGACCGGCCCTCGCCTTCGCGGCGGATCCTCGCCCCCTCCCAGTACGCGAGCGGGCCGTCCGGGGCGGGATCCAGGTCTTCATTTTTGGGAAAATTATCCCAAATTTGACAATGCGCAACGCGCCCGCACAGCGCCCCTGGGAAGCGCACCCACGGCGACCGAGGTCGCGTGCAGGGCGACTCGGGCCACCCACGCGGGTCTGCCCGGCGGACGCGACTGGCTCGCGGCGCCACGGGGCGCCCGGGATTCAGCGTGGGCCGAAGATCCGCTCGAGATGCGCCCGGGACGGCGGCTCGGTGAATCGCGAGACCAGGACGGTCGCTGCGACCGAGGCGAACTCACCGAGGGTCGCGCAGGCGTAGGGACTCACCGCCTGGGCCTCGAACCAGACCGCGGCCTCCGCGAGCGGTGTCCCGGCGAACCACGCCGCGGGGATCAGCGCAGCCTTTGCGACGATGAAGGTGCCCGCGCCCGCCGCGAAGCCCGCGAGGGCTCCCGCGCGGGTCACGCCCTGCCACAGCACGCCGAGCACCAGGGGCCCGGCCAGCGCCGCCATCATCCCGCCGACCCCGATCCACACGAGCAGCGCCACGTTCATGTCGAGCAGCGCCCACGCCATGGCGGAGGCGGCGGCCAGGGTCAGGGCCGTCGCAATCCGACTGATGCGCAGCACGATCACATCGATCTCGGCCTCGCTCTTGTCGGCATGCCAACGCGGCGCAATCGAGCAGCGGTAGAGATCGTTCGCGAACACCTGGGAGGTCGACACCACCAGGCCATCGGCCGTCGACATCACCGCCGACAGGATTCCCACCCCCAGCAACGCCGCCAGCCAGACGGGCAGGAGTTCAATGAAGAGCGCGGGCACGGCCGCGTTCCCGCCTCCTGAGACGAGGAGCGCGTCCCCGAGCACCGCCCGCGCGAGCAGGCCGCCGAAGGTCATCAGCGGCAGGGCGAAGCCCAGCGCAAAGCAGGCCACGATGAAGACGCGACGGTCCGTGCCGGCGCGCAGCGCCCAGAGCTTGTTGCCGATGTGGGGGAGCAAGCCGAGGGGCACGTGACACAGGAAGACGGCAACCACGTCCCACCACGAGTCGAAGATCGGCGCGGTCGGGTGGATGAACGCGAGGTTGCCCGCGTCGAGTTCCTCGAGCCGGTCGAAGACGGCGCCGGCGCCCTCCCCCACCCCGAAACCCACCACGAACATGGCGACCACCGCGAGCGAGAGCATCACCATCAGGCCACCCTGGGTGCCATCGGTGAGGATGTCGGCGTGGGCCCCGCCGATCACGACGTAGGCGCCGAGCACCGCCGCCGTGATTCCGAGCGCCCAGCCCGGGGAGAGCCCGAGCAGCTGCTCGAACATCACCAGGCCCGCCACCAGCTGCCCCGCCAGATAGAAGAGCAGCATCAGCGAGAAGAGCGCGAAGCAGACGCGCAACAGCTCCGACTGGTAGCGGTCGCCAAGAAACTCGGGAATCGTGCGGTTGCCGAAGGACGCGCCGGCGCGCGACACCGCGCGCAGACAGATGAGCACGCCCAGGTACACCCCCGCCGGGTAGAAGAAGGTGTGCTGGAAGGCCGATACGCCGTTGGTGTAGGCGAAGCCGGGAAGACCGAGGAAGGTGGCGCCGCTGGCGGTCGTCGCGGCAAAGGCGAGCGCGAGGAAGAGCGGACCGTAGGCACTACGGGCCGTCGCGAAGTCGTCACCCCCGCGCACGCGGCGCATGCCGGCGATGCCGAAGCCGACCATCGCCGCCACGTAAACGACGAGGAACCCCCAGGACCAGAGCTGGAGTTCGGTCATCCGCGGGTCCGAGCCCCGTTGCGGAGCCCACCCCAGCACGCGACGTACTCGCGCGGCGGCATGCGGCTACAGCACGCCCTCGAGCGCCGGTCCCATCAGGTCCTCGAAGTTGTGGCGGTAGAAGCGTTCTTGCACATCCGCCGGTAGGTGCCCGGTGCTGCGCTCGAAGCGCCCGAGCGGATGACGACCGCCTTCGACGTGGGGGTAGTCGGACGAGAAGAGGCAGACCTCGGGTCCCGCCTGCTCGATGATCCAACCCGCGTCCTCGGCCGGAAACGGCGTCACCCGCACCTGCCGCTGGACGTACTCGGAGGGTTTCAGCGACAGCGCTCTCAGCCGGTCCTCCATGCGGGAGAACGCGTCGACCGCGGAATCGAGCTGCCGCATGAACCCGGGCAGCCAGCTCGCTCCGAGTTCGATCACACCCACCCGCAGCTTGGGGAAGCGCTCGAGGACGCCGTCGAGGATCAGCATCGAGAGGGCGAGGCTCGGCTGGGCCGGGATCGCCATGTACGACACCGAGGTGAAGTTCTCACTGCCGCCGTGGAAGTCCGGAACCGGCGGCGCGCCGTTGTTCTTGTGCGCGTCGCTCAACAACTCGTCCGGGTTGCCGACGTGGAACAGGATCGGCAGCCCCGCCTCCTGGGCGCGCGCCCACAGCGGATCGAGCGCCGCGTGGCTGGTGGCGTGGTGGCGCGGACAGCGCGAGGGAACGAGGAGTGCGCGACAGCCGGCCTCGATGGCCTGCTCCGCTGCGCTCGGCACGCGTTCGAGGTCGGCGAGGGGCACGTAGCCCACGGCGAGCAGACGCGAATCGCCCGCGCAGAACGCGCTCATCGCCCGATTGCTCGCTTCGGCGGTCCCGTAGAGCAGGCCCATGTCGTCGCGATGTTCGAGAGCCGCGAGGTGGCCCACGCTCACGGTGGGGAAGATGAGCTGGCTGGCGAACCCGAGCAGGTCCAGCGCCTGCGGCCGGTCTTCGGCCAGGAACGACCCGGTGGCCTGCCAGTTCTTGCGGAGCATCAGTTCTTCCGGGTCGCGCGCGCGGTACGCGGCATCGGCGTGCAGCGACCGGCAGCGATCCACTTCGCTCCCGCAGTAGGGCGCGAGCATCTCTCGCAAGCGGCCCACCACCCGCGCTTCCGCGAAGCCCTCGAACCAATCGGGCGTTTCGAGGATGTGGGCATCCGCGTCGTGCACGACGCGCCCCGTCTCGACGTAGGGCATGGCGGCCTCCCGTAGGCGGCCACGCGCGGGTGGTCCACGGCGCCGCAGCGACACCCCAGACTGACACGTCCCGACGGAACCTGCTCGGCGCGAGGCGACCGCGGGCGACCTCAGCCGGCGCTACCCGTCGAGCCGAGGCCGACGAGAGCCACGACAGGGCTCAGCCCATTTCTGACATACTGGGGCCACCCATCCTGGGCAGGGGTCGGGTGCATCGCCACTCGTGAGCTGGCGGAGACCCCATGAAGCCCTTCCCCCTCGTCCTCGGCGTTTGCGCGGGGCTCGTCGCGACGCCGGGCTCTGCGGTTCCGGTCGCGCTGGCGGGCGACCTGAGAGTCCTCTCCCTCAGGGACTCCAGTGTTGCCGGGACCGGTGTGGGTATGGGCGATCTCGTGGAGCGCGGACTTCCCCGCGTTCCTCGACTTCGAGAGCGATGGGTTCAGCGTGTTCTGGACCGACGTCGACGGGGGTCAGATCGACTTTCTTGGGAGCATCGAGAGCCTGACACCCGTCCCCGAACCCCACTCGGGCGTGCTCTTGTTGCTCGGGCTCGCAGCGATGAACCGGGCACGACCTTCGCGGGCCGCTCGCTCGGACCCGGGATGACACCGACCGTTCGGCGCCTTCGCAGATCGACGGGCGCCGTGTTCCAACGTGCTCCCGATGGGGGACGAAAGCGCTCAGCAAACACGTCTGCGGCGCGCACGCGTCGCACCCCTACTCGCCAAGAGCACGGAGAGCAACGCACCCCCCACGACCCCGAGCCCCGGCACCGGGGGTCGGTCGCAGAGGTTGAGCAGCACGCTGAGGTCGTCGCTCGCCTCGTTCGTCGTCACCAAGTCGGGAACGAGATCTCCGTCGAAGTCGGCGACCGCCACTGTTCTCGGCGCATCTCCGACCTCGAAGTGCAGAGGCGGGCCAAAGCTGCCGTCGCCGTTCCCCGGGAGCACGCTCACGTCGTCGCTCCGCCAGTTCGCGGTAATCACGTCTGGCTTCCCATCGAGAGTCACGTCTGCGAGGGCCAGCCCGAGCGGGGTATCCCCAGTCGGGTACACCACGTCCTGCTGGAACGTCCCGTTCCCGATGCCAAGGAGCACGCTCACATCGTCGCTGACGTTGTTGGCGACGATCAAGTCGGGAATCAAGTCCCCGTCGAGATCCTCGATCAGTGCGGCTTCCGGTATCTGCCCCACCGAGACGGGATCCGGCGCCTGAAAGCTGCCGTCCCCGTTTCCCAGAAGGACGCTCACTTCGTTCGCGTTGCTGCCGTTGACGGCGACGACGTCCGGGACAGAATCGGCGTCGAGATCGGCCACCGCGAAGGACTTCGGCGACTCTCCAGTCGAGAACGCGACGGGAGCCTGGAAGGTCCCGTCGCCGTTGCCGAGCAGCGCGCGCCCTTCGTCGAGCCCCGCGTTCGCCACGAGGAGGTCCGAAATCGAGTCGCCATCGAGGTCGGCCACGACGAGCGACGAGGGCAACTCACCGGCGGGAAACGAAGCCGCCGGCTGGAGCGTGCCATCCCCGTTCCCGAGCAAGACGACGACGCTGTTGTCGTTTCGGCTCGTTGCGGCGAGATCGACGATGCCGTCGCCGTCGAAGTCGGACGATTGGACGAAGCCGGGGTTGTCCCCGGCTGGAACGCTGATGGCCGCCGAGAAGGTACCGTCTCCGTTTCCTAGCAAGATGCTCAACGTGTCGGTAGGTCCGTTCGACGCGACCAGGTCGGGAACCTGGTCGCCGTTCAGATCGACGGGGAGTGCCGCGCCAGGAGAGTCCCCGGCTTCGTAGGTCTCGGCAGCCAGGAAACTCCCGTCGCCGAGACCTTTCAGGATGCTCAGGTCACTGCTCTGCGAATTCTCCGTCGCGATATCGAGGAGGCCGTCCCCGTCGATGTCCGCGACGTCCACCGCCCCGACGCCGCGGCCCGCGCCGTACTTGACTCCGGGCTGGAAGCTGCCGCCGGCGTTGCCCAGGAGCACCGACACGCCGTTGCCCCCTTGGGCGAAGCCCACGATGTCCGTGACGCCGTCCCCATCGACATCCACGACCTCGAGGATGCCCGTCGCCTCTCCGGCCGACGAGACCTGTGGCGTCTGAAAGGTCCCGTCTCCGTTGCCGGGCAGGATGAGCAGCTCGCTGGTCGTAAAATCGATCGCGAGCAGATCCAGGACCGTGTCGCCATCGACGTCGATGAACGCAGTCCGCCCCGGGGAAACTCCGATCGTGAGGTCGTTCGCAGCCTGGAAGGTGCCGTCCCCGTTTCCGAGGAGGACATGGACGTTCGAACTCACCGAGTTCGTCGCCACGATGTCGGGCGCGCTGTCGCCGTTCAGATCGGCGATCCGCGCGCCGAACGGGAAGGTGGACCCGGGGGTGCCCACCGGGTACGCCACCGGCAGCTGGAAGGTCCCGTCGCCGTTCCCCAGCACCACGTTGACGCCGGTGAACTGATCCGTCGTGACGAGGTCGGGAACGCTGTCCCCATCGAGATCACCGACGGCGAAGCTGCTCGTAAAGAGGGCCAATGTCGACGGGGAGTTGATCGACGCCTGAAAGGTGCCGTCGCCGTTGCCGAGCAGCGCACGCACCTGATTGCTCCGCACCGAGAGCACGTCCAGGATCGTATCGCCGTCGACGTCGACCGCGGCCAGGCCGATGGGGAGCGTACTCGGCCCGTACAGCACCGGCGGCGCGTAGGTGCCGTCCCCGTTCGCCAAGAGGACTGCCAAGGCGTGGCCATCGATTCCCGCCGTGAGCAGGTCGACCTCCCCGTCACCGTTTACGTCGACCGCCTGGACGCCATTGGGCCCGGGCTCGACATCGATGCGATCGATGAAGAGTCCGTCCGCGCTCACCTCGGTCGAGAGTGCGAGCACGACGAGGACGGCCGCCAGGTAGCGAGCCGGCGGTTTCCTGTCGTGCCTTCGCGCTAGACGCATGGAGCCCCCGCCGCGATCCCACGGCTTCACCCGGCGCGGTCGCGTCGGCCCATCTTCCCGTCGCGACGATCCGCGGGTCAAGCCGCGCGGGGGGCGGGGGCCCTCTGCGCCCACAAACGAGAACGCCCCCGGCCGGGTGGCCGGGGGCGCTTCGTTTTTCTGGAGCACGAGACCGGGCTCGAACCGGCGACCCCCACGTTGGCAACGTGGCGCTCTACCAACTGAGCTACTCGTGCTCGGAAAGCGTTGGACGGGAGAGTATCCGGGCCCCCCGCGGGCGCGTCAAGGGCGCAGCCGCTTCGGCCCCAGCGGCTCGATTCCGGGGAGGAGACGCCCTCCCCGCTCGGCCCCGTCCAGTGTTGCGCCTAGAGCCTCCGCACCTTCTCGCCACCGGCGATGCCCTTGGTGGCGTTGCGGGTGTCGAAGACGCGCTCGGCCTTCTCCACCACCCGCGCGGTGTCGACCGCGGCGTGGTCGGTCAGGATGATCACCAGGTCGTAGGCCGCCAGGGTGGCGTCCGAGAGATCGGTGCCCTTGAGCGTGTGGCCCTCGATATCGATCTCGCTGACATGGGGATCGTGGAAGGCGATCTCGGCGCCCTTCTCGCGCAGCCGCTGGATCACATCGAGGGCCGGCGACTCGCGGACGTCGGAGACGTTCGCCTTGTAGGCCACGCCCAGGATCAGGATCCGCGCGCCGTTCACCGCGAGGCGGTCGTCGTTCAGGATATCGGCCACGCGATCCGCCACGTGGGACGGCATCGCGTTGTTGATCTCGGTGGCCAACTCGATGAAGCGCGCGGGAAAGTTCAGCGTCTTCATCTTCCACGAGAGGTAGGTCGGGTCGACGGGAATGCAGTGCCCCCCGAGGCCGGGCCCCGGCAGGAATTTCATGTAGCCGTAGGGCTTGGTGGCCGCCGCTTCGATCACTTCCCAGACGTCGAGCCCCAGGCGCTCGCACATCAGCGCCACCTCGTTCACGAGGCCGATGTTGATGGCGCGGAAGGTGTTCTCGAGGAGCTTCACCATCTCGGCACTCTGGGTGGAAGACACCGGCACCACCGTGTCGAAGATGGTCTTGAAGAGCGCCGACGCGAGCTCGCAGCAGAGCGGCGTCTCGCCGCCCACGACCTTCGGCACCTCGTTCACGGCGAACTGCTGATTCGCCGGGTCGATGCGCTCGGGCCCGAAGGCGATCGCGAAGTCCTCGCCCACCTTCAGCCCCGTGCCCTCGAGGAGCGGCACGAAGAGCTCATGGGTGGTGCCCGGGTAGGTGGTGCTGCCCAGCACGATCAGCTGCCCGACACGCAGGCGCTTGCGAATCTCCTCCATGGCCTCGGCCATGTGCGAGACGTCGGGGTCCTTGCTGCGCGTGAGCGGGGTCGGCACGCAGACGTTGATCACGTCGCAGCGCGCGAGCTCCCCGAAATCCGTCGTGGCCACCAGGGCGCCGCTCTGGGTGACCTTCGCCACCTCGTCGGCCGGGACGTCTTCGATGTAGGAATCGCCGTCGTTCAGCGTTTCGATCTTCGAGCGATTGAGGTCGAAGCCCGTGACGTGGAAGCCCTGCTTCGCGAACTCGATCGCGAGGGGAAGCCCGACGTAGCCCAGGCCGACGACGCCGATCCGCGCGTCACGCGATTCGATGCGATGTCGCAGTTCCGTCAAACGGGTCATGAGTCACTCCCAGTTCCGGTCTCTGCATCATTCCCCTGCGGCGCGGCGGCCAGGCTCCGGAAGTACTGCGCGAAGTAGTGGTATCCCGACGCGATCGTGAGCGCCGTGGCGATGAAGAGGAAGACGAGGCCGACGGTCTGGGCGTTCAGCCCGATCGTCGTGAAGTGGAAGAGCAAGGCCCCCACCGCGATGTTCTGCGTGACGGTCTTCAGCTTGCCGAGGCTCGACGCCGCCACGACCTGTCCGCCCGCCGACGCGATGCCGCGCAGGCCGGTGACGGCGAGCTCGCGGCCGACGATCGTCACCACCATCCAGGTGGCCCAGAGCGGGATTCGCCCCATCGCGAGCAGGACGATCAGGGCCGTGGAAACGAGCAGCTTGTCGGCGAGCGGATCGAGCAGCTTGCCGATGTGGGTGACCTGCTGACCGCGGCGCGCCAGCCAGCCGTCGACGAGGTCGGAGACGGCGGCCACGATGAAGAACCAGGCCATCACCGCACTGGCGGACTCGCTCGGGAAGAGCGGGTGCAGCAGCAGGACCGGCACCACCGCCGCGCGCATCGCGGTGATGGTGTTGGGCAGATTCCAGAACCGTTCCGCCGGCGGGGCCTCGGGAGCGGTTGCGGAAACGGTGTTCGTTTCGTCGGGTGCGGGCACGGACCGTTCGCGCGTCTCGGCGGAGGTCTTTCCCTGCAGGGCGTGGCGGGAGAGCGGCGGCCGGCGCCCGGACGACGGCGCGGCGACCGACTCGATCGGCTCGCTATCGAGGGAAATCGCCATGATATCGACGATAGTAGGTCAGAACCCGCTCCACGTAAGCCTTGGTCTCCCGGTAGGGCGGAATGCCGCCGTAGCGATCCACGGCGGTCGGCCCGGCGTTGTACGCGGCCAGGGCGCGGCTCACATCGCCATAGCGATCCAGCATCTTCCGGAGGTAGGCGCTCCCGCCGTGGACGTTCTGGGCGGGCTCGAAGGCGTTGTTGACCCCGAGGCTGGCGGCCGTGGCCGGCATCAGCTGCATCAGCCCCTGGGCGCCGGCGTGGGAGACGGCCTGGGAATCGAAAGCCGACTCGGCGGCGATCACGGCCTTGATCAGGGCGGGCGGCAGCCCCTGGTGGTAGGCCGCACTGGTGATCAGAGGGTCGTACTTCCGGGACTTCGGGGCCCGGTGCTTCGGAACCCGCCGCGAGAGCTCGCGGCGGAGGGTCATCGGCTTGAAGCGATCGTCCCCACGGGGATCGTTGGTGAAATGGGTGACCCCGCGGTCGTCGACGTACATGTAGACGCCGCCCGCTGCAGCGGGCCCTGCGAGGGCACAGGCCAGCAGCGCGGCTCCAATGGCAACCCGCACGATCCCCCCACGGGGGATTGCCCCGTCCGGGGCGGCACGCATAGAATGGGAGCGTTCCATCGCTCGGCCGTTATCGGTGCTTCCTCCGGCGCCCCTTAGCCTCCGGCGCCCTACGAGTCCTCCCTTTGCCGAACCCCCAACGCTTCGACGTCCTCGTCCTCGGGAGTGGGATCGCAGGCCTCTTCTACGCGCTGCGCGCCGCGGAGCTGGGGCGCGTCGCGATCGTCACCAAGAAGCGCGCTGCCGACTCGGCCACGAACTGGGCGCAGGGCGGAATCGCCGCCGTCCAGGACGAGGACGACAGCTTCGACGCCCACGTCCAGGACACCCTGGTCGCCGGCGACGGCCTGTGTCGACGCCCGGTCGTCGAGCACGTGATCGAACGCGGCCCGGCGATGATCGACGCACTGCTGCGGCTCGGCGCCGAGTTCGACGTCTCGGAGACGCCGCCCGAACCGGGGAAGTCGGCCTTCGACCTCACCCGCGAAGGCGGACACACCCACCGCCGCATCCTCCACCACCGCGACGCGACGGGCCGGGAGATCGAACGCGTCCTGCTCTCGAAGGCGCGCTCCCACCCGAACATCTCGCTCTACGAGGATCACTGCGGCATCGATCTCATCACGTCGCAGAAGCTCGGCTGGCCCGGTCCCAACCGCGCCGTCGGCGCCTACGTCCTCGACTCGGGTAACGGCGAGATCGACACCTTCCAGGCGCGCGTCACGATGCTCGCGACCGGTGGCGCGGGGAAGGTCTATCTCTACACGAGCAACCCGGACATCGCGTCGGGGGACGGCATGGCGATGGCCTATCGCGCAGGCGCGACCCTCGCGAACATGGAGTTCGTCCAGTTCCACCCGACCTGTCTGTATCACCCGCAGGCGAAGTCGTTCCTGATCAGCGAAGCCGTGCGCGGAGAAGGCGGCATCCTCAAGACCCAGTCGGGTGAGCCCTTCATGCAAGGGCTGCACGACCTCGCCGACCTCGCGCCCCGCGACATCGTCGCCCGCGCGATCGACGAAGCCCTGAAGCGCACGGGCGACGAATCGGTCCTCCTCGACATCACCCACAAGGACGCCGACTACCTCCGCGACCGCTTCCCCAACATCTATCGGCGCTGCCTCGAGTTCGGTGTCGATCTCACCCGCGAGCCGATCCCGGTGGTACCGGCGGCCCACTACTGCTGCGGCGGCGTCCTCACCAACCTCGACGGCGAAACCGACCTGCCGAACCTCTTCGCCGCGGGCGAGGTCACCTGCACGGGGCTCCACGGGGCCAACCGGCTGGCGTCGAACTCGCTGCTCGAAGCGCTGGTCTTCTCCGACGCCGCCGCGCGCTCCACCGAAGCGCGGCTACGCGAGGTGCCCCCGGACGAACACGAGGCCCCGGCCTGGGAGACGGGCGACGCCACCGAGAGCCCCGAAGCCGTCGTCATCACCCAGAACTGGGACGAGATCCGACGCTTCATGTGGAACTACGTCGGCATCGTGCGCAGCGATCGCCGCCTGCGCCGTGCCCAGGCACGCATCGACCTGCTCCAGCAGGAGATCACCGACTACTACTGGAACTGGCGCGTCACCCCGCCCCTCGTCGAGCTGCGCAACCTCGCCACCGTCGCCGAGCTGGTGATTCGCTGTGCGCGGGCCCGCAAGGAAAGCCGCGGCCTGCACTTCAACGTCGACTACCCCGACCACGACGACACGAACTTCAGCGACGACACCCGGGTGCGCCGCAAGGACCTCGTCTAGCCGGCCCGCGCTACTCGGGCGTGACGTAGGCGCCGGTGATCGCGCCGTCGACGAGGAACTGGGTGCCGTTCACGTAGGACGACTCTTCCGAGGCCAGGAAGAGCGCCGCGCGGGCGATCTCCTCGGCTTTCGCGAGGCGTCCCATCGGGACGTGCACCAGACGCCGGGCGCGCGCGTCGGGGTCGCGGAGCAGCTCCTGCAGGAGCGGCGTGTCGACGGGCCCCGGGCACAGGGCATTCGCGCGGAGGCCCTGCTTCGCGTAGGCGACGGCGATCTCACGCGTCATCGCGAGCACACCGCCCTTGCTGGCGGTGTAGGCGATCTGGGCCGTCGCGGCGCCGACCACGGCCACGAAGGAGGCGGTGTTGATGATCGACCCGCCGCCTGCGCGTTGCAGCGCCGGAATCCCGTACTTGCAGCCCAGGAACACGCCCTTGAGGTTCACGTCGATCACGGTTTCCCAGACCGACTCGGGCGTGTCGACGGGGAGACCGTCTTCGTCGGGGAAGATCCCCGCATTGTTGAAGAGCACGTGGAGCGCGCCGAAGGTGCGCTCTGCCTCGCCGACGGCCGCCTCCACCGCCGTGGCGCGGCGCACGTCGAGGGCGACGGCATGGGCCTGGCCGCCCGCATCGGCAATCGCCGCGACCGTTTCACTCGCCCGCGACTCGTCGATGTCGGCAGCGACGACGTTCGCGCCCTCGCGAGCGAAGAGCAGCGCGGTCTCGCGACCAATGCCGCTCCCGGCACCGGTGATCATCGCAGTGCGGCCGGCCAGTCTTCCTTCGCGCGCGGACATGCGCGGCGCAGGGTAGCCGTCCGCAGGAGGCGACGCTCAGCGCAGCTCGAGCAGCTCGGCGTCGATCAGCTGGCGCAGAGCGGTGAAGATCTCGGGGTCGGGCTCCGGGATCACCTCGAGCGCGCGTTGGAGCGAGAAGCCGGCCGCGGCCAGGTCGAGCAACGCCTGCTCGAGCTTCGAGAGATCCCCGGCGGCGCCCAGGTCGGCCCCGGGTGCCGCGGTCAGACGCGCCTGCAGCGGGAAGCTACCCGGCTCGGCGCGTTCGCCTTCGTCGAGCTGGCGAACCGCATCGAAGATCGCAGCCTCGAGCGGGAACGGGGCTGCGCCCTCCCCCCGATCCTCGACGCCCGTATGGAACTCGAAGGTGCCTTCGCGCCAGGAGAGCATGCGCACCAGCGCCTTCATGCCCGACGTGCCCCCCGTATCCGCGGAGACCATCAGGCCGCCCTCGAAGCACACGACGCCCTCGTCCTCGCCGCTGCGCAGCAGGATCGTTCCCTGGGGCGCGGTGTTCGCGAACATCTGCACGAGGGCCTGGGGGCCGAGCTCGGCGATCGGCCCGGTGATGCCGCCGAGGCGCCGCGTGTGCTCGACGCTCTGGACGCTCTCGATGAATCCCTCGATTTCGTCCCGGTTCGGCGCGTCCGTGTCGAAGTGCACGGCCACCGCGTTCACCCGGCCGCCGTGTTCGACCGCGCGTACGACGACGCCGGCAATCTCGAGGCGTTCCCTGGTTGCCGGGTGTTCCATCCCGACTGTCACCGCCGACTGGAGCGCGACCGCGCCGGCTTCGAAGCCGATCAGCACGCCGTTGCGCGAGAGGTTGCGGGTGCGCCCGTCGACGCGGCCGTCGGGTCCGTCGATCGTGGCGTTGACGCGAACGAGCTTGCGGGGTGCGATGCGCTCTTCGTTCTCGGGCGGCGGCAGCGTCGGCTCGGCCGGCGCTGCGCAGTAGGGCTCGAGTTGGGCGCGAATCTCGGCGGGCGCTCCGTCGAACTGGACGGCCACCCCGGCGCGCCCGCCCATGTCGGCCATTTCCGGGGGCACGACATGGACGGCCTCGCCTTCGAGATCGATCTGGTGCTCGCACCAACGCAAGTGCAAGCGAACGCAGACGCGCGCGCGCAATTCCGGAACGTCTTCGGTGGAAACGAAGACGCCTCCGTTGGCGAGATTTGCCTGAAAATCTTCGCCAAACGCGCGCGCGTCGCTGTATTCGACCTCGAGAAGGGGTCCCGGGGTGGCCACGTCCGTTCAACCGTCCGATGGATGTGGGGCAAAATCGCCTCACCAACAGATCGGCGGACCGGTGCCCGAGCTGTCGCGAAAAAAGCCATGCGCGCCTGACGTTGCGCAGCCGTTGCCGGCGCGCTGCGTACGCGGAAGGGACGTTAGATGCGTTCGAGGTAGCGGCGCCGCTCGACGTCGCTCACCCGCGATTCGATCTCGCGCTGCTCGGTGCGCGCAAAGTGCAGCAAGTGAGCGGCAACGTCGTCGCCGAAGGCCGCGCGCACGAAGGCGCTCTCTTCGAAGACCCGCGCGGCCTCGGTGAGCGAGTTCGGCATCTGGGGCAGCCCTTCGGCCGCGTAGACGTCGCCCTCGAAGGCAGCCCCCGGATCGAGCTCGCGCTCGATGCCGTCGAGTCCGGCCGCCAGCATCCCGGCGTAGACGAGATAGGGGTTCGCATCCGCACCCGGGATTCGACACTCGACGCGCAGCGACGGCCCGTGGCCGACCACCCGGAACCCCGCGGTGCGGTTGTCGTAGCTCCAGGCGATCGCCGTGGGCGCAAAGGTGCCCGGGCGGTAGCGCTTGTAGGAGTTGGGGTTGGGCGCGAAGAGCATCGTCAGCGCCGGCGCATGGGACAGGAGTCCGCCGAGGAAGAAACGGAAGGTGTCCGAGGAGGTCGTGGGCGCCCCGGGCAGCTCCGCCGTGCCCGCGAAGGCGGCCGCCTCCCCCTCCCACAGCGACGCATGGACATGCAGGCTGCTGCCCGCGAGTTCCTCGTCGTACTTCGCCATGAAGGTGAGCCCGTGGCCGTGTCGCGCAGCGATCTCCTTCGCCGCGAGCTTGTAGAGGACGTGCCGGTCCGCCATCTCCATCGCTTCCGCGTAGCGGAGATTGATCTCGTGCTGGCCCGGGCCCCACTCGCCCTTGCTGAACTCCACCGGGATCGCCGAGGCATCGACCTCCCGGCGGATCGCCCCGATCACGTTCTCGACATAGCTGCCCGACAGGACGTGGTAGTCCTCGATGTAGCGCTGGGTCGGCGCGAGGTTGCGGTAGCCCTTCTCGTGGGCGGCCGCGTAGTCGTCGCCGAGCAGAAAGAACTCGAGCTCGCTGCCCATCTTCGCCGTCCAGCCCCGCTCCGCGAGACGCTGCAGCTGACGCTGGAGGATGCGCCGCGGCGAGACTTCGATCGGCTGGCCGGCTGCGTCGAGGGCGTCGCAGAGCACGACGGCCGTCCCCTCGTGCCACGCCGCCACGCGCAGGGTGCCCGGATCGGGAACCGCGTGCAGGTCTCCGTAGCCGGTCTCCCAACTGGTGAAGGCGTAGCCCGGCGTCGGGTCCATCTCCATGTCGCTCGCCAGCAGGTAGTCACACACGTGCATGCCGTGGGGCACGACTTCTTCCAGGAAGAAGGACGCGGTGATGCGCTTGCCGACGAGCCGACCGAAGAGATCGGGCAACGCGGTGATCACGGTGTGGATGCGGCCATCGCTCACGGCCCGCTGCAGGGCCGCGAGGTCGAGTCGGCCGCCCGGCTCAGACATCTTCGGGATCGACCGACCGGAAGAGGGAGAGCTGGGGTACCGGCCCTTGCTCGCCGAGCTCGACGGGGTACTCGTCGCTGAAGCAGGCGTCGCAGAAGCCGTGCTTGATGCGCGTGCCGCACTTCCGCAAGCCTTCGAGCGACAGATAGCCGAGCGAGTCGGCGCCCATGATCGCGCGAATCTCGTCGACGCTGTGCTGGCTCGCGATCAGCTCACTGCGGGTCGGCGTATCGATGCCGTAGTGGCAGGGCCCGATCGTGGGCGGTGAGGAGATCCGCAGGTGGACACTGCTGGCGCCGGCGTTGCGCAGCATGTTCACGATCTTCGTGAGCGTGGTACCGCGCACGATCGAGTCGTCGACCAGGATCACGCGCTTGCCGGCGAGCGCCCCCTTCACCGCGTTGTGCTTCACCTTCACCCCGAAGTGGCGAATCGACTGGGCCGGTTCGATGAAGGTGCGCTGGACGTAGTGATTGCGGATCAGGGCCTGGTCGTAGGGGATTCCCGATTCCTCGGCGTAGCCGAGTGCGGCCGTGTTCCCCGAGTCGAGCACGGGCACCACCACGTCCGCTGCCACCGGGTGCTCCCGGGCGAGGGTGCGCCCGAGCTCCTTGCGGAACTCGTAGACGTTGTGTCCGATCAGGTTCGAGTCGGGCCGCGCGAAGTAGATGTGCTCGAAGATGCAGAAGCTCTCGGGCTCGGCGCGGAAGGGGTGCAGACTGCGCAGGCGACCACGCCGGATCACCACCATCTCGCCCGGCGCGAGGTCGCGCTCGTGAGTGGCCCCGATCAGGTCGAAGGCGCAGGTCTCGCTGGCCAGCACCCAGGCGCCGTCGAGGCGGCCGAGCGACAGGGGCCGGAACCCACGCGGGTCGCGCGCCGCGACCAGCGCATCGTGGGTCATCATCACCAGACTGAAGGCGCCCTTCACCCGGGAGAGGGCATCGATTAGTCGCTCTTCCGGCGTGCGCTCGCGCGAGCGCGCCAGCAGCTGGACGATCACCTCGCTGTCGGCGGTGGTGCTGAAGATCGCGCCCCGCCCCTCGAGCTCGCGGCGGATCGGCAGCGCATTGACCAGGTTGCCGTTGTGGGCGATCGCGGTCGGACCCGCGTCCGTCGTCGCACAGAAGGGTTGGGCGTTCACGAGCGCGCTATCGCCCGCCGTCGAGTAGCGCACGTGACCGATGGCCATGCGCCCGTCGAGGCGCTCGAGGATCCGCTCGTTGAAGACGTCCGCCACCAGGCCCATCCCGCGGTGGACGTCGAGGGGGCGTCCGCCGCCCGGGCAGCTGACGATGCCGGCGCTCTCCTGCCCCCGGTGTTGCAGCGCGTAGAGACCGAGATAAGCGATCTTCGCGGCTTCCGGATGCCCCTGAACCGCCACGACGCCGCATTCGTCGTGGAAGCGATCGTCGAGATGCGCCTCGACCAGTTCCGCCAGTTCTTCTCGGGACATCGTCATTGCGGGCTCGTCCTTCTTTCGGCGCGCACGGGCCGCACCTTCAGCTTTCCGCAGATCCGGTTTCCGCTTCGCCCAGACGCCGCGGGATCGCCCGCTCCCAGCGCTGCTGGAGCGCGCTGACCTCGGCCTCGATCCAGGCCGCGCGGTCGGGCGCGCCCACCACTAGGCGGCTCCCGCCCGTGCGGCCGATCTTTCGGGCCGGCACGCCGTGCCGCTCGGCGACGGCGAGCAGTGCCGCGGCATCCCGCGTGGTCACGACGACGCGACCGGGAGTCTCCCCGAACAGCAGCGCATCCGGGCGGATCGCATCGTCGAGCGCGACGTGGGCACCGACGAGCGCGGGCCCGGTGAAGCAGCATTCCGCCAGGGCCACGGCGAGGCCGCCGTCGGAGGTGTCATGGGCGCTGGTGATTTCGCCGGAAGCGACGCCTTCGACCAGCAGATCCGTCAGCCGGCGCTCGTGGGCCAGGTCGACGGTCGGGGGGGTGCCGGCCTCGATGTCGCGACGCAGGGCGAGCCAGCTGCTGCCACCGAGTTCTTCCCGGGTGTCCCCGAGCAGCACGATGTCGTGGTCGGGCCCCGGGAACGCCGCCTTCGCGTGATGCGCCCAGTCTTCGAGAGCGCCGACCACCCCGATCGTCGGCGTGGGGAAGATCGCGCGACCGGAGGTCTCGTTGTAGAAGGAGACGTTCCCCGACACGACCGGGGTGCCGAGGGCGCGGGACGCGTCGCCCATGCCGCGCGTCGCCTCGGCGAACTCCCACATGATCTCGGGCTTCTCCGGGTTGCCGAAGTTGAGACAGTTGGTGAGGGCCAGCGGGCGGGCGCCGGTGCAGGCGACGTTGCGCGCGGCTTCGGCGACGGCGGCGATCGCTCCCTGGTAGGGATCGAGCCAGCACCAGCGCGGGTTGCAGTCGACGGCGAGGGCCACCGCTTTCGTGGTCGTCGTGCCGTCTTCGCGCTTGATGCGCACCAGGGCGGCGTCGCCCCCCGGACCGATCAGGGTGTTCCCCTGGACGAGCTGGTCGTACTGGCGGTACAGCCACTGCTTCGACGCGAGGTTCGGATCGTCGAGGAGCGCGTGGAGGGCTCCGGTGAGGTCGTCCTCGGGCGCGACCGACGCGAGGTCGAGCTTCTGGCGCTCGAGCCGGTCGGCGGGCTCGCGCACCGGGCGGTCCAGCTCCGGGCTCTCGTGGGCCACGGGCGCGACCGGGATGTCGACCACCGGGTGACCCTGCCACTGGATGCGCATGCGGCCGTCGTCGGTGACGCGCCCGACCACGCAAGCGTCGAGGTCCCAGCGCTCGAAGATCGCGCAGACTTCGTCCTCACGACCGGCCTTCGCGACCATCAGCATGCGTTCCTGGCTCTCGGACAGGAGCAGCTCGTAGGGCGTCATGCCCTTCTCGCGCTGGGGCACGCGGTCGAGGTCGAGTTCGATGCCGGTGCCCGAGTTGCTGGCCATCTCGAAGGAAGAGCAGGTCAGGCCGGCGGCGCCCATGTCCTGGATCCCGACGATCGCGTCGGTCTGCATCAGCTCCAGGCAAGCTTCGATCAGGCACTTCTCGGTGAACGGGTCACCCACCTGCACCGTCGGGCGCTTCGCCTCGCTCTCTTCGTCGAACTCGGCCGAGGCGAGCAGGCTCGCCCCGTGGATCCCATCGCGGCCGGTCTTGCTGCCCGCGTAGATCACCGGGTTGCCGACCCCCGCCGCCTTCGCGAGGAAGATCTTGTCCACCTCGACCAGTCCGAGGTTGAAGGCGTTCACCAGGATGTTGCCGCGGTAGCACTCGTGGAAGGTGGTCTCCCCTCCGACGGTGGCGACGCCCACCGGGTTGCCGTAGCCGCCCACGCCCGACACGACGCCGCGCAGCAGGTACTGATGCAGCGGGTCGTCGAGGGGACCGAAGCGCAGCGAGTCGAGGGACGCAATCGGACGTGCACCCATCGTGAACACGTCGCGCAGGATGCCGCCGACGCCGGTCGCGGCGCCCTGCTTCGGCTCGATGAACGAGGGATGGTTGTGGCTTTCGATCTTGAAGACGACCGCGAGGCCGTCCCCGATCGACACGACACCCGCGTTCTCGCCGGGGCCCTGCAACACCTGCGGCCCTTCGGTGGGCAGCTGCTTCAGATACTTCTTGCTGGACTTGTAGGAGCAGTGCTCCGCCCACATCACCGAGAAGATGCCGAGCTCGGAGAAGCTGGGGACCCGGCCGAGTAGCTCCTGGATGCGGGCGTACTCGGCGTCGGTCAGACCGTGCTCGCGGGCCAGTGCGAGATCGACGGTGGGTTCGCGCAGCTCGGTCAATGGGAGCCCGCCAGCGCATCGACGAGCGAGCCGAGCACGACGCGACCGTCCTCCCCCCCGAGCCCCGCCTCGACGGCATGCTCCGGGTGGGGCATCAGACCGAGCACGTTGCCGCGCTCGCTCGTCACGCCCGCGATGTTCGCGACGCTGCCGTTCGGGTTCGCCGCCGGCGTCGCCTCACCGGCCGCGTCCACGTAGCGCAGCCGCACCTGGCCGTTCGCCTCGATCCGCTCGAGCAGCTCGGGCGAAGCGTGGTAGGCCCCCTCGCCGTGCTTGATCGGGATCCGGAGGGTCTGTCCCTGGCGCGCGCGCGAGGTGAACGGCGCCCTGGCGTGCTCGACGCGCAGGATGACCTCCTCGCAGACGAAGTGGAGATGGTGGTTGCGCACCAACGCGCCGGGCAGGAGCCCGGACTCGCAGAGGATCTGGAAGCCGTTGCAGATGCCGAGGACCGGGCCGCCGTTGTCGGCGAAGCGCTTCACGTCGGCGAGGATCGGAGCGAAGCGCGCCATCGCGCCGGCGCGCAGGTAGTCGCCATAGGAGAAGCCACCGGGGATCAGCACCCCGGCGGTGTCGGCGGGCAGCGCCGCATCCTTGTGCCACACCAGCTTCGCCGGTGCGCCCAGGACGGACTTCATCGCGAAATGCAGATCGCGATCGTCGTTCGAACCCGGCAATTGGATGACCGAGAACATCGGGGGATCCCTCGAACGTGGGTCACGACGGCAGGGGGGCGCCCACGGAAGGCCAGTGGAACTGGGACTTGGACTGGGGATGGAGCGGGAACGCGAGCAGTCTAACCACCCACCCCGGGCCCAACAAGCGCCCTGCCCCGTCTCAGGGTTCTTGCCGCACGTAGATACGCAGAGGCCCGAAACCGGCGTCTGGCGGGGGGGAGACGAAGCGGTGTACCAGCTTCGCCTGGTTGCGCTCGGACAGCGACGGAACGTTGTTCGCCTTGAGGTTGGCGACCGGCAGCTCGTGGGCCTCGAAGGACGCCCGGCGGGCCTGGTCGATCAGCGCTTTCTGGTTCTTCGCCCAGGGCCGGGGAATGATCACGTCGGGCAGCACGGCGCGGTCACCGACACGATCCGGCGCGTAGAAGCCCAATACCGCCTTCGCGCCCAGGTAGAACATGAAGCTGTGGTCCTCGTAGTTCGTCGAGACCACGAGCGGCCGTTCTTGCGGAGGCAGGTCGGCAACGAACCGCACGGCGACATCGAGCGGCCCGCGGTAGCGCTCGCCCATCCCGCTCCAACGGCCCGCCAGGTCGGGCGTGCGGGCGTGGAGTGAGAAGAGGCAGAGCACGGCGAGGACGCCGCCGGCCACACGGGCCGAGGCTGCCGAGCGCTGCTGCCACAAGAGCCCCGCCGCGAGCACGCCGACGCAGGCCAGGAGCGGCGAGAGCGCCACGTAGTAGCGCTCGTAGAAGAACGGGGTGCGCGCGACCAGGGCCCACCACACCGCGACCACGAGCAGAACGGAGCCGCAGCCGGCCAGCACGGGTCGCGTGGCCGCGTCCGGCCCACCACGTCGGAGGTGCCCCCAGGCCGCCCATCCCACGCCGACGATCGCAACCGCCCACCATTCGTAGCGGAGCAGGTAGGCCCCCCCGTCGAGAAAGCGAGGCCACCAGGCGTGGCCTTCGCCGCGGAAGGCGGTGAGAAAGGCCTGGCTCTGCTGGGGGATCTGGTAGAAGAGCGCCATCGGCAGGACCGCGAGTCCGGCGACCAGGTAGGGGCCGGCTTCCGCGCCGAAGCGGCGCAGGCGGGCGACCCACCCCGGTTCGGGAAGCGCGCGCAGCGCGTAGATGGCTCCGGCCGCCAGCGTGACGGCCGCGTAGGCGGGATAGAACAGGTTGAAGAGGAGCCACAGAACGCCCGCCAACACGAGCGTCGCGGGTCGCGGGGCCCCCTGGGAAGGCGATGCGTGCCGACGCAGCTCGAGGGCGGCGACCAGACCCAGGGCCAGGACGACGAGCGGGTAGTAGCGAACCTCGCGCAGATGGAGCTGGAGGGAGACGTTCGCCATCAGCGCGACGCCGTAACCGCACCAGAACAGCGGGACCGAGGCTCCGAGCCGACGCCAGCCCGCGGCCCCGACGACGCCGAGCAACAACACGCCGCACCAGCCAGCGAGCACGAAGGGCACCCGCATGCGCCAGGTCCGCGCGGCGAAGCCGTCGGCTCCGTCGGACCACGCCACCGCGGGTGCGGCGAAGTAGTACTGGCCCCAGGGCGAGCCCACGTAGGCATCGAGCCCGGCGACGCTGCCCACCTCGAGCGGATGCTGCACGCCGTAGGTGGTGTTCACCGGCCCGTGCACCTTCGGGTAGCCGTAGTCGAGGATGCGGCGACCGAACATCGCCGTGTCGGCTTCGTCGTGCCAAAGCAGAGGGGCCTCGAGGCCGCTGAAGAGCAGCCACGCGAACAGCGTTTGCAGGACGATGGCGAGTCCCGTCGCGATGGTGCGTCCGGCCCCCATCCGTGCGCTCCTCCCCCCGATTTCTGGACCGGAACGACGGAGCTTTGTAGCATGCTGGCCTCCCCCCAGGCGCCACCGGGCCTCTCCTCGCCAGGCACGAGCCGCCGGTTCGCAGTCCGCCGAGGCCCCGCCGCCCCCCACCCGCATCGCCCTCGCGAGCGGACCCACGAGAGAACGCATGGGAACCGACCCCCGACTCCTGCGTGACCAGTGCGATCAGACCCTGGCCGAGACCCGCTTCGAGGGCCTCGGGCACCGCGTCGAGGGGAAGGTCCGCGACAGTTACGTCGCCGCAGACCGACGCACGATCGTCGTCACAGACCGGGTGAGCTGCTTCGACGTGGTCGTGGGCACCCTCCCCTTCAAGGGACAGGTCCTGAACCAGCTCGCCGCGTTCTGGTTCGAGAAGACCCGTGATCTGGCCGAGAACCATCTGCTCTCGGTTCCCGACCCGGCCGTCTCCGTCGTTCGCGAGCTCAAGCCGCTCCCGGTGGAGTTCGTGATGCGCGGTTACCTCACCGGGTCGACGAACACCTCGATCTGGACCGCCTATGCAAGGGGCGAGCGCGAGTACTGCGGCCATCGGCTGCCCGAAGGCATGGGCGCCCACGAGAAGCTGCCCGAGCCCCTGCTCACGCCCACCACCAAGGCGCCGAAGGGCGGACACGACGAGCTGACCTCACGCGCGGAGATCATCGCCAGCGGCACGCTGACCGAGGCGACCTACGACGCCGCCGCAAAGCTCTCGCACGCGCTCTTCGCCGAGGGACAGCGGTGGGCCGAGAGCCGCGGGCTCATCCTCGTGGATACGAAGTACGAGATCGCCCAGCAGGACGACGGCAGCCTGGTCGTCGTCGACGAGATCCACACGCCCGACTCTTCCCGCTACTGGTATCGCGACCGCTACGAGCGAGCGCTCTCCGATGGACGGGCGCCCGACGCGCTCGACAAGGAGTACGTGCGGCGCTGGCTCGGTGAGCGGGGCTATCGCGGGGACGGCACGCCGCCGGAGCTGCCGGTCGACGTGCGCTGCGAAGCGTCACGCCGCTACATCGAAGCCTTCGAGCAGATCACCGGCAGCGATTTCGAGCCGGACACCGAGGCACCCGAGATCCGCATCCGGCGGAACCTGGGACTCGCCTAGCGGCGTCGGCGCCGTCCGACGCCCAGCGCGACGAGACCGAGCGCGACCAGCATGGCCGTGCCGGGCTCGGGCGCGACGACCGCGTCCATGCTCAGCTCGGTCAGCACGAAGTTGCCGTTCGCGGCGTAGCCCGGGCCACCGAGCGGCAGCGCCGGGTGCTGCACCAGCTCGATCCGGATGCCCGTCACGCCCGTGATGCCGAGGTTGTACCCGACCACGTAGTCGCCCGTGTTCGCGGGGTTGCCGGTGATGATCGTGTCGTCGCCCAGCACGGAGAAGGTCATGCCCGCCGGTACCGTCACGCTGGTCGGGGAGAGCACGATCCAGTTGGCCGTGACATCACCGCCGTTCGCCAGGCCGTCCGCGAACATGGAGCGATCGTCCGTAGTCACCGAGATCCGGAAGCGGCCGATCATGTGACCGAAGCCGAAGGCCTGGTTCAGCGTGACGTTGAACGCGCCCATGCCGACGTCCGTCGCCGTCTCCCAGACGGCCGTCCCCGGACCGCCGGAGGACCAACCGCCGGCGCCAGTCGTCGTGCCGTCGCTCGCCTGACCGACGTCGAGACCCGTCAGAGAGGTCGTGGCCGCCCCGTTCTGCAGCAGGATCGGAGCGGCCTGCGCCGAGGCGCCGATCCAGAGGAACGTCATCGCGGCCAGGCAGACACCTCGGACGGTTGCGATTCGGATCATCGAAGAACTCCTTCGCACGCGTTTCCACTCCGCATCGCGGATGGCCACGCGGAAACCATGTTGCCGAGAGCCCTATCGACACGAACGCGCAGAGCTTGATTCGCTCGGTAGTTCCGCGTACGCCGCGCGCGAATTGCGAAACCATCGGTAGAGCGCCGGAGACGCGCGACATCGGGCGTTTCGCGAAACGACTCGCGAGCGCGACACGCGACCAAACGCGACCGGGTTGCACTTCGGCTTGCGCCGCGCGCGGCGGTACGCGCTTCCTACACCGACGACTCCGGCTTTCACCGGGAACCGCCTACGGTGTCAGGCGAGATCGACCTCGCCCAGTTGACCGAGACTGCGCAAATAGAGCGCGCGACGTAGCAGGAAGCCCGCGAGCCCGATCGGCGCGAGCATCATGGCGAAGAAGAGGAACAGTCGCGGCTCGAGGCTCAGCCGGTTCGACTCACGGACGATCCACGCCCCGCAGAACAGATCGAGCGCCAGGAAGTGAGTCCAGCCCGTCAAGAACCCCAGCGGGCTTCCCAGGGTCGCGCGCACGCTCTCGAAGCCGAAGCCCTGGAGCGGTTCGGTGACCAGGGCGGCCGCGAGCAGCGACGTGTACACGACACCGAGACCGATGAAGACGGCCGCGTGCCCGGCGAACAGACGCGCCAGGGCCGAGCGCGGGGCTACCAGCCAGATGCCCCACCAGGGGAGCACCGACAGGTTCAAGAGGGCAAAGACGAGATCGGCCGACTCCATCGGGGTCGTCAGTCTTCGAGCCGAATGATCTCGTAGTCTTCGATCACCGGGTTGGCCAGGAGCTTGTCGGCCAGCTCGTCGAGCAGCCTCCGCGCCTCGTCGGCCCCCGACGCGTCGAGCTCGATCTCGAAGAGCTTCCCCTGGCGCACGCCCGTGATCGCGTCGTAGCCGAGCTGAGCACTCGCGTTGCGGATGGCCTTCCCCTGCGGGTCCAGCACGTCGGGCTTGAGGGTCACGTGGATCGTGGCTTTCACGCGGAGGTCTCCGGGTTGTCTTCGGCCAGGGCCAGGGTGCGTTCGAAGATCGCGTCGACGTGTCGCAACGCCTCGTCGAGACTGAAGGCGCGATCGATCTCTTCCTTCGACAGGACGCTCGTGATCTTCGGGTCGCCGAGGATCCGCTCGCGGTATTCGCCGCCGTGGTCCCAGGTATCCATCGCGTGCTTCTGGACCAGGGCGTAGGCGTCTTCGCGGGTCAGGTCCTTCGCGGCGAGCTCGAGCAGCAAGGTGCCGCTGAAGGCCAGGCCGCGGGTCATCTCGAGGTTCTCGCGCATCCGGTCGGGGAACACGACCAGCGTGTCCACCAGACCGGTGAGCCGATGCAACATGAAGTCGACCGTGACGCAGGCGTCGGGGAAGATCATCCGCTCGACCGACGAGTTGCTGATGTCCCGCTCGTGCCACAGCGCCTGGTTCTCGAGCGCCGCGCCGGCGTAGCCACGGACGACGCGCGCCAGGCCCGTCACGTTCTCGAGCCGCCACGGGTTGCGCTTGTGAGGCATCGCCGAGGAGCCCTTCTGGCCCTTCCCGAACTCTTCCTGCACCTCGCGCACCTCGGTGCGCGCCAGGTGACGCAACTCGACGGCGATCTTCTCGCAGCTCGACGCGACGAGCGCGAGGGCGCCAATGAAGGCGGCGTGGCGGTCGCGCTGCACGACCTGGGTGGCCGCAGGCTCGAAGCCGATCCCGAGGCGCGCGCACACGGCCTCTTCGACCTCGGGCGGCAGGTGGGCGAAAGTGCCGACGGCGCCCGAGATCTTCCCGACCGCGGCTTCGGCGAGGGCGCGCTCGAGGCGCACGCGCTGGCGCCGGATCTCCTCGGCGTACACCAGCAGCTTCAGGCCGAAGGTGGTCGGCTCGGCGTGCACGCCGTGGGTGCGCCCGATGCAGGGCGTGCGTTGGAACTCCTGCGCACGCCTCACCAACACCTGGCGCAACGCCTCGACGCCCTCGACGAGGAGCGCCCCCGCATCGCGAATCTGCAGCGCCAACGCCGTATCGAGCACGTCGCTCGACGTCATCCCGTAGTGCACGAAGCGGGAATCGGGCCCGACGTTCTCCGCCACGTTCGTCAGGAACGCGATCACGTCGTGGCGCACCTCGGCTTCGATCTCGTTCACGCGCGCCGGGTCCACGGCGGCACGGGTACGGATCGTCTCGAGGGCCTCGGCGGGAATCAGCCCGCGCTCGGCGTGCACCTCACAGACGGCGATCTCCACCTCGAGCCACCGCGCATACTTCCCCTCCTCGGAGAAGATCTGCGCCATCGCCGGGCGGGAGTAGCGCTCGATCAAACCTTTACCCCACTCGTAGGAAGATGCTGAAGAGCATCATGTAGTACATCACCGGGATCGCGAGCAGCGGTGCGTCGATCCGATCGAGCACCCCGCCCATGCCCGGCAGGACGGCTCCGGCGTCCTTCACCTGGGCATCCCGCTTCAAGAGCGATTCGACGAGATCTCCGATGATCGCGACCACTGCGAGGATCACGCCGAACAGGGCGGCCTCCCACCAACCCAGGATCTGGGACAACTCGGGCCACCAGAGGTCGAAGATGCCCTTGAACGCGAGGGCGCACAACGTCCCGCCGACGACCCCGCCGACCGCCCCCTCGACGGTCTTCCCCGGGCTGATCCGCGGCGCCAGCTTGGTCTTGCCGTAGGCCCTCCCCGCGAAATAGGCGCCCGCGTCGCTCCAGACGACCGCGGCCAGGGTGAAGCTGAGGAGGAAGGCGCCGCAGTCCTCGAGGCTCCCCAGCCGCGCGGCGGTATCGGCGCCGTAGCGACCGACGAGCACCCCGTGGAACTCGCGCAGCACCACCGCGTGGGAGAGCAACCAGCCCACGTAGAAGATCCCGAAGAAGGTGCCCGAGATGTTCGCCATCGCCTCGGTGGCCTGCTGGCGCCCCAGCTGGGCGATCATCACGACGAGCAGCGACACCGTCATGAGCAGGGTCGCGTGGTATTCGTTGCCGATGTAGGCAACCAGCGGCAGCGCACTTCCCGCAGCGAGCCCCCAGCCGGCGAAGGGTTGGGCTCCCTTGTCCGCCACGAGACCGTAGAGCTCGCGCTGGGCGACCCAGGTCAGGAGCATCACCGTTCCAACCACCCAGAGGCCGCCCTGGGCGATGGCCCAGAGCACCCAGGGGACCAGGATCGACGCGGTCAACAGCCGCGCCTGCAGATCGGTGAGTCCGGCCTTCTTCGGCGCGGATTCCGGGGTCGGCGGCAGCGGGTGGACGGGCTCGCGGGCTCCGGGCACGGGATTCGTCACGCGTTCGCTCCCTTCGGCGCAGTACCGGTGTGTCCAAACCCGCCGGCGCCACGCGACGTGTCGTCGAGGCGCTCGACCTCGACGAACTGGGCCGGCGGCACCGGCGCGATCACGAGCTGGGCGATCCGGTCACCGTGCGCGAGGCGCACGACGTCCTCTCCCGCGTTCCACAGGATGACCTGCAGCTCGCCGCGATAGTCCGAATCGATCGTGCCCGGCGCATTGGGCAACACGAGTCCGTGTCGAAGGGCCAGACCGCTGCGCGGGCGCACCTGCGCCTCGTAGCCGGGCGGGACCGCGATCGCGAAGCCGGTCGGAACCAGCTGCCGCTCACCGGGCGCGAGCTCACAGGGTTCGGGCAGGGCCGCGTGCAAGTCGAAGCCCGCGGCTCCCGGCGTCGCCCGGGTGGGCAGCGGCAAATCCGCCCCCCCAGCGAGACGCGTGATCTCGACACGAACGGGTGCGGGGGGCTGGGTCATGCGCCCCAGAGAGTGCCGGGTGTTGCGCGGGCTGCAAGAGCCGCGCGGGTCCTGCGGGGGCCGACGTCGGAAACTTCGCGGGGCCGGAGGCGCGACGGGATGCGACGCGCCTCCGACAACCCGCGTTTGTTTCCAGAGCCCGGGCTAGGAGCCGTTGGCGGCGGCGTCCAGCAGGGCTTCCTTCCGCGACAGGCGGATGCGGCCCGAGGGGTCGATCTCGATGCACTTCGCGAGCACCTCGTCCCCTTCGCTGACGACGTCGGTCACCTTGTCGACACGGCCCTCGGCCAGGTGGCTGATGTGGATCAGCCCGTCGGTGCCCGGGAAGATCTCGACGAAGGCGCCGAAGTCGGTGATGCGCTTCACCTTCCCCAGGTACACCCGGTCGAGCTCCGCTTCCTGGGTCAGCTCGGTGACCATGCCCTCGGCGAGCTCCAGAGCCGCCGTGTCGGGCGAGAAGATCGTGACGATGCCCGCATCGTCGATGTCGATCTTCGTGTTCGTCGCTTCCTGGATGCCGCGGATCACCTTGCCACCAGGCCCGATGATGTCGCGGATGCGGTCGGGCTTGATGGTGATCATCTTCACCCGCGGCGCGTATCGCGAGAGCTCGGTGCGCGGCTGGAAGTCCACCAGCTCGCCAGCCGTCTCCTTCTCCATGCAATCGAGGATGTGCAGCCGACCCGCCCGGGCCTGATCGAGGGCTCGCTCGAGCACGGTCCAGTCGACGCTTCGGATCTTGATGTCCATCTGCAGGGCGGTGATGCCCTCGCGCGTGCCGGTGACCTTGAAGTCCATGTCACCGAGATGGTCCTCGTCACCGAGGATGTCCGAGAGGATCGCGACCTCGTCGCCTTCTTCGATCAGCCCCATCGCGATGCCGGCCACGGGCGCCTTGAGCGGCACACCCGCGTCCATCATCGAGAGAACCCCGCCGCAGACGGTGGCCATCGACGAGGAGCCGTTGCTCTCGAGCGTCTCGGACACGATGCGAATCGTGTACGGGAAGGCCTCCATGTCCGGAAGCACCGGCATGATGGCGCGCTCGGCGAGGTTGCCGTGGCCCACCTCGCGTCGCCCCGGTCCCCGCATCATCCGCGCTTCGCCGACCGAGAAGGGCGGGAAGTTGTAGTGGAGGTAGAAGGGCTTGTCCTTGCGCTCGGTGAGCGAGTCGATCGTCTGAGCGTCCGACTTGCCGCCGAGGGTCGTAAAGACCATCGCCTGGGTCTCGCCGCGCGTGAACACCGCGACACCGTGGGGTCGCGGCAGAGCGCGCACCTCGCAGGCGATCTGCCGGATCTCGTCGCTCTTGCGCCCGTCGATCCGAACGCCGTCCTGGATGATCCGCTTGCGCATGAGATCGGAGCGCAAGTCGTGGAGGATGTTCTTCACGTCCCCTTGGAGCTCGCGCAAGCCGTTCTGTCGATCTTCCACCGCCGCCAGAGAGTCGAGCTTCGCGGGTTCGTCGCGATAGGCGGTGACGAAGCCGTCGATCACTTCCTTCTCGACGGCGGAGATCGCGTCGTAGCGCTCGTGCTTCGCGACGATGCGCACGGCCTCGGAGAGCTGAGCCTCCGCCTGAGCGCGCACCTTCGCCTCGAGGTCGCTCTTGTCGACGGCCTCGGGGACGACGATCTTCGTCTTCCCGACCTTCTTCGCGAGTCCGTCGATCTCGTCGATCGCGTTCACGATCTCACCGTGGGCGCGCTTGAGTCCCGCCAGGATCTCGGGCTCGGGCACCTGATCCGCGCCGCCCTCGACCATCACGAGTGCACCGCGGCTCCCGCAGACCACGAGGTCGAGGTCGCTCTCGGCACTCTCTTCCGGCGTGGGATTGATCAGCCAGCGATCCTGGTCGGCACGTCCCATGCGGACGGCAGCGATCGGCCCGAGGAAGGGCATCTCCGAGATCGACAGCGCCGCGGAGGCACCGATGAACGCCGGAATGTCCGGCGTGTTCTCACCGTCCGCCGACATCACCGTGGCGATGATCTGGGTCTCGTCGTTGTAGCCGTCGGCGAAGAGCGGACGGATCGAGCGGTCGATGAAGCGCGACACCAGGACCTCGCGGTCCGACAGTCGCCCTTCCCGCTTGAAGAAGCCGCCCGGGATCTTCCCGGCAGCAGAGGTCTTCTCGACGTAGTCGACGACGAGCGGGAAGAAGTCGATCCCGGGGCGGGGCTTCGAATGCGTCGCCGTCACGAGCACGACGGTGTCACCGTAAGTGACGAGTGCGGCACCGTGGGCCTGCTTTGCCAAGCGCCCGGTTTCGATCGTCATCGGGCGACCACCGAAATCGAAGGTGATCGTTTCCGGTTGGAACCAATAGTTCGGCATTTCCTTGCATCTCCTGCCCGGGTGCACGTGGGCACTTCGGGCGTGTCGTGGGCAACGCTGGGGAGATGGTTTCGGAGACGCGCGAGGAATGCGGAATCGGTGATGCGCGAAACCGGGCGCCGGATGGCTACCGGCTTCGCGTATGACGGACTTCCGCATTCCGCGACGACGCACTCCACGTCGCCCGGATGGGTGGAGGCGACTTCGCCTCCGGTTCTTTGGTGCGATCCACGCTGGGATCGCTCGAACTCGCTCCGCTTCTCTTGAATCCCTACTGACTCTCCCTCGTGGAGAGCCCCGGATGGAGCGAGTGGCTGCGCTCGCTAGCGGCGCAGACCCAGTTTCTGAATCAGGGTCTTGTATCGGTCGGGTGAAGTCCTCCGCAGGTAGGTGAGGAGCCGACGGCGCTGGCTCACCAGCTTGAGCAGACCGCGCCGCGAATGGTGATCCTTGGCGTGGCCCTTGAAGTGTTCCGAGAGACCGTTGATGCGCTCGGTCAGTAGTGCGACCTGCACCTCGGGAGAACCCGTGTCCTTGTCGTGGACGCGGTGGGAATCGATGGTGGTCTTCTTGTGGGCGCTCGAGATCAACGCTGAACCCTCGGTCGAAATATCGGTGATCGGTGGGGGAAGTGGAGTCGCGGGGAGGTGTGAAGACCTGTCCCGGACCTTCGACCGCTCGCTCGGTGTGCACCCGAAGGTGTCGGAGCTTCTGTTCCGAGCGCTCGTGAGCGCGGGGTCGGAACGTGAGCGGGCGCGAAACCCTAGAGAATGCGGGAGTCTTGCAGAGCTACCGGCGCCCCGCAAACGGCTCTAGCACCCGCACCGGCCGTAGCCGCCGTCCGGGCCGGAGCTCGAGGACCGCAACCACCTGTCCCTCGCCGTCGTGTCCGACGCAGCGGGAGCCGGGCGCGCCGCCGCCAGGCTCGGCCGCGATCTCCGAGCCCTGGGTGATGGCCTGGATTTCGTGGGGATCCAGCCTCATGGCCGGCAGGCCCAGCGCCTCGAGGGGCGAGACCAGCCGCTTCTCGAGTCCGCCGCTCTCCGCCTCTTCCTTGAGCGTCTCCGGCGGGGTGGCCTGATCCAGGGTGAAGGGTCCGCTGCGGGTCCGCCGCAGGTCGGCCAGGTGAGCCCCGCAACCCAGGCGATCACCCAGGTCGGCCGCCAGCACGCGGACATAGGTGCCCCCCGAGCAGTCCACCTCGATGTCGAGGCGGGGCGGGTCGTATTTGCAGAGCTCGAAGCGACGAATCGAGATCGTCTTCGGCTCGCGCTCCACCTCTCGCCCCTCGCGGGCGAGCTTGTGGAGCGGGACCCCATCCTTCTTCACGGCGCTGAACATCGGCGGAACCTGCTCGATGTCGCCGAGAAAGCCCCGCATCGCCTCGCGAATCTCGGACTCGTCGGGCCAGGGTCCCTCCCGCTCCTCCAACACCTTCCCCTCGGCATCGAGGGTGTCGGTGATCACGCCCAGGCGAATCGCGCCGGCGTACCCCTTCTCGCGATCCTGGACGTAGGGCACGAGCTTCGTGGCCGCGCGCACCGCCAGAGGCAGCACGCCGGTCGCGAGCGGATCGAGGGTGCCGAGGTGTCCCACGCGTCGGGTGCCCAACCAACCGCGCGCCGCATCGACGACGTCGTGGGAAGTCCAGCCGGCGGGCTTGTCGACCACCAGGAAACCCGAGGGCCCGGGCGCCTCGCGGCTGCGATTTCTATTCCTCCGTGCCATCGGCACGCTCCTCTTGGATTCCTGGCGCGCCTTCGCGCGGCGCGGCGCGATCCTCTCCGGCCAGACTTCCCTCGGATTCCGCGGGAAGTTCGGGGGAGTCGGTTCGCGCATCCTCTTGCGCCGCGCCGTCGGGCGCGTCGGGGTCGGACACGTCTCGCAGCACCGAGAGTGTCTGGGTCCCCAGAACGAGCGACGGATCGTAGCGGAAGTGCAGAGCGGGCATGCGTCGCAGGGGCAACACCCGTGCCGCCCGGTGACGCAGGAACGACGCCGCGCTCTCGAGGCCCTCCTGGCAGCCCTCGAGGTCGGCGTCGCCGGCGTTCGCGTCGAGCGCACTCCAGAAGATCGTGGCGTTCGCGAGGTCCGGCGAAACGTCGGCGCGCGTCAGCGTCACCAGCCCCACGCGGGGGTCGGTCACTTCCTGTCGCACCAGCTGCGCGAGCTCGGAAAGCAGCTGGGATTCGATGCGGGCCGTACGACGCGACACTCAATCCTCGCTCTCGGAAAAGACGTCCATACTCTCCGGGTCCCACGGGCGCTCATCGTGGGGAAGGTCGACGATCTCGATGTCGGTCGAGAGCACCTGGGCCAGGTGCAGGTCTTCGACGAAGACCCCGGCCCGCTCCAGGACCTGGCGCGCCTGGGCTTCATCGGCCGCCGTCGCCGCCATGCCGATCACCGCGTACTGCCAGGTGTCCTGGCCCCCGATCTCGGAGACGGCGAGGTTGAATCGGTTGCGCAGGCGCCGGACGATCGAGCGGACGACGCCGCGTTTCTCCTTGAGGGATTGGCACCCTTCGATGTGGAGTTCGACGACGCTGGCGCCGACGATCATTCGAGGGTCGCCGGCTTCTCCTCGATGACGTAGGTCTCGATGACGTCGCCGATCTTCACGTCGTTGTAGCCCTCGATCCCGATACCGCACTCGAAGCCGGCGTTGACCTCACGCGCGTCGTCCTTGAAGCGCTTGAGCGAACCGACCTTGCCCTCGTAGATCTGCACACCGTCGCGGAGCAGGCGACACAGGCTGTTGCGCCGGACGGTGCCTTCCGAGACGTAGGAGCCCGCGATCGTGCCGACCTTCGGCACGGTGAAGGTGTCCCGCACCTCGACGCGGCCCTCGAACTTTTCGCTGATGGTGGGCGGCAGAAGGCCCGCCATCGCGAGTTTGATCTCGTCGACCACCTCGTAGATGATCTTGTAGGTCCGGATCTCGACGCCCTGCCCTTCCGCCGACTTCCGCGCCGCCGGGTCCGGGCGCACGTGAAAGCCCACGATGATGCCCTCGCTGGCCTTGGCCAGCATGACGTCGGTCTCGGTGACGGCGCCGACGCCAGCCAACAGCACGTCCACCTTCACGGCGTCCGTCGATAGCTTGAGGAGAGCGTCCCGCAGCGCCTCGACCGAACCCTGGGTGTCGGCCTTCACGACGATCGGCAGCTCCTTCACGCCGCCGCCCTCCGCCTGGGCGAAGAACTCGTCGAGGGACACACGCCGCGGGGTGGTCTTCGGCCGATCGCGCTGCTCCGACTCGCGGTGGGAGATGATCTCCTTCGCGACGCGCTCGCTCTCGACCACGTGGAAGGGGTCACCCGCGTTCGGCACCCCGGTGAGGCCGGTGAGCTGGACCGGCACCGACGGGCCCGCTTCCTTCGCACGCTTCGCGTGCTCGTCTTCCATCGCACGCACGCGGCCCCAGGTCTGGCCGACGACGACGATGTCGCCGCGCTTCAGCGTCCCCGACTGCACCAACACCGTCGCGACCGGGCCGCGGCCCTTGTCGAGACGCGCCTCGAGCACGACGCCCGAAGCGCGCTTCGCCGGGTCCGACTTGAGTTCGAGGAGCTCGGACTGGAGCTGCACCATCTCGAGCAGCTTCTCGAGACCGGTGCCCTGGGTCGCCGAGACCTCGACGGTGATGATGTCCCCGCCGAACTCTTCCGCGACCAGGTTGTGCTCCATCAGGCGCTGGCGCGTCTGCTGCGGATCGGCACCCGGGAGGTCGCACTTGTTGATCGCGACCACGATCGGTACTTCCGCGGCCTGGGAGTGTTCGATGGCCTCGATCGTCTGAGGCATGATGCCTTCGGTCGCCGCCACCACCAGGATCACGAGGTCGGTCACCTTCGCGCCGCGCGCGCGCATCTCGGTGAAGGCCGCGTGGCCGGGCGTGTCGATGAAGGTCAGGGTGTCGCCGCTCACCTGCGCCTGATAGGCGCCGATGTGCTGGGTGATGCCGCCGGCCTCGCCCGCCACGACGTTGGCGTTGCGAATCGCATCCAGCAGCGACGTCTTGCCGTGGTCGACGTGGCCCATCACCGTCACGACCGGCGGACGCGGCTGCTGGTTCTCGTCGTCGCTCGACTCGGGCGCCTCGAAGAACTCCTGCTCCTTGAAGCCCGTGTCCTGGACCTCGAAGCCGAAGTCATCGGCGAGCTTCGTCGCCGTCTCGACGTCGATCATCTGATTGATCGAGACCATCGTGCCGAGGGCCATCAGCTTGCGCTGGATCTCCGGCGCCTTCGAACCGAGCTGTCGGGCGAGTTCGCCGACCGAGATGGTGCCCTCGATCCGCAGGATGCGCTTCTGCGCCGTCGCCGCCTTCGCTGCAGCGGGCTTGTTGAGCGCGTCACGTCGCTTGCGACGCGGCGACACGGCCGTGCGCGGATCGACGGTGACCTGGCGACGCAGCGGCGCGGCGCGGCTGGTCGCCTGGCGCGCGAGTGTCTCTTGCTCGCGCAGGTTCACCACCTCGCGGACGAGCTTCCGCTGACGGCCCGAGCGATCCGGCGCGCCGGTCCCGGTGCGCTCGCCACCTCCGCCGGGACGTCCGCCGGCGGGTCCACCACTCGAGGTCCCGGTCGCGGGACGCTCCTGGGTCTCTTCCTTCTTCGCCGCGATCGGCGCAGGCGTCTCCTCGACACCCGGTGCCGGGGTGGGGGCGGACTCCGGCTCGACCTCGGATTCGGGCTCGACCGTGGGCTCGGTTTCGGGCGTCTCGGCCGGCGTGTCTTCCGCGGGCTCGGACGCAGGCGCCTCTTCGGCCACCGGCTCCGGTGCGGGCTCCGGCTCGGGCTCCTTCACCTTCTTGCGTCGGCGAATGACGGCAGCCCCACCCGACGCCGTCACGCGGCGTTCGGTGACCACCTTCCCCGAGTCGCTCGGCTTGCCGAGTTTCTCGCGCAACAGAGCGGCGGTCTCCTCATCGACGGCCGCCATCGCGTTCTTCAGCTCGACGCCCGCGGCGCCGGCGCGATCCACGATGTCGGCCCGGTCGATGCCGAGTTCTTCCGCCAGCTTGTACGCTCTGATGTTCGCCATTCCGCCCTTTCGCGTTCGAATCGTTCGATCGCCCGCGTTCAGCTTGCGTCGCTCTCCGCGCCGCTCGACGCCGCGGCGGCAGCCGCCTCTTCCGCCGCACGACGCGCTTCTTCTTCTTCCTGCTGCCGCTTCTGCTCGGCCAGCTCGACTGCCCGCGCCTTGATCGACGCGGCGCCACCCTCGTCGATCCCCGGAAGCTGCAGCAGCAACTCATCTGAGCAGCTGGCCAGATCCTCGAGAGACGCGATGCCCTGCTGGAGCAGCACCTCGGCGTCGGCCTCACCGCAACCCTCGACCACCGACACCGCTTCGGCGAGCCACTGCGCCACTTCGCGCATCTTCGACTCGCTCTTGATGTCGATCTTCCAGCCGGTGAGCTGCACGGCCAGACGCACGTTCTGGCCCTTGCGCCCGATCGCGAGGGAGAGCTGATCGTCCGGCACGATCACGTCCATGGACTGGGCACCGTCGTCGATGATCACCTTGGACACGGCGGCAGGAGACAGCGCCGAGCACACGTAGCGGGCCGGGTCCTCGCTCCACGGCACGATGTCGATGCGCTCGCCGCGCAACTCCTGGACGACCGCCTGCACCCGGCTGCCCTTCATGCCGACGCAGGCGCCGACCGGGTCGACGTCGTTGTCGCGGGAGGAAACCGCGATCTTCGAGCGGCCGCCGGGCTCTCGGGCCGCCGCCTCGATCTTCACGATGCCCTCGTAGATCTCGGGCACTTCCTGCTCGAAGAGCTTCGTCAGCATCTCGATCGCAGTGCGCGACAGGACGATCTGCGAACCCTTCGTGTTCTTGTTGACCTCGGCCACGTAGGCGCGGACCCGGTCGTTCGGCCGGTAGTTCTCGCGCGGGACCTGCTCCTTCGGAGGAATCACGGCTTCCGCGCGTCCGAGGTCGACGATGATCGCGCCCTTCTCGAAGCGCCGAACGATGCCGTTCACGATCTCGTTGGCGCGATCCTTGTACTCCTCGAAGACCGTGTCGCGCGCGGCCTCGCGGATGCGCTGAATGATCACCTGCTTCGCCGTCTGCGCGAGGATGCGACCGAAGCTCGAAGTGTCGACCTTCACGCCAATCTCGTCGCCGACCTCGGCATCCGGGTCGAAGCTGCGCGCGTCGACGAGGCTGATGTGGGCATCGTTGTCGGTGACTTCGTCCACCACTTCGCGGAACTCGAAGAGCTCGATCTCACCGAGGTCTTCGTTGAAGCGCGCGTCGATCTCGGTGTCGACGCCGCGCTCGCGCTTGGCGGCCTGCTTCATCGCCTCCTCGAGGGCGGCGATGATCTCCCTGGCGTTGATGCCCTTGTCCTTCGCGACCTGATCGATTTCGCGTTTCAGACCGATCATCGTGTGCTCCCCTCACCCGCCGTCTGCAGGATCACGTCTTCGCGCCGCGGCGCTTGCCAGCGCGCGGCGGGCCCTCGCCCGTCGTCGGTGCGAAATCCGCGGCGGTGACGTCGTAGATCTGCTGCGCGCGCGCCACTTCCTCGAAGGGCACGGCGAAGGTCTCGCCATCCACTTCGATGCTGGCCCGCGCTCCGTCGAAGTCCAACAAGCGACCCCGAAAGCGGCGCCGGCCGTCCAGCGGTCGCCGCGTTTCCAGTGAGACCTCCGCCCCCTTGGCAGCGGCGAAGTCCTTCTCGCGGGCCAACACCCGGTCGAGCCCCGGTGAGGACAGCTCCAAGCGATAGCTGCGCTCGATCGCGTCCTCGGCGTCCAGGTGTGTCTCCACCTCGCGCGACACCTCGGCACAGCGGTCCACCGGTACGCGCCCATCGCCACTCGGTGTGTCGATGATGATGCGCAGCAACCACGGCGGCCGGCCGCGCCGCAGCGTCACGTCCACGAGTTCGAAGCCGTTCGACTCGACGATCGGCTCGATCAGCGCACGCAGCTCCGGCGGGATGTCGCGATACACGGTTTTGCAAGGTCTGTCTGCCCGGTTCGGGCCCCAAAAAAAGAAAAGCGGACGGAGCGCCCACTTCCTGGTGAGGCCCGCTCCCTCCGCAACGCCCGCTCTCGATCGATGGATCGCGCGACGCGTCAGCGGGAGTCGTCTCCCCCTCGAGCACCCGCGCCTCGGCTCCCTGCGCCCATCTCGGCACCCGACCGACACCAGGAAGATGTCGACGGGCCCGCGACGCGCCTCGGGAAACCCCGGCCACGGATGCGACTCCGTTTTGTAAGCCCGCGAAATTTATCAAAGACCCCTGCCGACGCAATCAAGCGCCCGGGTCCGGGACGGAGCGCGGGGTTCCTACTTCCCCTCGGGGAGCTCCAGTGCGCCGGTAAGGTCCGCGAGGCGCGCGAAACCATGGCGCTCGGCGTAGACCACCAGGCCATCGGCAATCTCACCGGCCAACGATGGCTCCAGGTAGTTCAGGGTCCCGACCTGGACGGCCGTGGCCCCACACAGGAGGAACTTCACTGCGTCCTCCGCGGAGGCGATCCCCCCCATGCCACAGATGGGGATCGAGACGGCCCGGCTCGCCTGATAGACCATCCGCAAGGCGATCGGTCGGATCGCCGGCCCGGAGAGCCCGCCGAGCACGTTCGAGAGCAGGGGTCGCCGGGTCTCGGGGTCGACCTCGAGGGCCTGGACCGAGTTGATCAGGGACAGGCCGTCGGCCCCCTCGCCCTCACAGACCCGCGCCATCTCTGCGATGCTGGTGACGTTCGGTGAGAGCTTCACCAGCAGGGGCAGATCCGTCGCCTGCCGCACGGCCGCCACCAGCTCCCGCAGGACCGCCGGGTTCTGACCGAACTCGATGCCCCCACTCTTCACGTGCGGGCAGGACGCGTTCACCTCGAGCCCCACCACCTTGGGTGCGCCGGTCAGGCGCTTCGCCACCTCGGCGTAGCGATCGATCTCGGTCTCGAAGAGACTCGCGACGACCGCGACCCCTTCGGGCAAGGCGGGCAGCTTCTCCTGGATGAACGCATCGACGCCGACGTTCTCCAGTGAGATCGCGTTGAGCATGCCTGCCGGGGCTTCGGCGATCCGCACCGGTGGGTTCCCGAAGCGCGGTTCGAGGGTCAGACTCTTCGCCACGAAGCCGCCGAGCCGCGTCAGATCGAGGAACGGCGCGAACTCGGTGCCGTAGCCGAAGGTACCCGACGCGGTCAGCACCGGGTTGCGCAGCTGCATGCCGCCCAGGTCGACGCGGGTGTCCACGCTCACGGCAGACCCGCCCAGGCGACGTCGGCGCCGCGAAACACCGGGCCGTCGCGGCAGACCAGCGCGAACCCGCCTTCGCGCAGCGGCGCCGCGCAGCCGAGACACACGCCGAAACCGCAGGCCATCGGGTTCTCGAGGGACACCCAGCAATCGCGCCCGGCTTCGGCCGCGAGCGTATGCGCGGCCGCCATCATCGGGGTCGGTCCGCAGGCATAGACGCACACCGTGGGATCCTCGAGCTCGGGCGCCAGCAACTCGGTCACGCGACCGCGGTGGCCGCGCGAGCCGTCCTCGGTGGCGATCGCGACCGGGACTCCCAGCGCCTCGAAGTCGGCGTCGCCCATCAGGTCGTCGGCACTGCGCGCGCCGAGGCAGACCCGCACGCCGATGCCCCGGTCGCGCAGCCGCTGGGCGAGCGTGTACACCGAGGCGATGCCGGTGCCGCCGGCCACGAGGACGGCACGCTGGCCCGGCGCCGGATCGGCGAAGCCCCGACCGAGCGGCCCAACGATCCGCACCTGGGCCTTCGGCCGCAGCTCGGCGAGGAGCGCGGTTCCTCGGCCGTGCACCTTGAAGAGGATCTCCACCTCGCTGCCCGCCTCCCGGTAGACCGCCATCGGGCGGGGCAGCAGCGGGTCGCGTCGCAAGGTGCCGCCCACCTCACCCGGGGAGAGCATCGCGAACTGTCCGGGCTCGGAACCGGGCCAGCCCGGGACGTCGAGACGCAGCCGATGGTTCGTCCCGCCCTCGTGCTCCAGGGCGGTCACGGTCGCGAGCGCGCGCAGCGGCGTCGGACGCGTCGGCTCAGCCACGCTCCACCTCGATCCCGAACGACTTGATCTTCCGCGAGAGGCTCTCGCGCGCGAGCCCGATCGCCTCGGCCGTGCGCGAGATGTTCCAGCCGTGCTCGGCGAGCCGGGCCATCAGGAACTCGCGCTCGAAGCTGCGCTTCGCCTCGTCGAGGGTCGCGAGTGCGGCGCCGTCCTCCGACGGTCCGAGGCGCACCGCTTCCGGGAGATCGTCGGCGTCGATGCTGGCCTTCGGGGTCATGATCACGAGACGCTCCATCATGTTGCGCAGCTCGCGGACGTTGCCCGGCCAGCCATAGGCCTGCAAGAGCTTCATCGCCTTCGCCGTCACCTTCTTCGTCTTGAGCCCGGCCTCCGCGCTGAACTCCTTCGCGAACTCGCGGGCCAGGATCGGGATGTCGCCGCTGCGCTCGCGCAGGGCCGGGACGCGGAAGGGGATCACGTTCAGGCGGTAGTAGAGGTCCTCTCGAAACCGGTCCTTCTCGATCTCTGCGACGAGGTCCTTGTTCGTCGCGGCGATCACCCGCACGTCGACGTCGTGCGTCTCGGTGCCACCGACGCGCGAGAAGTTCTGTTCCTGCAGGATGCGGAGCACCTTCGCCTGCGTCATCAGGCTCATGTCGGCGATCTCGTCGAGGAAGATCGTGCCGCCGTGGGCGAGCTCGAACTTGCCGATCTTCTGGCCGACCGCGCCGGTGAACGCGCCCTTTTCGTGGCCGAAGAGTTCGGACTCGATCAGCTCCTCGGGGATCGCCGCGCAGTTCACCTCGACGAAGGGCGCCTCTGCACGCTTGCTGCGCGCGTGGATCTGTCGCGCGACGAGCTCCTTCCCTGTGCCGTTCTCACCGGTGATCAGCACCCAGCCGTTGCTGGGCGCCGCCACCTCGATCTGCGCCACGAGCGCCGCCACCTCGGGCGAGTTGCCGAGGATCTCGTGGGCGCGCAGAGTCTCGGCGCGCAGCTCCCGGTTCTCGCGTTCGAGCCGCGAGTGTTCGAGCGCGTGCTCGACCGTGAGCAGCACCTTCTCGAGGGAGAGGGGCTTCTCGATGAAGTCATAGGCGCCGTGCTTCGTGGTGCGCACCGCGGTCTCGACGGTGCCGTGGCCGCTCATCATCACCACCGGCAGCGCGGGCCAGCGGTCGCGAAGCTCTACGAGGATCTCCACGCCGTCGCGACCCGGCATCGCAATGTCGAGCAGGACGAGATCCGGGATCCCGTCGCTCGCCATCGACGCGATCGCCTCTTCACCGTCGCACACGGCGGTGGTGGCGAACCCCTCGTCCGAGAGGATCCCTGCCAGCGACTGCCGAATGCCTTCTTCGTCGTCGACGATCAGGATCCGGCTCAACGCGCCCCCCCTGCGCGCTGCCGGTCGATCTCGACACGCGGAACCGGCAGTTCGATCACGAAGCGCGCCCCCGTCGGTTCATTCGGTTGGACCCGAATGTAGCCGTGATGATCGGCGATGATGCGCGACACGATCGCGAGCCCGAGACCGGTGCCGCGATCCTTCGTGGAGTAGTAGGGCTCGAAGACCCGGCGACGATCCTGCTGGGGGATCCCGATGCCGTCGTCGGCCACCTCGATCCGCACGCTCTGGAGCTGGGGATCGAAGGCACTCTTCACTCGGACGTGGCCGGCCGGCGCGTCGCCCTCGACGGCGATGCGCCGTCGCACCGCGGCCACCGCGTTGTCGATCAGGTTCGTCAGCGCGCGGCGCATCTGTTCGCGGTCGATCTCGAGGGCGGGCAGCCCCGCCTCGAGCTCGGTCTCGAAGAGCACGTCGTCGGTGCCCGCGTAGCTGGCGATGGCCTCGGAGACGATCCGGTTCAGGTCGTCGGGCTGGAGCTGCGCCGCCGGGAGCCGCGCAAAGTTCTGGAACTCGTCGACGAGCACCTTCAGCGTGTCCACCTGAGTGGTGATCGCCTCCACGCACTCGTCGAACACCTTCTCGTCTTCGGTGCGCTCGGCGAACCGATCGTGGAAGCGGCGCCGCAAGCGTTGGGCCGAGAGCTGGATCGGCGTCAGCGGGTTCTTGATCTCGTGCGCGATGCGGCGGGCGACCTCGCGCCAGGCGGCCATCCGCTGGACCTTCACGAGCTGGGTGTAGTCGTCGAAGACCACCACGGTTCCCAACCGGTCGCCAACCTCGTCCTGCATCACGGTCAACGTGACGAAGAGCGTCGCCACGTCGTCGTCGAGGGGCACCTGCACCTGGCGGCGAATGCTCTCGCGCACGCCCGGGCGCAGCACGCCGGTCAACTCTTCGATGACTTCGATCAACTCGGGTCGGTTTGCGACCTCCGAGAGCTTCTGGCCCAGGAGACCGGTGCCGGCTGGAATGCCGAGGAAGCGCTGGGCCGACGGGTTGATGGTGCTGACCCGCCCCTCGGCGTCCACCGAGACCACGCCGGCACCGACGGTGCCCAGCACGATCTCCATGTAACGGCGCCGGCGCTCGAGCTCGGTGGCCGAACGCTCGAGACCGCTGCGAGCCGATCGGAGGTCACCGATCATCTGGTTGAAGGAGCGCACCAGGAAGCCGATCTCGTCATCGCTCGACGCCTGCACCGACACGTCGAGGTTGCCCTTCGCCACCTCGGCCGTGCCCTCGGCGAGAGCGCGGATCGGTCCGGTCACGCCCTTCGCGAGCCGGAACCCCATCCACAGTGCGAGCATCAAGACGACGCTGAACGCCAACAGCAGCTCGAGGAGGTAGGCGCCGCGGATATGGCCGGCCGTCGGCTGCAGGCGTCGATACTCGTCGAGGGTGGAGCGGATGCTCGCCACCTTGCGCGCCTGGGAGAACGGGATGAGCACGTTCACCACGACCGCGCCGACGGCCTCGCCCTCGCGGAACGACGACGGAATCGGAACGGCGCCTCGCACGACGTCGCCGCTGCCGACCTCGTCGACACGCCAGTTGGCGCCGCCGTCGATGGCGGCCTGCACCAGGTCGCTGTCGGGACGCGAGAACGCCGCCGCCGGAATGTCCGGATTGATGCCCGACACGAGTTCTTCGCCGGTGGCACTGAACACCTCGACGACGCCGAGGTTGTACTCGCGCTGCTTCACCTTCACGAGGGCTTCGAGATCCGAGAGCCCTTCTTCGCGCATCAAGCGCTCGGTCGTGATGTGCTCGGCGATGCGTGCGCCGTAGAAGAGCGCGTTCTGCGCGGTCGACTCGTAGAAACTCTCCGCGACCTCACCGCTCTCCTCGAGGGCGCGATCGACCTGCACACTGAACCAACGATCGATCGATTGGGTGATGAAGAACGCGGAGACGGCGAAGAGCCCCGAGGTCGTGACCAACGCGATGAGCACGAAGGCCGCCACGAACTTGAGGTTGAGGTGGCTGCCGAGAATCCCCCGGCGACGCTCGCCGACCAGCTTCCAGAAGTTGCGGGTGACCAGGAACCCGAAGATCAGGATCAGGATGACCGTGATCGCGTTGAGGAAGAGGAACAGACCGCTGTCGCCGACGCCCTGTGTGACACCGGTGATCGGAGGCAAGAGCAACAGGGCAACCACCGCCGCGATCAGGATCAGCGCGATCCAGAACTCGCGGACGCGACGCCGTCGTTCGGCCACGGGCAAGCGCGGCCGTCCGCCGGACGGAACCGGGGCGCTCGAACTCGGATCGCGCGGCGCGTCTTCGGACAAGGCGGTTTCTCGCGATGCGGGCGCCGGCCCGCGGGACAGATCGGCAGGGCGCCCGGAGGTGCCGCTGTAAGTTACCGAAACGGATCATGAATTGCCGTTCCCACCAGCGTCGATCCACGTCAAGCCGAGGGCCCTGCAAGCCGATGCGTACGGCAACGCTTTTCGGTTTGGAGGCGGGCACTTGGCGCTCTCGACGGACGATCGGAACGAAACGGCTCGGGAAAAGCGGGAGAGCATCTCCCAGGAACCCTTCGCCACCTCGGACGCGGCCCAGCAGGCCGAGGAGTGGGCGCGCACCGCCGCGGCCTCGACCGGCAAGGAGTCGGCCAAAGCCCTCGTCAAACAAGCGGATTTGCTCGAGAACCAACTCGGGCAGCCGGAGCGGGCGACGGCCTTGCGGCGTCGCGCGCTGGTCAACGACCCCTACCAGCCCGACGCCCTGACCTCGCTGGCGGCCCAGGCGGTCGCCTCCGACGACTGGGTGCTGCTGTCGCTGCTGCGCGCGCGGCACTTCGAGATCGCCGAGCCCGGGGCGCCCCGGGTGGAGATCGCGCTCGAGCTGGCACGCCTCGAGGGCGAGCGCCTCAGCAATCCGGCCAGCGCCCGCGGCTGGATCCTGCGTGGCCTCGAAGAGGCCCCGGGCGACGTCCGTCTCCACCGTGCGCTCGTCGACCTCGAGCGTCACCAGGAAGACCCGAACCGCCTGCTCGACCGCCTCGAAGAGGCGATTCGCGTCGCACCGGAGACCGCCGACGTCGACCTCCTGATGGAAGCCGCATCGTTGCAGATGGAGCAGGGGAACACCCAGGCCGCCCTGCCCCACCTCGAGCGCGCGGCGCGGCGCGACCCGGAGAACGAGAACGTCCTCGACGCGCTGCTCGACCTGCTCGGGCAGCTCGGTCGCCACCCGGAGCTCGCCGACGCCCTCGAGCGACGCGCCGCACTCGCCACCCACGACAACGAGATTCGCGCGCAGATCCTCACCGAGCTGGGCGCGCTGCACGAGAACCGACTCTTCGATCGCGATGCCGCCCTCGACGCCTACGAGCGCGCCCACTCGATCGACCCGAACACGCCCGGACTCACCGAGACCCTGGCGCGACTCCACGCGAAGGGCAGCGACAGCAGCGGCGGCGACGCCACGGATGCGGGCGGTCTCGAAGCCGCCCTCGCCGCCTACGAGCGCGAAGCGCAGGTGACCCCCGACCGTGAGCGCCTGGGTTCGCTGGTGCGCGAGATCGAACGCCTGCAGCGCGAACGCGGCACCCCGGAGGCTGCGATCCCCTGGGTCCAGCGTTGGCGCCGCGCGGCTCCCGAAGCCGCCGCGCCGCTGCGCTTGCTGGCGGAGCTCCAGGAAGCGTCGGGCCACGAAGACGATCAGATCGCGACGCTCGAAGCCCTCGATGCCCTGTTGCCGCCGGAAGACCAGATCGAGAACCGGCGTGCGCTCGCTTCGCGCTACGAGGCCCAGTCGCGCACGGCCGACGCCGAGCGCACCTTCGCCCGGGTCCTCGCGTTGGCACCGACCGACCTCGCGAGCCTCGAGGGGCGGGTCCGCGCCCTGCGCAGTCTGGATCGCACCGAGGCCCTCACCGACGCCCTGACCCAGCTCTGCGATCAGCAGGAAGGAACCGCCCGGGTCGAGACGCTCTCGGAGCTCGCCCAGGTCCACCGGGAGCGCGGCGACGCATCGCGTGCGATCCACGTCCTGCAGCGCGCCGAGCGCGAGGACGCGACCCACGAGCCGGTGCGCGACCAGCTGGATGCCCTGCTCGAAGACCAGCAGCGCTACGAAGAAGTCGTCGAGCGGTTCGCCGCGCGCGCCCGCGCGCTGCCCGCCGACGCCAGCATCGCGCTCGACCTGCGTCGTGCCGAGCTGCTGAGCGAGCGACTGCAGCGCTTCGACGAAGCGGCCGCCCTGTATCGCCAGGTACTGGAGCGCGAGCCCGGTTCCGACGCAGCCTGTCAGGGGCTCGAGGCGGCGCTGCGCGCGGCCGACCAGCCCGAGGCGCTGGCGAACTTCCTCGCGGAACAGGCAGAGCGCATCGGCTCCGACGACGAACGCGACCGTTTGCTCTTCGAACGCGCCGTCCTGCTCGAGGAGCGCCTCGAGGCTCCGCGGGACGCGCTGCCGATCTTCGACCGGCTGGTGCGCGAGACCGACGTCGCCTCCCTGCGCGCGCCGGCCAGCGAGCGTGCCGAGGCCCTGCTCGAGCGCTTCGAGGAGTGGTCGGACCTGCGATCCCTGCTCCAGCGACGGCTCGGTCGGGACGCGAGCGAGGACATCGGGCTCCACGAACGCTTGGCCCGCCTGTGCGCCGATCGACTCGCCGACCGCTCGGGCGAAGTCGCCCACTGGGAGCGGGTCGTCGCCCTCGACGCGAACCGCGCCGACGTCTGGCAGATCCTGTCCGGACGCTACGAGCAGGAAGGACGCGTCGAAGACTGGGCACGCGCACTCGAAGCCGAGCTCGCCACCGGTGTCGACACCGAGCGCGAACTCGGACTGCGCGGGCGACTCGCCGAGGTCTACCTGCAGCGACTCGATCGCGCCGAAGACGCTCACGAGCAGTACCGCCAGATCCTCGAACTCGAACCCGGACACAGCGTCGCGGGTCAGTACCTGCTCGACCTCTACGAGGAGGAGTCGCGCTACGAGGAGATGGTGCGCCTGCTCGAGGGTCGGCTCGCCGCCCTCGGCACCGACCTCGAGGATCCCCAGGCGATCCACCGTCGAACGGCACTGCAGCTCCAGATCGCGCACGTGCGCGACTCGCGCCTCGACGACCTCGAAGGCGCCATTTCTGCTCTGGAAGTCGCGCTGGCCGAGGTGGGTCACGACCCGGTCGTGACCGAGCCGCTCGCCGCGGCCTACCTGCGCGCGGAGTACACCCAGGATCTCGTCGAGCTCTGCCGCGACGCCGCCGATGCGAGCGAACAGCCGCTCGAGCGCGCCAACTGGCTGGTGCGCCTCGGCGACGCGCACCTCGCCCGCGAAGAGCGCTCGGCCGCGGCCGACGCCTACCGCCGCGCGCTGACCGAGCGCCCCGGCGATCGCGCGGTCGAGGCCTCGCTGCGCGCCCTGCATCGCGCGCTCGGTCGCACCGAACCGCTCACCGAGCTGCTCGAGTCAGAGCTGCGGCATCTGGCCGGCACTGCCGAGGTTCCCGTGCGACTCGAACTGATCGAGTTGCTGCGCGAGTCGCGTCCCGCCGACGCCCTGGTGCACGCGCGCCGCATCCTCGAGCTCGCCCCGCGCCACGCCGACGCCTACGCGGCCGCGCGCGGCCTCGCCTCTTCGCTCGGGCGCCCGGCCGAGCAGCTGGCCCTGATCGAGGAATGGGTGGCCCGCGCCCGCACACCCCAGGAGCGCGCGGAAGCAGAGGTGCAGAGCGCGCGACTGCTGGCCGGCCCGCTCGAGCGCGCCGACGAAGGCATCGAGCGCTACCGCGCCGCGCTGTCGGCCGACCCCGGCCAGACCGCCGTGCGCGGCGAACTCTGCGCACTGCTGGAACGCGAAGCGCGCTGGGAAGAATGGCTCGATTGCTGGGCGATCCAGATCCGAGCAGCAGCTCCCGAGGAGCGCGCGACGAAGGTCGAACAGGCCGCGAACATCGCCTGGGACCGCATCTCGCCTGCGGCTGCGCTGCCGTGGCTCGAGCGCCTGCGTCTCGAACGACCGCAGGACCCGGACGTCGTGTCGCGGATCTCGCTCGCACACCGCGAGAGCGGCGATCGCGAAGCGCTGATCCGTGCCCTCGAAGCCGAAGCCGCGCTGGTGAACGACGAAGGTCGCGCGCGACGCCTGCACCTCGAACGTGCGCGCCTGCTCCGCGAGACGGGCGCGGCGGGACGCGCACTCGCCGCACTGGGCGAAGCCGGGCGTGACGCCGAGGCGCTGCGGATCCGCGAGTCGCTCGAAGCCGAGCTCGGCCTTCATGCCGAACGGGCACGGACGCTCGAAACCCTCGCCGGCCTCGGCACGCCCGACACCGAACTCCACTGCGAGCTCGCGAAACTCTACGCCGAGTCCCTGGGCGACCAGGATGCCGCGACCCGCCACTGGCAGCGCGCTCTCGAGCAGGTGCCGGCGGGCGGCGCCCAGCGCATCGAGATCCTGCGCGCGCTCGCCGACGCCGAGCAGCGCGTGGGCCGCGTCGCCAACTGGGCGCGATACGCGGAGCAGGAGCTCGCGGCGCTCGGTGACGAACCGGTGTTCGACGATCGCCGCCGCGAGATCCGGCGCGCGCTCGCGATCGCGTACGACAAGCAGCTCGGGCGAGCCGACGCCGCCATGCTGCACCTGCGGGCACTGCTCGACGCCGGCGACGAGAGCCTGCTCGGCACCGAAGCCCGCGACCAGCTCGAGCGCGCCTATCTGGGCCTGTTGCGCCAGGGTGGCGACGACGTGGAACTCGAGCGCTGCCTGGTCCGACGTCTGGAGCGGGTGGGTGGCGACGCCGCGGATTGGCTCGAGCTCGCCGAGCTGCGCGAGGAGACCCTGCGTCGAACCGGCGCGGCCCTCGAAGCCTACCGCCAGGTGTTGTCGATCGATGCCCATCAGCTGGACGCCCTGCGCGGCATGCGCCGCACGGCGGAGCGCCTCGGCCGTTGGGACGACGTCGCGTCGGCGTTGGAGCGCGAGATCAACGCCGACGAAACCGAGGGGGGCGATCGCGGTCGCCTGTATCACGCACTCGGCGACCTCTACTGGCACCGGCTGCAGGCCACGACGAAGGCGAGCCGCTGCTACGCCGCCGCGCTGGAGGCCGACGCTTCGGACTTCGCGGCGCTACGCGCCCTCGAGCGCCTGCTCGAAGCCATGGAAGACTGGCGCGGCGCCCTCGATCTCTACGAGAGCGAAGTGGAAGTGCTCGGCGACGCCAACCCGCATCGGCGTCGCGAGATCTGGCTCCACACCGCCGAGCTCGCGCGCGATCGCTGCGACGACCCGGAGCGCGCGCGCACCGCGCTGCGCCGCGCGGCCGAGATCGAACCGCTCGAGGCCCCGCGTCTCCTCGATCTCGCCACGCTCCACGAGCAGGTCGGCGACGTCGAGGCCTTCGTCGACAGCTTCGAGCGCTGGTGCGACCACCCGGAAGCCCGTGCGACCGGCGCCGACCACCTGCGACTCGCCCTCGCCCTCGAAGAGCTGGGATCCCAGGAGCGCGCGCTCGCGCGCATCGAGCAGTCCGTGGGCGCAGACCCGAGTCTCCCGAAGGCCTGGGACGCAGCAGCGCGCCTCCGGGCGGGCCATGGTGATGCCGCCGGCAGCGCCGACGCCCTGTGCCGCGCCGCAGACCATCTGCCCGACGGCGACGCGGCCGAGCGTCTGCTCGAAGCCGCCGAGCACCTGTCGGGCGAAGACGCGCCGGCCGGTCTGCGACTCGTTCGGGAAGCGACGCGACGCAGCCCGGACCACGCGCTGGCCCAGGCAGCACGCGCTTGCCTGGCCGGCGAACTCGGGCACGACGAAGAAGCCGAGCGCGCCGCCGAGGACGCCCTCGGCAGCCCGACCGCAGACAGCCTGTGCACCGAGGAGCGCGCGATCGTCGCGCGCGCGGGCGCGGAAGCCGCGATGCGGCAGGGCCGCGCGTCGGCCGCGGCAGCGCTGTACACGAAGGCACTCGAGTTCGATCCCGAGGATCTGGCCACGGTGGGCGCTTACGGAGAAGCCCTCTCGGCACTCGGCGATCACCTCGGTGCGCGCGACATGCTCACCCGCCGACTCGAGGCGCCCGAGCCCTATCCCCAGCGCGCCCGACACCACCAGCTGCTCGGGCGCTCGCTCGAAGTGGCCGGCGAGCCCGACGCGGCACTCGGCCAGTACGAAGCGGCGCTCCGCGAGAACGCCAACCAGCCCGACGCGCTGGAGGGCAGCGTCCGTGTCCTCGAAGCCCTGGATCGGGTCGACGAGGGCATCGCCGCCATCGAACGCTGGGCCGGAGCCGCGGATCAACCCGCAGACAAGGCCCAGCGCCTGCTGCGCGCCGCCGAGTGGGAACTCCGCCAGCCCGGTCGCGAAGACAGCGCCGAGCGACGACTGCGTTCGGTGGTCCAGGCCGACGCGAGCCTCGCGATCGCCTGGCGATCGCTGGCCCAGCTCCAGCTCGACGCGGGTCGCCTCGCGGAAGCCGTGGAGTCTTCCGATCGCGCCGCTTCCGAGGTCTCCGATCCCGCCGACTTCGGGGCCCTCGCCTGGATCCAGGGACGCGCGCTCGAAGAGCAGGGCGCGCGGCGCGAAGCCGCCGAGGCCTACGGGGTTGCCGCGGAGAACGATCCGCACTGCACGGAAGCCATCCTCGCCCAGGCCCGCCTGCTGCGTGGCTTCGGGGAGTGGCGCGAAGCCGCCGCGGCGCTCGCCGCCTTCGCCGAACGCCACCCGGGCGACGACAGCGCCGCGCTGGCGGATGTCTACGAACAGCTCGGTCGCCTGCGGGCCGGCCCGCTCGAAGACCTGGCCGGCGCCGTGCTGAGCTACCGCCGCGCCATCGAGCTCGCGCCGGACCGGCTCGAAGCCCGCGCCGCACTGGCCGAGTTGCTGAGCCATCGGCCCGGCGACTGGGAGGAGGCCCTCGAGCACCACCGTCGCGTGCTCTCGGTGGAGCCTACGCACGCCGGCTGTCTGCGCGTCGCGCTACGCATCGCACGCGGTCGCAGCGACCCGTCGCTGGTCGCCACCGGTGTCGGCATCCAGCGCGCGCTCGGTGTTGCCTCGGCCTACGAGGGAGAGGAAGCCGCGCAGGGAGCGGCGCCCTTCGTGTCACGCGAACCGCGTCTGCGCGATCGGCGCTTCGAGATCCTGCGTCAGCTCGCCGTCGAAGCGGCTCCCGAGATCTCGACCGCGCTCGGCGCCGCGCGCCCGGCGGCGCCCTCGAGCCCGGGCGATCCGGCGGCGGCCTTCCGCAACCGAATGCTCGAGGTCCAGGGAGAACTCTCGGCCCCGGCGCTACTCACCCGCTCGAGCCAGGAAGTCGGCGAGGCGATGCGCCTGGTCGTCGCGCTGGCCCTCGAGCCCGAGCACGTGCGGGGCGACGGTCAGCTGGTGAACGCGTTGTCCGGGGCGCTCGGCAAGCGCCGGCGCCGCAAGCTCCGCCGACTGCTCGGCGAGAACGCATCGCCGCAGGACTTCGCCGGGGTCGATTTCGCGGAGTGGCACATCGAGCTGCGAGCACTCGCCGCGGCCGAGGCGCTGCGCCGCGAGACCACGACCCTGCGCACGGCGATCGTGGCCCTCGCCGCCGAGGAATACGACACGGCCGACCTCGAAGGCGAGACGCACCTGGCGCCGCGGGTCGAGGACGACGCCGTCGCGCGCGCCTTCGTCCGGCGGGTCGTCGACGATTGGCTGGGTCGCCTGTGAGCTTCCGTCGCAACCCGAGACCGCGGGTCCGGCGCCGCTATCCGCGCCTGACGGTGCGGGTGGACGTCCGACTCGAGATGCCGGGCGAGGTGATCGAAGCGGTCGCCACCACGCTGGGTGCGGGCGGACTCTTCGTCGCGACCGACCGGCGATTGCCGCGCGGCACGCTGATGGGCGTGCGGTTCCGGATGCCCGGGGACGACCGCCTGCTCGAACTCGACGCGCGGGTCGCCTGGGGTTCGAGCCCGTCGACTCAGGACGCCTCGGCCGGGATCGGCATCGAGTTCGTGGACAAGGTCGCGCGCACGGAGCTCGCCACCCTGCTCGAAGAATGGGCGCAACAGCGACGCGAGTCGCTGGTATCAGGAGCGCGCCAGGCCTGACCAGCGGGTGAGGTCGAAGCCCTTCCGGCGCGAACCGGCCTCCACCACCGTCCAGGCATCCGGCGTCTCGAGGATCGCCGTCACCAGACGCTGGTGCATCATGTGGCCACCGCGCTCGGCGCGGACGTGACCGCGCACGCCGAGACCGAGCAGCGAGAGATCGCCGCAGAGGTCGAGCACCTTGTGGCGCACGAACTCGTCGTCCCAACGCGTGCCTTCCGGGTTCACCACCTTCTCGTCGTCGAGGACGATGGTGTTGTCGAGCGAGCCACCGCGGGCCAGACCCGCGTCCCACATCGCCTGCACTTCGCGCAGGAAGCCGAAGGTGCGTGCGGCCGAAATCTCGCGCTCGAAGCGCTCGGGCGTGAGCGGCCCCAGCTCGAGGTGCTGGGTGCGGATCGCCGGATGATCGAAGTCGACCATGTACGACACGCGGAAGTCCCGAGCCGGCTCGATGCTGATGCGGCGATCGCCGTCCACGACCTCGATCTTGCGGCGCACCTTGAGCATGCGGCGCGGCACGCGCTGATCGAAGATGCCGGCGGAGCGAATCAGGTAGACGAAGGGAGCCGAGCTGCCGTCCATGACGGGGATCTCGGGCCCATCGATCTCGATGCGAACGTTGTCGACGCGCAGGCCACAGAGTGCCGCGAGCAGGTGCTCGACCGTCGCGATCGTGGCGCCGTCGCGTCCGAGGGTCGTGGCCAGAGCCGTGGAGACCACCTCGCTCGAGCGGGCCGGAATCTCGACCGGCTCCCCGAGGTCCGTCCGCACGAACACCACGCCGGTGTTCGCCCGCGCCGGATGCAGGGTCAGCTGGGTGGGCGCACCGCTGTGCAGGCCCACGCCCGTGCAGGACACCTTCTCTGCGATCGTCCGCTGAAACAAGCCGTCTCCCCCTCTGCCGGCTGCGTCTCCAGGGGTGGGAGCGCTGCCGGCGGGAGTCCTTGAAGCAATCCCCGTGCCGGATCTCTTCCAGATCGCCACGAGGCGATTTCCCTCGATTTACCGGGCGCTTGGCCCTCTCTCGAAGGACATTCCCCACGATTCACCCCCGGGGGCGAACCGATCGTTTCGTGACGGGCGTGTCACGCGCGTGACGAATTCGTCACACGCGGCACCCGATCACCCCGCGGAGCCCTCCGAGAGCTGCCGCAGGTCGGTCAGGATCTCGCGGGCCGATTGATAGCGCTCTGCGGGGTCTTTGCGCAGGCACTTCTCGACCACCTTGGCGATCCCGTCCGGGACCTCGGCGTCGATCTCCCGTACCGAGGGCGCGGGCGTGTGGACGTGGTGATACGGAAGGTTGCCCTCGGTGAAGGGCAGCTCGCCGGTGGCCATCTCGAAGACCGAGACGCCCAGCGAGTACAGGTCCGAGCGGTGATCGACGTTCTTCCCGAGCGTCTGTTCCGGGCTCATGTAGTAGGGAGTGCCCGAGATCACCGTCGTGTGGTTGCGGACCTCCTCGATCACCTTCGCCAGACCGAAGTCCATGATCTTCGCCTTGCGGTCCTTCGTCCACATCGTGTTCGCGGTCTTCACGTCGCGGTGGACGATCTTCTTCTCGTGGGCGTAGGCCAGGGCCTCGGCCATCTGGGACACCACGTGGACGATCCCGCGCGGCGCGATCTTGCCGCGGTGCTTGATGATGTCCTTCAGCGTGTTGCCGTCCACGTACTCCATGGCGATGTAGTAGACGCCGTCCTGTTCGCCCGCGTCGTACACCGTGACGATGTTCGGGTGGTTCAGCTGGGCCGCGTGCTTCGCTTCGCGCAGGAAGTTCTTGAGCGCTTGCGGGTTCTCCTTCAGCGACTCGGGCAGCACCTTGAAGGCGACGACGCGGTCGAGGACCGTGTCCTCCGCCTTGTAGACGATACCCATGCCGCCGCGTCCGAGCGTGCCGCGGATGATGTAGCGACCGGAGGTGCCGGTCGGACCGCCGCCTCCGCTCACCGGACCCTGGGTCTCGGACTGGAGCGTCAGCTTCGCGCGCGTGGCTTCGAGACGCGCCGCGGTGTCCTCGTAGTGGTAGTCGAAGGCGAGGATCTTCTCGTAGAGCTCGTGGGCCTCGTTCCAGTTCTCGCTCGCCTCGTGCACCGTGGCGAGACAGAAGAACGCGTCGAGGCTCTCGCGATCGATCTCGCGCCCGGCCACAGCGTCGGTCAGCTTCGCGATGGCGAGCGAGTACTGTTCGCGCTCGCGGAAGATCTTCCCCAGCAGCGCGGCCGCCGCGGAGAAGTTCTGTTCCTCGGCCGTGACCTTCTGCAGGGCGCCGATCGCTTCCTCGATGCGCCCGGCCTCCAGGTGGATCTGGCCCGCTTTCAGGCAGTCCCCAGCCTGCTCCAGGAGTTCGGCTTCGCGCTCGGCGTCCCCGGCCAGGGCGTAGAGCTCGGCGGCCTCCGAGTAGTGCCCGGCCTTCTCGTAGTTGGCCGCCGCGCGCTGGCGGTCGCCCGCCAGCGAGAACATCTCGGCGGCCTGGGCTCCGTCGCCGAAGCGCTCGTAGCAGGCCCCCGCTTCGCTGAACTTCTCGATCGACCGGTAGAGATCGCCCGCCTCGAGCAGCTCGCCCGCCTTCTCGAACTGGAGCGCGGCTTCTTCGCTCTCGCCGCGATCGCGGTAGTACTCGGCGAGGATGCGCGCGGCGCGGTCCGCCTCGCCGGCCTTCTCGAAGGCCGCGGCCGCCCGCTCGGCGTCCTTTCCTTCGAGATAGAGCTCGCCGGCGCGCTCCCAGTCTTCGCCCTTCTCGGCCAGCTCGGCAGCGGGAATGCTGGCGCCGCCCTTGGCGAGCACGGCCTGCGCCCGATCGAACTGGCCGGCGCGCTCGTAGAGGTTGCCGGTCATGCGAACGAGCTTCGCGTACTCGGCCGCCTTCTTCGGGTCGTTCACATGGCCCGTGCCTTCCTCGGCCATCACCTGTTCCAGGCAGCGCGCCGCGGCGAGCCAGTCTTCGCAGCGGATGTACGCCTTCGCCGCGTGGCGCGGGAAGTCGCACTTTTCGAAGCACTCGGCGGCCTTCCGGTCGGCGCCGGCCTTCTCGTACATCTCGGCCGCGACACTCAGGTTCTCGGCGGCGGTGTACGCCTCGGCCGCCTTCTCCCAGGCTTCCTGCTGAGCGTAGATCGCACCGGCGGATTCGTGCTGACCCGCCTTCGAATAGAGCTCGGCAGAATCGAGGAAGCGGTTCTGATCGTGGCGGATCTCGGCGGCGCGTTGGAGATCGCCCGCCTGCTCGAAGAACACGGCCGCGTCGTCCATCAGACCGACCGCGAAGCAGAGCTCGCCCGCCTCTTCGGGCATACCGCGCTTCGCGATCTTCTTCGCTTCCTTGCGCGCCTTCTTCAGTGCCCGCTTGTCCGGCTGCTGGGAACCCTCTTCCTCGTCGAATTCGACGACCTTCTTCTTGCCTGGAAGCATCGCGCCGATCAACAACACGAGGCCCAGCGGCCCCACGACGTAACGCAGCGGCACTGCGACGAGCGCGTCCATGACTTCGCTGGCCGACCAGCCGAGCGAGAGCGCAGCGAGCATCGGCCCGAGCAATCCCGTGAAGACGTCGGTCGCGGCGTCCAGGCCCGGCGTGTCCGGGGCGTAGGCGACAGCCAACCCCAGCCCGCCCGCCAACAGCAGCGCCAGCCCGACCAGGGCGAAACAGAACTTGAATACGGCCTTGACGGCGCCCACGCGCACCCCTCGCTGGAAGTCCCCTGTTCTATCGGCGTTCCGGGGCCGCGAACTGAGGGGGCGGGGGCCGCGAAACGAAGGCTTCTGGGGCGAGCGGAGGGGGCCTCGGGCCCTAGAAGAGCTTCGGCTGACCCACCGCGGCGGGTCGGTCCGGGACGGCCAGGCCGAGGTGGCCGTAGCAACGCGGCGTCGCCACCCGGCCGCGCGGGGTCCGGGCCAGGAATCCCTGGTGGATCAGGTAGGGCTCGACCACGTCCTCGAGGGTGCCCTTGTCCTCACCGACCGCCGCCGAGAGGGTCTCGAGGCCGACCGGACCGCCGTCGAACTTTTCGACCAGGGTGTGCATCACCAACCGGTCGAGGCGGTCGAAGCCGGCTCGGTCGACGTCGAGGCGCTCCAGCGCGAACCGTGCGAGCTCGCCGGTCACGGGCTCCCCGCGGCCGAGTTCGACCTCGGCGAAGTCACGCACGCGGCGCAGCAGCCGGTTCGCCACGCGCGGCGTTCCCCGCGAACGATGGGCCAGCTCGCGGGACGCCTCGGGCGCCAGCTCGACGCCCAACACCCGCCCCGAGCGCGCGAGGATCCGCTCGAGATCGCCGGGCGGGTAGTACTCGAGGCGTGCGGTCCAGCCGAAGCGGTCGCGCAGGGGCGAGGTCAGGAGACCGGCCCGCGTGGTGGCGCCCACCAGGGTGAAGCGGGGCAGATCGAGACGCATGCTGCGCGCGCCGGGCCCCTGCCCGATCAGGAGATCGAGCTGGAAGTCCTCCATCGCGGGATACAGGATTTCTTCCACCGCAGCGGAAAGCCGGTGGATCTCGTCGATGAACAGCACCTCGCCGCCCTCGAGGTTCGAGAGCAGCGCGGCGAGGTCGCCCGGGCGCTCGATCGCGGGTCCACTGGTCGTACGCAGGGGCGCGCCGAGCTCGCCGGCGACGACGCCCGCGAGCGAGGTCTTGCCGAGTCCGGGCGGCCCGTGGAAGAGGACGTGGTCGAGGCACTCGCCGCGGTCGAGGGCGGCGCGAACGAAGACGCCGAGGTTCTCGCGCAGTCGATCCTGGCCGATCATCTCGTCGAGCTTCCGCGGACGGAGCTGCTCCTCGAGCGGCTCCTCGCCCGGCAAGGCCTGGAGCGACAGGTCGCCCCGCTCGGTCCCGGTGTCGATCATCGCGCCAACCTCTGCAACGCCCCGCGCACCCACTGCTCCACGTCGGCCTCGGCATCGAGTTCGGCCCCGAGCTCTTCGAGGGCGCGCTCGGCCTTCGGTTTCGGATAGCCGAGGTTGACGAGCGCCGACAGGGCCTGCTCGCGCGCAGCTTCCGGCGCGGGCGTCGCGCGGGGCTCGCCACCGCTGGCCCGCAGCACGGCCTCGAGTTCATCGGCGCGATCGCGCAGCTCCACGAGAATGCGGTCGGCCATCTTCGTCCCGACGCCGGGCACGGCGCGCAAGGGCGCCGCGTTCCCCGAGCGGATGGCTTCGAGCAGGTCGACGGGCTCGATGCCCGACAGCACGGTCTGGGCGAGCTTCGGACCAACGCGACTCGCGCGGAGCAACAACTCGAACGCAACCTGCTCGGCGACGGTCGCGAAGCCGAACAGTTGGATCGCGCCCTCGCGCGCATGGGTGTGGACGCGGAGCGCGACGGTCTTCCCCTCGTCGGGGAGCGCCCCGAACGTCGACAGCGGCACGAACACCTCGTAGCCCACGCCGCCGCAGTCGAGGATCACCCGCGTCGGGGTGCTCTCGAAGAGCACACCTTCGAGCCGCGCGATCACGGCGCGCGCCTCACCCGCACCCGACCCGCAAACGCGCCGGTGCGCGGCCGCCGACGCTTCACCCGGGGCAGGGCTTCGAGGCGTCCCGCCTGGGCGTGACAGATCGCCGCGGCGAGGGCGTCGGCCGCGTCGGTGGGCGGCGTGCGCTGCAGCGCGAGCAACCGCTTCACCATCCGCTGCACCTGGGCCTTCGGCGCCCGACCGCTGCCGGACACACTCTGTTTGATCTTCGCCGGGGCGTACTCGACGAGCGGCACGGCCGCCTGACCGAGCGCTACCAGCGCAGCGCCGCGGGCCTGACCGAGCACCAGCGCCGAGCGCGCACTCGCCGACACGAAGACGTTCTCGACGCAGGCCACGTCGGGTCGGTAGGTCTCGATCAGCCCCCCGAGCTCGGTCGCCAGGCTCCCGAGGCGCAACGACAGACTCACCGTCTTTCCCGGGCGCAAGACGCCGTGCGCGACCCAGCGCAGGTCGTCGCCGCCGAGCGCGTCGATCACGCCGTAGCCGGTCGCCTGCGAGCCGGGATCGACCCCCAGGATCCGCAGCTGCCGCCCGGATCCCCCGATGTCGCGTTCGCCGTCGATTGGACGTTCACCCCGCGAGCCCGCGCCGAAGCGGGAGAATCGGGCTCGCCAGCGATGCGCGCGGGAGGGTGACCGCGCCTCGGCAGAGTAGCCGAACTCCCGCCGGCCGTGCCGGGCCCGTCCGCGGCTCGCGGCGCCCCCAGCGGGCCACCGCCGACACGATCACGCGCGCGCAACCACTCCAGGGAGAGCCCCGGCGTCCCTCGCTTTCGGGGCCCGAAGGAGTGCGCGATGCGGCCTCTTTGGACGGCGATCGGAACGGTTGGACTCTTCTTGGCCCTCGCGGCGCAGGCCCAGGCCGCGTCGCCCGGCTTCCTGCTCAACAGCAGCACTCGGACCGTCTCGGCCACGACGATCGAGACGTGCTCCGGATGTGGGCCCAACGGTGAGGACACCGAGTTCGAGCGGAAGCGTTCGGCGGTCGCGCGACGCCAGCTTGGATTGTTCGAGCAATCCGTTGGCAACACCGACGCGTCCGCGGAACAGCGTTCCTTCATTTAGGAGCAGGGGTTTCGCGGCGAGGGGTCGCTCCATTTGCAGGAACGCGGCTTGGTGGCCGAGTCGTCGCTGAACATCTTCTTCCGGACCCGCGAGCCCACGCTGTGGCTCTTCGAAGGCGAGCTCTCCGGCGAGGTCTTCTGGACGGCACGGTTCCTCTTCGACCGACAGACGGTCTTGAACTTCGTCCATCTGGGTGGCGACTCACCGACGATCTTTCGTGAGGTCGTGGAGGTGGACTTCTCTGCCCTCAGTGAGATCGAGCTGGGTCGGAGAGCTTCGGGACTAGTCAGCGGCAGCTACCGCTTCAGCTTCACGCCCGTCCCCGAGCCCAGCACCGCCCTCCTCCTCACCGCCGGCCTCGCCGCCTTGGCGCTGCGCCGGCGCGCGTAGCGCGGCACCCACCCCTCCCTCCCAAAGACGCCGCGTAGCGGCGTCCGCCCCGCGCCGACAGGCGCGCGGGCGCTCTGGGGTTTCCGCAGCGAAACTCAGCGCAGCAGGAAACGCGACTCGTCGTCTCCGCGGTGCCCCAGCCGAGACGCACCGCCACGCCCCAGAGCCCCCCGCGAGCCATTTCGCGGAGGAAACCCCAGAGCGCCCGCGCCCCCCGCGAAAGAGGAGGGGCGACCGCTACCCGGCGATCCGCTGCATCTCCTCGTCGGAGATATCGAAGTTCGCATACACGTTCTGGACGTCGTCCAGATCGTCGAGCGCATCCGCCACCCGCAGCATCGTCTCGGCCTCGGACCCACTCAGATCCACCGTCGTGCTCGGGTGCATCGTGATCCCCGCATCGGCGGGCTCGAAGCCCGCGCCGCGCAGCGTCTCGCTGACCCCGCTGAAGTCGCTCGGTGCGGCGATCACCTCGATCAACTCGCCCGACTCGACGACGTCGTTCGCGCCGGCCTCGAGAGCCGCTTCCATCAGCGAGTCGAGATCCACGCCGTCCGCGTCGTAGGTCAGGACCCCGCGCTTCTCGAAGAGATAGGCGACGCAGCCCGATGCCCCGAGGTTGCCGCCGTGCTTCGTCAGCACGTGGCGCACCTCGCCGACCGTCCGGTTCTTGTTGTCGGTGAGGGTCTCCACGTAGATGGCGGTCCCCCCAGGGCCATAGCCCTCGTACACCACCTCTTCGTAGGCCTCGCCCTCGCCCTCGCCGGTGCCCTTCTTGATGGCCCGCTCGATGTTGTCCTTGGGCATGTTCGCGCCGCGGGCCTTGTCGATGGCCAGGCGCAGCCGCGGGTTGGAGTTGGGGTCTCCTCCCCCCATCCGGGCGGCCGTGGCGATCTCGCGGATCAGCTTCGTGAAGATCTTCCCGCGCTTCGCGTCCGCAGCGCCCTTCTTCCGCTTGATGGTGGACCATTTCGAATGGCCGGACATACGCAACTCCCTGAAAGCACTCGGGGTTTAGCACGAGCCCCCAGGTGCTCCAAGCACCCTCCGGCAGCCCGGGCCCCCCTCCGAAGCAGGGACGGGGCACTCCAGCCCAAGCTGCCTCTGGCCGATAGAACGTGCGGTAGCGAGTGCGGGGGCAAGAAGCAGCAATGGCGGAGATCGCGGTCGGAATCGACCTGGGGACCAGCAACTCCTGTGTGGCCGTAGCGCGCAAGCGCAAGGTCGAGGTCCTCCCCAACGCCTACGGCGAGAGCACCACCGCGAGCGTGGTGAACCTCGGCGCCGATGGGTCCATCACGGTGGGAAACGCCGCCAAGGCGAACGTCATCCATGACCCCACCAACACCATCTCGTCTTCGAAGCGCCTGATCGGCCGCTACTTCTTCTCGGAAGAAGTGAAGAAGGCAAAGGCGATCTGTTCCTACGACATCGTCGAGGGTGAGAACCACAGTGTCCGCATCAAGGTGCGCGAGGAGGTGTTCAGCCTCCCCGAGATCAGCGCCATGGTGCTTCGCGAACTGAAGTCGATCGGCGAGTCGCGCGTCGGCCAGCCGGTCAACAAGGCCGTCGTCACGGTCCCGGCCTACTTCAACGACAACCAGCGCCAGGCCACGAAGGACGCGGCGCGCATCGCGGGCCTCGAAGTCCTGCGCATCCTGAACGAGCCGACCGCGGCCGCCCTCGCCTACGGCTTCGGCAAGGGCCTGAACCAGAAGGTCGCGGTCTACGACCTCGGCGGCGGCACCTTCGACATCTCGGTCCTCGAGATCGGCGAGGACGTCTTCGAGGTGCTGTCCACGAGCGGCGACACCTTCCTGGGCGGCGACGACTTCGACGACCGCATCATCGACCTCCTGGCCGACGAGTTCAGCGCCAAGGAAGGCATCAACCTCCGCAACGATCCCTTCGCGCTCGAGAAGCTGAAGGTCGCGGCCGAGGACGCGAAGAAGGCCTTCTCGGTCGACGACGAGGTCGAGATCCGTATTCCCGACATCGTGACCACGCCCGACGGCGCGTCGCGATCGATCGAACGCACGGTCACCAAGCAGGAGTTCTGGAACCTGGTCTCCGACCTGGTGCAGCGGACCTTCAAGGTCTGCGACGAAGCGCTGCAGGAAGCCGGCGTGATCGCGCGCGACCTCGACGGTGTAATCCTCGTCGGCGGCCCGACCCGGCTCCCGACGATCCGTACGGCCGTCAAGGAGTACTTCCAGCAGGAGCCGAAGGACGACGTCGACCCGGACGAAGTGGTCGCGATGGGCGCCGCCATCCATGCTGCGTCCCTTCTCGATCAGGGCGGCGACGCCTATCTCCTCGACGTCACGCCGCTCTCCCTGCAGATGGGCGTGGCCGGCGATCTCTGCGAGCCGATCATCGAGCGCAACACGCCGGTCCCGATCGAGCAGACGCGGGTCTTCACGACCGCGCGCGACGATCAGGAATCGGTCTCGATCAAGGTCTACCAGGGCGAGGCCCGTGAGCTCGACGACAACGAGCTGCTGGGGCAGTTCGAGTTCTCGGGCTTCCAGCGCGGACGCCGCGGCGAAGTCCAGATCGACGTCACCTTCGAGATCAACACCGACGGCATCGTGAACGTCACGGCGAGCGACAAGACGACGGGCCAGCAGGCATCGACGCGCATCTCGCTGTCGTCCGGCCTCTCCGAGGGAGAGATCCGGGACATCGTCTCTCGCGGTGTCGCCGACCGGGTGCAAACCGCCGAGGCCGACGACGACGGCGCTCCCGGCGGAGAGATGCCCGCGCTCGAGGGTGCCGCCCCGGCCGCCGCCATCGACCCCGTGGCCGAGCTGTTCGGCGAGGACCCGGACGACGACCCGGGCGATCCGATCATGGCCGAGGCCACTCCCGAGCCGCTGGTGACCGAGCCCGTCATGGAGAGCGCGCCGGAAACCGCGATGCCCGAGCCGATCGTCGCGGAGCCCACGGCGGCCGCCGAAGAAGTGGAACTCGCGCCCGAGCCCGAAGCCGCCGCGGTGCCGAGCATCGTCGTGACGGACGACGCTCCGGACCTGGAGATCGACGACGACCTCGCAGGTGCGCCCGAACTCGAGATCGACGAGGACCTGCTGTCGCCCAGCGCCGAGAGCGCACCAGCGGTAGAGGTGGAAGCGTCGGAAGCCGTGACGTCGGCCGCGCTCGAGGAAGACGCCGAGCCGAGCGGTCCGGCACCCCTGCTCACTCCCGCGCCGAGCGAGACCCTCGATGTCGACCCCGACGCGGTGACCCAGCCCGACGAGCCGGACCTCCTCGAAGCGACGCCCGACGTGCAGACGCCGACCGACAGCCCGATGGCGGACGACGTCGTGATCGAGCCCGAAGAGATCGAACTCGACATCGAGGTGGACGCCTCGGAGCTCGATGCGCTCGTGGGTGACGCCGAGGAAGCGGGAACGCTCTTCGGCGACATCTCCGAGAACCTCGCTGGAAGTGACGAAGAAGCGAAATAGGCCCCCATGTCGCTCGCCCCTACCGAAATCGTGGCCCTCGCCCGGATCATCGAGGACCTCGACTACTACCAGCTCCTGCACCTGAAGCGTGACGCCCACGGCGGCGACGTGAAGAAGGCCTACCACGCGACGTCGCGGACCTTTCACCCCGATGCGAACCGCCATCTCGAAGGCGATTTGCAGGAAGCGGCGAAGGTGATCTCGAAGCGCGTGACCGAGGCGTACGTCGTGCTGCGCGATCCGCGCCGACGCCGCGCCTACGACGCCCACCTCCAATCGGGTGACAGCAACCGGCTGCAGCTCGCCGAGGCCCAGGCCCAGGCGGGTCGCCGCGACGTCGAGGAGCGCGGCGCGACCACGCCCCAGGGCCGCCAGTTCTTCACGCGGGCCCAGGCCGACATCGCGAAGCGCGACTGGGCTTCGGCCGCGCGAAACCTGCAGACCGCGCTGACGTTCGAGCCTGGCAACGCCGCCATCCAGCAGGCACTCACGCAGGTCAAGGCCGAACAGGGCTGAGACCGCCGCGTCCGGACGCTCGGATCGCTGCGCTACGCTCGCGCGCGGACGGACGCCGAGGGAGCGAGCGGGTGGATTCGCGTAGCGAAACGCGCAGCCAGCGCGGAGTCAGCCACGACCAGGGACAGCGACGCCCGAAGATCGGAGCCGTGCTGCTCGCGATCGTCATCGCGATCGGCTGCGGCAATACCGAGGAAGCGAGCGCTCCCACCACGACGGCGCCCGGTTCCGAAGCCGCGCCCGAGGCCGCTTCGGTCGAGCCCGCGAAGAGCGGCGGGAAGCAGCGCGTCCAGCGAAAGGAGCAGCCGCTCCCCGCAATCTCGGGCTTCGCGCTCGACGGGCAGCGCATCCAGATCGGCGACTTCCTGGGCAAGCGCGTCGCTCTCTACTTCTTCGATCCGGGCGCGCGCGACGCCGATGCCATCAGCACCGCGGTGTCGCGAGTCGCGGCGCTCGGCGCCGAGTACAACTTCGCGGTCGTCGGCATCGCCTTCGGCGCCGACCGCCCGACCGCCGAGGCCCACGTCGCGAAGAACAACCTCGACTTCCCGGTGATCGATGACGCTTCGGGCCGGATCTCACGGCGCTTCGGCCTGCGCGAGGCCGCGATGCTCGGCGTCGATGGGGATGGCTACGTCACCTGGGCGTCGCGGTTCTCGACGAACATGCCCAACCCGTCGGACCACATCGAAGGCCAGCTGCGCACCGCCCTGCGGATTCCGGAAGCCGCACCAGAGAGCTTCGGCTCCCGGCCGGAAGCCCCGACGTTCACCGCCAAACAGCTCGACGAGGAGGCCCCGTTCGATTTCGCGACGACCCGCGGCGAGGCGGTGGTCCTGATCTTCTTCCTCCACACCTGCCCCCACTGCCACGAGGCCCTCGAGTTCTTCAAGACCGCGCTCGCCGGCCTTCCCGAAGACCAGCGCCCCCTCCTTTACGGAGTCGAGACCAGCCGCAGCACCGCCGGGGCGATTCGCAATCGGCTGGACGCGGACGGGCTCGACTACTTCCCGGTGCTCCGCGACAAGGACCGGGTCGTACAGAGCGCGTACGGGGTCTTCGGTGGCGTCCCGGACATCTTCCTGATCGATCGGAAAGGCCGCATCGTGTCACGCAGCAGCGGCTGGAACGCCGCCGAGGGTCCGCTGCTGCGCATGCGCATGGCCCAGATGGCGGGGGCGCCGGTCCCGATGCTGCTCCACGCCACGGGCTACTCGGGAAGTGAAGTCTGCGGCGTCTGCCACCAGTCCGAACACCAGACCTGGCAACTGACCCAACACGCGACGGCCTTCGACACGCTCGTCACCCACGGCTCGGCCGCCGACCCCGAGTGCGTCGGCTGCCACGTCGTCGGGTTCGGCGAGGCGGGTGGGTTCGAGATCTCGCCGCCGAAGCCCACCCTCGAGGACGTCGGCTGCGAGTCGTGCCATGGCCGCGGGGGCCCGCACCTCTCTCCCAGCTTCATCACCGACGCCAACTACGATCCGGTCTGCGTGACCTGCCATGACACGAAGCACTCGCTCGGGTTCGAGTACGCGAGCTTCCTGCCCAAGGTGTCCCACGCCGCTAACGCGCACATCCTGACGCTGCCCGCCGCCGAGCGCGAGAAGATCCTCGCCGAGCGCGGCGGCCTGCGCGCCAACGTGCTGCCGACGAACGCCGAGTACGTCGGCTCCGAGGCCTGTCGTTCCTGTCACGAAGCCGAGTTCGCGACCTGGGCGGCCGGGCCGCACGCGGCGTCGCTGGCGTCCTTGGAAACGAAGGGCGAGAGCACCAATCCCGACTGCCTGCGCTGCCACACCACCGCCTTCGATCGCAAGGGCGGCTTCCCGGCCAGCGCCTCCGTCGGCGACCACCCGGACCTCGCCCGCGTCGGCTGCGAGTCGTGCCACGGTCCCGGCGGAAACCACGTCGCCGAGAGCTCGGTGAAGCTCGGCAGCATCGTCTCGCTCGGGGACAAATGCGACTCCTGCGTGATCCTCCAGATCTGCGGCGGCTGCCACGACGATGCGAACGATCCGGGCTTCGAGTTCGAAGTCCAGGCGAAGATCGACAAGATCCGCCACGCCACGATCGAAGCGGGCACGGGGAAGCCGCTTCAGGGGAAGTCGGCGCTGCGGGTCCCGACCATCGATACTCACGCATTGCTCGCGCGGGCCTTCGAGGCCCACGACCGCGCGACGGGCCGGCCCTAGTGGACGCGGAGCTGCGCGACGAGCTGCGGGCGGGCCTCGCCGCCGCACGCCGCTGGCTCGCGGAGTACGCCGAAGAGGGCATCGAGCTTCGACCGGTGGCACCTGCCACCCCAGCTCCGAACGAACCCGACCCGAACGCGGCCGAAACCACCCCGGCGGCCGACGATGCAGCGAAGGCAACACCGGAGCCCGTCGCGACGTCCAGCGAACCGGTCGCCCGCGCCCCGGAGCCGCTCACACTCCTCGAGGAACCGGCGCCCTTCCCTCCCGGTGCGAGCCTCGACGACGTGCGCGAGGCCCTGGGAGACTGTCAGCGCTGCCGACTCTCCGAGGGCCGGACGCAGATCGTGTTCGGCGACGGCAACCCGCAGGCCGACCTCATGTTCGTCGGCGAGGGACCGGGCGCCGAAGAAGATCGGCGCGGCCTGCCCTTCGTGGGGCGCGCCGGTGAACTACTGACCGCGATGATCGAAAAAGGCCTGGGCATCCCGCGCAGCGAGGTCTACATCGCCAACATCGTGAAGTGCCGGCCACCCAACAACCGCACGCCCCTCGCCGACGAAGCCCAGACCTGCAGCCCCTACCTTCACGGCCAGATCGCTGCGGTGCAACCGAAGGTGATCATCGCTCTCGGCAAGCCCGCGACGAGCCTGCTGCTGGGACGCGACGTCGCCATCACCCGCATCCGCGGACAATGGCACGAGTATCGCGGCATCCCGCTGATGCCGACGCTGCATCCCGCGTTCGTGCTCCGGCAGTACACCGAGGCAAACCGCCGGGCGGTCTGGGAAGATCTGAAGGCCGCTTCCGCGAAGGCGAGCGAGACTCCTTCGACCTGACCGGATCTCCGCCCGTCGAGAGAGGACCTTCGGTTGCCGAACGCTGAAACCGTCTTGTGCGGGATCGTCTTGCACCCGGCCGGGCACACCCGCTCCCCGGCCATGCACAACGCCGCCTACGCGGCCCTCGGTCTCGACGCCGCCTACCTCTCGTTCGACGTACCGCCAGCGCTGCTCGAAGAAGCGATCGAAGGCGTTCGGCGCCACCGCGTGCGCCAGCTCTCCGTCTCGATCCCTCACAAGACCGAGGTGCTCTCCTGGGTCGACGACGTCGATGAAACCGCCACGGCGATCGGCGCGGCGAACACCCTGGTGCTCGACGGCGAACACCTGCGGGCTTCGAACACGGATTGGCTCGGTGTGGTCCGGGCGCTGGAACCGGTGAGGACGCTCGAAGGGGCCCGAGCGGTCGTGCTCGGTGCGGGAGGTACGGCCCGCGCGGCCACCTACGGTCTGCGCGCACGGGGAGCGTCGGTGCGCCTGTTGAACCGCACCGTCGCGAAGGCCGAGGCACTCGCGCGCGAACTCGGTGCCGACGGGGCCGGCGCCCTCGACGAACTCGGCGACGCACCCTGCGACGTCGTCGTGAACACCACCTCGGTCGGTCTCGGAGAGGACCGCAGCCCGGTCCGCGTCGAGGCGATCCCGCGCGCGTGCGTGGTACTGGACGCGGTCTACGCGCCGGAGCGCACGCGGCTCCTGCAGGACGCCGCGACGCGCGGCGCGCAGACGGTCAGCGGACGCTGGATGCTCGTGCACCAGGCCGTGGCCCAGCTCGAAGCCTGGCACGGACCGGTGGACGCAGACCGCATCGCGAACGTGATGTCCGCGGCCTTCGGCCCCGAACCCGACGTCAGCGGCCACGCGGGCGCCGGCTAGGAAAGCCGCGCAGAACCGGAGAAGCTAGGCCGAGTAGCCCCACTTCTCCTTGTTCGCGTCGATCTGCTCCTGGGTCGGCTTCTCCTTCTCTTCCACGTCGGGAACGGAGAAGTCGTCCTTCGCGTCGAGGATCTTCGCGTTCTTGTCCACGTCTTCCTTGAAGACGTCGGGGACCTGCTCGTCCTCGAAGATCGCTTCCCACGGGCACTCGGGCTCGCAGACGCCGCAGTTGATGCACTCTTCGGGGTCGATGTAGAGCTGGTTCGGGTACGTCTCGGAATCGCTGCCGTCGTATCCGTAGATGCAGTCGACGGGGCACACCTCGACACACGCCTGGTCGACGCAGTCTTGGCACATTCTCGTGATCACCCAGGCCATACGATCCCTTCCAGTGCTTCCAGCCTCGCGTGGCGCTGGCCGCGACGAGATTGGGGTGGTCGCGGACGCGCCGCGCTGGAGCGCAGCATAGCCGCGCAGTCCGACGCTGCGCTAGCTCCTCGGCAGTCGAACGCTATTTGAGCTTCGTCTCTTTGTAGACGACGTGCTTGCGGACGACGGGATCGTACTTCTTGAGTTCGATCTTCCCGGGTGTGTTCTGCTTGTTCTTCGCGGTCGTGTAGAAGTGGCCGGTTCCTGCCGACGACTCCAACTTGATCTTCTCGCGCTTGCCCTTCTTCGCCATCGTTCTTCCCCGCCCTACGCCTCGGTGGGCTCGGGCACCGCATCGCCGGAGGTCGCAAACACACGACTGCGGCGACCCTTGTCGTCGGTCTGAACGCGGACTCGGCTGGGCTTGCCGTCGCCATCGACCGGCATGACGTTCGAGGCGTGGATGAACCCCTCGCGCTCGAGAATGCCGCCCGCGCGCGCCGCACTGCGACCCGGCTTCATGTGCACCTTCTGAATGCGGACCTTCTCGACCCGCACGCGGTCGCCATCGATCGCGAGCACCTTGCCCTGGCGTCCACGATCGGAGCCTGAAATCACCTGTACGTTGTCGCCGACACGAATCCTGCGGGCCATGCTCGCCTCCAAAGAGCGCATAGGTGTGCGCCAGTCCAGGCTTTCCGTCAAGGGGCTCCCCGAGGGGGGAGGAGAGGTGGGAGCGCCGCCCGCCCGCGCCGAAGCCCACCGCTGCCCCCACACCTCCCGCGCGCGCGGCGTGCCTGCACCCCCGGGGCGCCGTCGGCAAGGGAGCTCCGGTGTAGGGATGGCCGATCGCCGCGCGGGCGCTCATATTGCCCGGCGTGACGAAATCCCACGCGCTTGGCGGGGCGGGACTCTGTCTCGTCCTCTTTCTGTTCTCGGCCTGCTCCATCCTTCCCGAGGAGTACGCCGTCAATGCCCCGATGTTCCACCAGATGCTCGGCTGGGGCGGCGGTGAGGCCCCTCCCGACGAGAGCTTCGGGGCCCAGATCGTCCCGGCGGCGGGTTTCTCGATGGGCACCTTCGCCGAGGGGCTGAACAGCGTCCGCTTCCTGCGTCCGCTGTCGGGCGGGGCCCTCCTCGCCAGCCAACCCCGCGCGGGCACGGTCTGGCGCCTGGCACCCGACTCGAATGGAGACGGGCGCTCGGACGAGGTTCGTCCGCTGCTCGAAGACCTCGACCGGCCCCACGGCCTCGACGTCCACGACGGCTGGCTCTACGTCGCCGAAGGGGCCGCCATCGGTCGGATCCGGATCGACGCCGAGACCGGGGAGACCTCGGGCGCATACACGCGCATCGTCGAGGGGCTGCCCGACGGAGAGAACCACTGGACGAAGACGGCGCGCATCGGACCCGACGGCCTGCTGTACGTGACCGTCGGCTCCACCTGCAACGTTTGCATCGAAGAAGACGAACGCCGCGCCGCCATGCTGCGCTTCCAGCCCGACGGCAGCGAGCCCGAGATCTTCGCGCGCGGCCTGCGCAACAGCGTGGGCTTCGATTGGCAGCCCGGCACTGGCGCGCTCTACGCCACCGACAACGGTCGCGACCTGCTGGGCGACGACTTCCCGCCCTGCGAGCTCAACCGCGTCGAAGAAGGCCAGTTCTATGGTTGGCCCTTCGCCAACGGCGACAACGTCCCCGACCCGGACTTCGGCGCGGGACAGGACGAGAGGATCGCGACGTCCGTCCCTCCGGTGCACGGCTTCCCGGCCCACAACGCCCCGCTCGGGATCACCTTCCTACGTCACCCGTCCCTGCCCGACGCGTGGCAGGGAGCAGCCCTGGTGGCCCTCCATGGGTCGTGGAACCGCACTTCGAAAGACGGCTACAAGGTGGTGTCGTTGCACTGGGGCGCGGACGGAAGCATCGAGCAGCGCGACTTCATCGTCGGATTCGAACAGGACGAGAACGTGCTGGGCCGCCCGGTCGACGTGGCCGAGGGCGCGGACGGCACGGTCTACGTGTCCGACGACTACGCGGGCGCCATCTACTGGTTGAAGCACGACGGCAGTGCCGCGGGCGGTGTCGCACCTGCCGCGCGCGCCAGCTCGTCGACGACGCCTGCGAAGGCGGGCGACGCCACCGCGGGTGCGGCGCTCTGGGAACGCCACGCCTGCGCCAGCTGTCACGTCGGCGAAGCCGCCACCGCCGGTGTGGTCATCGTTCCCCTCCAGACGCTCGGCGATCGCTACACGCCGGCGACACTCGCCGACTTCCTCGCGGCGCCGACGCCGCCGATGCCCGCCTTCCCGCTCGACACGACCGAGCGCGCCGATCTGGCCGCCCACCTGCTGCGTCGTTTCCCCTAGGCGCGGACCCTCGTCGCAAGTCGCCGCTGACGCAGGAACGTGTCGCCTCTGGGGGCGGCAAGACAGCGGCAGCCGCGTCGCAGCCGACCGGCAGAAAGCGCCGGAACCGTCCGATCCAAATGGGCTTTCTGGCCCGGTCGGCAGAGGTACCGAAGCTCGGCGAATGGCCGTTGGGCGCCTCAATACTGGCGCCGGGACCGTCGATAGAGGGGCGTGGGACGCTCCGTTGCCGCTCGCCGAAGTACGTCTTTCCGCCGACTTGCCAGCGCCTGGACGGTCCGCGCCTGCCTGCCGGCACTGCTCCTGGTCGCACTCGCGGCACCAGCCCGAGCGGTGGTTCCTGAAGGCTTCTGGTGTGTCGTGGGAACGGGAACGATCGGAGTCGCCGACGGCTGGCTCGACATCGTCGACCCCGACACGGCCACCGTCACCCAGGTCACGCTGAGCGCCGCGCTCTTCGACCCCTTCGACTGTGCCGTCGATCCGACCACGGGCGATGTGTTGATCGTCGATCAAGGGGCCACGGGACCGGGAACGGGAAACAGCGATGGCGGCCTGTACCGCATCGACTACGACCCGAGCACGGGGAACGGCACCGTGATTCCCCAGGTCGCTCCAGGGACTCCGGCTCCGGATACCTGGGTAGGCGGGACGCGCATCGGCGCGAGCATGCCGCTCGAAAACCCGCGCGGGTTGGCGGTCGGTCCGGACGGAACCGTCTACGTCGCCGACATCGGCGACACGCTCGGCGGCAACAACAACAACGGCACGATCTACGCCGTGGGCTACGACGCCGGCGCCGTCGACACGATCTACGTCCGCGGCAACAGCAACCTGGTCGACAGTCCCACCGACGTCGACATCGACCCGCGTCCCTGGGACGAAGGGAACGCCTCCGACGGCATCAACCTCGTCTACACCGAGTGGCGCGGTCACCTGCGCCGCGTCCCCGCAGCTCTGGAAGGCAGCACCACTTCCCAGAGCATCGATGGCAACGATCCGGGCGCGGACTACGACTCGATCGAGGTCGGCGCCTACGGGAACTACTGGATCGGACAGAGCGCCGGCACGACCACGCGGCTCCAACGCTACGAGCGGCGCACGGACACCCGCAGCGATCTGGAGACCGCGGGCCCCTACCAGGCACTCACGATCGATCACCACAGCGGCGACATCGTGGTGATCGAAGCCGGAATCGTGCGCGAACTCCGGGCCAGCAGCCCCTCGACTGCGAAGCGCAACGTCTACACACCGGCTCGAACCGGCGCACGCGGCGTCAGCTTCGCCTCCCCGCGTCCCGACGGTCGGCCGAGCGCGAACCTCGCGTTCCCGACTCGCTTCGCACCCGCGCCGGCCGGCAGCGTCACGATCGAGGGTCCCACCCAGATCTCCGCGAACGGCGAGCCCGAAGCCGAGATCAACGTGTTCGTGGAGGTGACGAGCACGACCGACCCGCTGCGCATCCGGCTCTTCGACATCGAGTCGACGGGCGCCTACGACGTCCCGTTCAACGGCGGCTTCGACTCGGCGATCATCGTCACTCTCTTCGCCCCGGACAACACGACGGTCCTCGCTCAGGAGACGATCGCCGCGGGCGGTCGCACCGATCTCGACCAGCGCGTCGCGACCCTGACCTGCGCGGCGGCCGACCTCCCCTGCGGCACGATCGACCAGCCCCTGGCGGTGCGCGGCGCCGGCGTAGACATCGCCGGCAGCGGCATCGGGCTGTACCGCCTGCGCATCCAGCTCACCTCCAACGACGACGTCAACGGGCTCGGCATCGCCGTCGACGACTTCCACGCGTACAGCTACTACGTCCCGCTCGGACCGCTCTCGACGCTCTCGGGAACGCCGTCCCTGTGGCCACTCGACCAGTTCCGCGCCTACCCCCATTTCGATCGCGGCTGCGAGTACACCTTCCACGAGTTCGATGCGGACTCGAACATGTCCTTCGAGGTCCGCACCGGCCTGGGCCGGGTGCTGCCAATCGCCGCGAGCTCGGGGAACAACCTCCACGAGGACACCCTGGTCGATGTCGTCGATCCCGACGGCACGAGCTGGGACCTCAGTGGCACCAGCGAATGCTTCGGCACGAGCTGCGCCATCGACTACGGGATGCACACCGTCGGCGCGGCCCTGGTTCCCACGACCACGGTGAACAACGTTGTCGGGCTTCGCGCCGCCGACTACAACGGCTACGAGGATGCTTCCGGAGCCACCTATCCCGTGCCCGCACCGCGGGGCAGCACGATGCCTCCAGTAGCGCCGCGCCCGGACACCCCGGCGTTCCAGAGCGCGCCCGTCGCGTACAACCAGGAGAACTTCCCGAGCGGCAGCAACCCGTTCCTGCGCTTCTTCTTTCCCCTCTACGAAGAGCAGCCCAACCCCCTCGCAGCCTCGCCCTCGGACGCGACGGGCGCGGCCGTCCCGAGTGCCCCATTCCTGCGTCACTCGGCCACCCAGCTAACGCCACCCGGGCCCGGACCGACCCCGCCCCCCGGCCCGGCCCTCGGCGCGACGACCGCGTTCTTGATCAACGTCACCGTCGTCAACCCGGACCCGGTGAACGCGATGTCGAACGTCGCCGTCACGATCCCGATCCCGGACGGCCAGAGTGAGCTCGCCTACACGGCGGCCGCCGGCACCGGCGTGTCGTGTGACTTCGGCGTGGTCGGCTGCAACGTGCCGGCGGTGGGGCCCGGTCGTCTGTTGACCCCGCTGAACGGCGGTCCGGCCTCGGTCATCACGGCGACCTTCAGCCAGATTCCGCCCGCTTCCTCGGGAACGATCTCCTACGCCCTCGACGTCACGCCCGACGATGCGCTCGAGACCGTCTACCTCACCGAGGGCCCGCGCTACCGCAACACCGGCGCGCTGCCGACGCTGTCGAGCGGTACCACCTTCCTCTTCCCGAACAACCCGGCACCGCCGTTCGCACCTGCGGCGATCCAGGACATGGGCACCCGGGCGACCTACGACGCGGCGTGGGGAAGGCCCGAGAGTCTGGGCCCGCTCTGCGACGTCTTCGTCGAAGAGGGCACCGTCGTTCCCAACGCCGTCGAACTCGCTTCTTTCGAGGCGCTCTCGGGCGACCGCTACGTCCAGCTGAACTGGGTCACGGCCGCGGAGTACGAGAACGTCGGCTTCCACGTCTACCGGCGCCTGGCCGGCGAGGCCGAGTTCCGACGCCTGAACGACCACATCCTGCTGGGTCGCGGGACGACGGACCTCAGTGGCAGCTACGCCCTGCTCGACTGGACGGCTCCCGTCGATGTCGACGCCGAGTACCTGCTCGAAGACGTCGAGATCGACGGCACCACCACCCTGCACGGACCGGTCTACGCGCGGGTTACGGCGGACGGCCCGGAACTCGACATTCCCTGGCAGTCCTACGACACGTTCCGCTTCATCGGGGAGCGCGGCGAGTGGGGCGCGGACCTCCCCGGCACCTGGGTGGCCTTCGACGAGCCGACCCCGGGCGAGGAGAACACTGGCGAGGGAAGCGCCGGTGAGGAAAGTGGCGGCAGCGAGGCGCCTGGCCGACTCACGATCCTCGCGGAGGACGACAGCGGGATCCTCGCGGAGATCGTCTTCCCGGCGCCTTACTTCGAAACGATCGAGGTGGCGGGGTCGCCCGCCACCCGCGTCGCGCTCGTCGGCGCCTCCCCCAATCCGGGAGCGGGTGAGCCCGCTCTGCCCTTCCAGACCTTCTGGCTCGAAGGCCTCGACACCACCGGGGTCCGGGTCGAGTTGCTCGAAGACGACAGCGTCGTCACCACGCTGCCGGCACCCGTCGCGCGGGCGCCGGGTGCTGCAACCGGGGGCGCGCCCTGGCCCGCAGCACCGGCGGAGATCGCCGGGAGTGTCCCGCTCGGTGACGCGCGGCGCCTCCTCGCGCTCCGCGTCTGGCCCGTGCGACTCGAGGGGTCGGGCGAGGAAGTCCGGGTCTCGGATCGCCTGCGGGTACGGATCGCCTTCGAAGGGCCGCTCGCCAGCCCCGGCGGGGACCCGGCCGCTCGCTCGGCGAACATCGCCGAAGTCGCGGCACGACCCGGCCTCAAGATCGGGACCCAGGGCGGGGGCCCGGTGACCCTGCGCGGCGACGAGCTGATCGCGGCGGGCCTCGCTCCGGATGTCGACCCGGCGTTCCTCCACCTGTTCCGCGCGGGCACCGAGGTCGCCGTGTGGATCGAAGGGGGCCTCGATCGCCGCCTCGATCCCGAGGACGCCCTCCACTTCTACGCCGAGACCGTCGACGACCGCTACGGCGACGAAGCCGTCTACTTCCTGGTCGAGGGCGACACCCCGGGGCTGCGCATGCCCCTTCGAGACGCGGTGCCGCACGCAGGACTCGCCCTCCTCGACGACGTCGCCGGAACGCGGCGGGTCGAGCCCCAGGACACCTACCTCCCCACCATCTTGAACGAAGAGGGAGACAACTTCGTCGGCCCCTTCGTTTTCTCGGAGAGCGTCTTCCTCGAGGTTCCCACCCCCGGCGCCAATGGCGGCCCAGCGTCGCTGCTGGCGCGACTGCGGGGCGGCACGCGTTTCGACGCCGACGCCCCGGACCATCACTTCGAGGTGCGGGTCGCGGGCGAGACGGTGATCGATGCGCTCTTCGACGACACCGAGCTCTTCGAAGCGATCGGCTCCCTGGCTCCGGGTCGGGTGAATGGGGACGCCATCCAGGTCGAGGTCGCACCCCAGTTCGACACGCCGAACCCCAGCCTCGATCTGATCTACGTGGACGCCTTCGAACTCGTCTACCGCCGGACGCCGAACCTGGTGGCGGGTGACGGGGGACGACTCGCCTTCGTGTCCGAGACGACGGGGCAACTCGAAGCGCCGGCAGATGCGTGGCTCTGGGACGTTCAGGATCCGACGCAGCCGGTGCGGCTCACCGGCGCGACCACGGCCACGGGCCAGTCCTTCGCAGTCGAGGCCGGGCGTCGCTACCAGCTGACGCAGCAGGCCGGTGCGGCTCGCTGGCTTGTCTGGAACACGCCGTCGGAGTGGAGCACGCGCGACCATCGCGCCGACTGGATTGCGATCGCCCATCCGAGCCTGCTGGAGGGTGCGGAGCGACTCGCCGCCCTGCGCCGCGGTGAGGGGCTCGAGACCGCAGTCATCGACGTCGAAGACGTCTACGACGAAGCGGGCGGCGGCGACGCGACGCCCCTCGCGATCCGCAAGTTCCTCGCACGGCTCTCGGACCACTGGAATTCGGCGCCCCGCTACGTCGTGTTCATCGGGGACGCCACCTACGACTACCGCGGATTTCTGGGCGGTGCAGCGTCGAATCTCGTCCCGACGATGCTGGTCGACACGACCTTCGTAGAGGCTGCGTCCGACGTCTCACTCGTCAGTTTCGACGGCGACGCGGTGGCCGAGATCGCCTATGGCCGCCTGCCCGTGCGCACTCCCGAGGAGCTCGACACCGTCGTCGACAAGCTCGAGGCCTACGCGGCGGAGCCGGACACGGGCGCCGATTGGCATGCAAAGGTGCTGCTCGTCGCCGACGACGGCGCCGGTGACGGCAGCCCCGCCGAAGGCGCCGAGTTCGAGGGCACCGTCGACGACTTCTCGTCCCGGCTTCCCCTCGAGTTCGACCGGGAGGCACTCCGCCTCCGCGACTGGCCCGAAACCGCCGACCCGGGTGCCGCGGCGAATGCCGCGATCCTCGCCGCGCTGGACGACGGCGTGTCCCTCGCCTTTTACTCGGGCCACGGCGGCCCGCACGTCTGGGCGGATGAGCTGATCTTCGGCACGGACGACCTCCCGAACGCGGCGCAGTCGCCCTCCCTTCCGATCGTGGTCGCGCTGAACTGCCTGAACGGGTTCTTCACCGCCCCGAACACCACCTCGCTCTCGGAAGCGGCGCTCCTGGAACCGGTCGCCGGCGCGGTTGCGTATCTGTCGTCGACCACCGTCTCGGCCCTGCCCGGTCAGCGCGACTACGCGCGCGCCCTCGCCGAGCGCCTGGGCCGCTTCGATCTGCGACGTCTGGGCGACGCGGTGCAGGACGCCCAACGCGCCGTGGCGGGTGTCGAGGGCGCCGAGGACGTGCTGCGCGCCTCGGTGCTGATCGGTGACCCGGCCACCCGCGCCGCCCTCCCCGCGATCCCGATCGCCCTCGCCGGCCCCGACACGACGACGCCGCGGGGCCAGCTGCTCCACCTGGATGGGGGTGCGTCTGCCGGCCCGGCGGGCGTTCCCCTCGAATACGCGTGGGAGCTCGTCTCGGGTGCGGAGCTCGGCGTCGAGTTCGTCCGCACGGACACGCCGACGCCGTGGATCCTGATCGAGAACGCGGGCGAGGTGATCGTCCGCTTGCGCGTGCGCGCCGGCGGCGTCTCGAGTGCGCCGTCCGAGCTCGTCATCACGAGCGAGCCGGGCCCGTCGGGCCTCGCGTGCGGCGAGGTCGATCCGTCCGCCCAGCTCACCGGCTTCGACGCGCTCTACTTCCTGCTGCCCTGGCTCTGCCTGCGTGCCCGGCGCGGGAGAGACTCCGCGTCGCGCACGTCGGCGTAGCACCGGCCCGGCCGCTCATTCCGCCAGGTCAGTCAACCGACGAGCCGCCGCGCCCCGAAGCGGTCGCGACCGCCGCGAAGAACGCTTCGAGCTTGGTCTCGTCCAGCGCGCCGTCGGTCCGCACGCCCGTGCAGAGATCGACGCCGAAGGGCTCCACTTCGCGGATCGCGGCGGCGGCGTTCGACGCGCGCAACCCGCCAGCCAGGAACACGGGAACCGGCACCGCTCGAACGATGCGCGCACTGACCGACCAATCGTGGACGCGGCCCGTCCCGCCCAGCTCCTTCACCGGCAGGGAGGGGTCGCCCGAATCGAGGAGCAACGCGTCGACGTGCTCGGACACCCGCCTCGCCTCGTCGACGGCGTCGGCTCCCGTCACGTGGACGACTTGAACGATCGAAGTGCCAGCGCACGCACGCCGGAGCTCCCGATGCACGCTCTCCGAGACCCGGTCACAGAGCTGGATCGTGTTCACACCACAGCGCCGCTGCTGCGCAACGATCTCGCCCGCGTCGGTTCGGCTCGTCAGGAGAAACGTGGCGATGGACGGAGGGACTCGCGCCGCGATCTCCGCGATTCGCGATTCCGGGATGACCCCGGTACCGCTCGGCATCTCCGATACGAGACCCAGGGCCGACGCGCCCATCCGCACCGCGAGCCGGGCCTCTTCGACCGACCCGATGCAGCATACCTTGACCCGGGTCACGGCCTGCGGCAGCTAGCCGACCTGGTACAGGAATTCCTCCTGCACGATCTTGCCGTCTTTCACGGTGTAGAGCGCGACTTCCGCCATCTGCATCCGCTCGCCGCCCTTCGGAGTGATGTCCATGGTGTGGCGCACCGCGAACTGGTCTTCGCGGTGGCCGCAGTACGGCCCTTCGGCGGCCGTCTCGTGGACCTCGTGGTTGTCGTACCACCAGTCGTGCTTGCCACGGATCGCCGCGATGCCCTCCATGCGCGCCGGCATGTCGCCGTCTCCGCCGGCTTCGATGCTGACGATCTTCTCGTCGTAGAAGCGGTCGACCGCTTCGCGATCCCTGCCCTCGTTGCAGAGGGCGACGAGCTGGGTTCCGATTTCCTGAACCGTCATGGCAGACCTCCTTTCCGGATTGCGGCGCGCGAGGCCTAGCGTACACCCACGGGCGCAGGGCGGTGAGGTGCTTCGGCGAAGGGCCGGCGGGCCTCGCCTGGGCGCGCCCCGGCCGCGTGCCCGGGAGAGTCTCGAGCCACGATCGGGACGCGCCACCAGGAGGCGATTCAAGGGCCACGCTGCGGTGCCAGCGCAGGACGCGACGACCGCGAGCGTCGAGACCGCGCGAGGGGCCGAGGAGCCACGCCACCCGCGGATCTCTCGACCAATCTATCGGGGCGACCCCAGCGCCCGAGTGGCCGGCAGGGCCAGCATCATTGATCGTTGGGGCCGTTCGGGCGGGCGCCCTGACGCACCTCTTGGGGGGTTTTCCCCGTCCAGCGCTTGAACGCCCGATAGAACGCGGACGGCTCGGAGAAGCCGACTTCGGCCGACACCGCGGCGATCGGGAGATTCGTTTCCGTCAGGTACCGGCGGGCCTCGCGTTCCTGGAGCGCGCGTCGCAGCGCGGTGAAGGACGTGTCCTCCGCGTACAACCGCCGCCGCAACGTGCGCGCGCTGACGCGAAGCCGCTTCGAGACATGGGCCAGGGTGGCGCCCTCCTCGGCGAGGCACTCCAGGATCTCGCGTTCGACGTCGCGACGAAAACGACCGTCCGAACGGATCGTGTGCGCGAGCTCGTCTGCGCGGCGATCGATCGCTCCGGCGATCACCGGATCCATGGGCGCGAACGCGCGCCCGAACCCCTGCGGCGAGAACAGGATGGCGTTCTCCGCCTGACCGAAACGCACGTCGCAATCGAAGCCCGCGCGTATCGCGCTGGCGGCGGCCGGCTCGGAACGGTCGAGCCACACTTCGTTCGGCCGCGTTCCCGACCCCCGCATGAAGCGCGCCACGGCCATCCAACTCGCGAGGACATAGTCGATCACGAATGCCGAGTCCGACCGCGAATTCATGTGGAGCAGGACCAATGCTTCCCCGTCGCGCAGCTCGAGGTGCGGCGCCGGGAGATCGCCGATCAGATCGTAGTGACGGTTCACGCGCGAGATCGCATCGTGGCCATCGCGGCTCGTCCGCACGACCAGCTCGAAGATCCCGTACTGACCCGGCCGCAACGAGAGCCCCGCACGTGCCGGGAGTCCGACATCCCCGGTCGCCTCCACACCGTACGCGAGGAGCGAAGCCAGCGACGCCACCTCGATCCGGGACTGGGGATCCTCGAGCAGCGACGGATCGACGCCACTGGCACGGAGGGCCGGGCCCGGATCGCCGATCTGGTCGGAGAGATGCGCCACGATCGGATGGACGAACCCGATGGAGACGTGCGCACGCGCGTCCATCCGGCCAGGATATCCGACTGTCGGCCTCCGGGAGACACGCGGGTGCGTACGTTCCCGTTCCCGTCCTGGGGGAATCCTGGGGAAAACCTGGGGAAGGATGGTGCTCGGCGGCAGGGCTCAGCGACGCGGCGAGGCTGGGACCGGACTCACGAAGGCCGTCCCATCGACGACCTGCAGGGCCTTCTCACCGATCATCACCAGGTGGCGACCCGAGACGTCGAGCCGCTCACGAGCCGCTACGTCCACCGAATCGACGATCCGCTCGCCGCTGCGGTCCACCACCTGCAGGCCGCGCGGCCCGAGCAGGAAGAGTCGCTGGTTGAGCACCGCCGCGTCGAGCACGCGACCCGATTCGTTGCCGCCGATTCGCGACAAGAGGCGCGGGCGGCCCGGGCGCCGCAGGTCGACCCAGACCGCGTCGCGATCTCCCAAGACGACCGCGCTCTGGCCGAAGACGCGCACGCGCTTGGGGTGGAAGCCACGCCCGAGCCGCAGCTCGGACTCGACCCGACCCGACGCCAGCAGGTCCGAGGTCGCCACGAAGAGCGACGTGCCGTCGGTGAAGACCAGGCGGTCGCCGCTGCGCGCCAGGCCGAGGATCGGACGCGGCACGAGGTTCTGCACGGCCAGGGACTCGTTGCCGAGCTTGAGGAGACCGCGGTTCGTCGCGGCGATCCAGCCGTCGGCCACGGCCTCGACGCCCACGACGGAACCGACGTTGCCGCGCGGGAAAGAGGCTTCACGGCGGGTCTGGCCACCGTCGAGGCGTACGACTTCGACGCCGTCCGCTCCGTAGATGGCCACGCGGGCCCCGCGCGCCGTCACGCCTTCGAAGGAAGCGAGGTCGCGCTTGCGGCGGTGTTCGCCGAGCTTCACGGGACGCGCCGGGTCGCCGAGGTCGAAGAGCTGGAAGTCGCCGTCTCCGAACAGGACGAAGGCGCGGTTGCCCACCACCTCGACCGCGACAGCGGGCTTCGCGAACCCCTGAGGCTCGCGCGAGGTCACCTGGGTGCTCCAACGGGCGACGGGCACGAAGAACTGCCCGTCGAGCTCGGCCCAGTAGCTCGCCTGGGAACCGGGCCCGAAGAGGATCGACACGTCGTTGCGCTGGGCCGAGAGCGGCGCGCGATACTCGAACGCATCCGACCAGATCGGCGCGTCGTCTCCGGTCCGCTGCAGCGTCACCGTCGTCATCGCCACGATGCTCGGCTCGGTCACCTGTCCGCCCTTCAGCTGGGTGGCCTGCTGCTTCTCGGTGTGTTCGATGCGCAGCACCGCGTCCAGGCCGGCCCCCTTCGCAGCCGCTGCGTCGGGCAGCGTCGCGACACGCAGGCCAGCGCGAGCGTACGCAGCGACGGCGCGGTCCCGGAAGACTCGCGCGACCCGATCCCCGCCCGGGGTCGAAGGCGCCACCTCGATCACCAATCCGACGCGCCGAAACCCGCTGCGCTTGCGCTGGTTCACCGCGGCGACGCTGCGGCCCGCTTCGGCCGCGAAGTCGCTCTCGGGGAAACGCTCCGCGAAGTCCGCCAGCGCGTCGACCGCGCCGCGATAGCCGCGTTCGGAGAGGTAGGCCGCATTGCCCTCGGCACGGGCGGCGAAGCGTCCGGCCGGAAACTCGGTGAGAAACTCCTGGTACGCCTCGGCCGTCCCCAGCGCACGCGCGTACTCGAAGTACACCTCTTCGACATGGGGCCGCAGTTCGGCCTCGAGACCCGCGTTGGCGAACTTTTCGAGGAACTTCTCGAACGACTCGCGGCTCGGATTCTTGCGGACGCGCGCGAGTTCGAGACGCGCGCGCGCCTCTTCGCTGAAGCTGGTGTCCGGGTACTCGCGGAGGAAGCGGTGGTAGGCGCTGATCGTGTCCGCGTCGCGGGCCTCACGCCACGCGCTACTCGCGCAGCCGCCGAGGGCGGTGATCAGGGCCAGGACGAGAAGGACGATTCGAGTGCTCATTCGCTGGGTTTCCTCCACTCCCTGCATCGGAACCCAGCAGCCGCCCCTTGAGAATCGAGAGCCTTTTCGGCCCTTTGCACCCGATTCGCGCACCGCGCGAAGACTCCCGGGCCGCTCGAAAATGGGGCGCAGACGGACCGATCTCGGCCCTCCGCCGCGTTAGAATCGGCTTCCTGCCGGCCCCGCGGGTGACGTCCTCGAACCGATCGGGCCGATGCGACACGAAGAAAGGATGGAGGGGTCGCCACGATGTTCGTCGTGCTCTTCTCGGGCGCAGGGGCCGTCCCGGGCGCCGTGGGCCAGACCCTCTGGCCGAGCTCCGAGACGGCGAGCCCGGCGCCGAACCTGGACCCCTCCGGATGGCGCGGTGTCTTCGCCGCGTTGGGCGTTCGCTCGAACGATCAGATCCGGGAGTCCTGGCAGGTCATCGGACCGAGTTCCGACGCCGATGTCGCGACGTCCCTACCGATGGTGCGCGGACCGCTCTTCGAAGCCTGCGAACAGTCGCTCGGCAGCGCCCCCTGGCTGCTGCGCGACTGGTTCGGCTACCACGGCTGGAACCTCCTCGCGCTGGTGACGCGCGATGGCGAGCTCGCGTCGCGGGTTGCGGCCCAGGCCCGAGCGTCGGCACCCCAGGCCCATGCCGTGTGTTTCGAAGCCAGGCAGAACTTCGACGCGGTGTTCACGTCCATCTGCTTCGACGCCTATGGCCGCGAAGGCCAGGACGCGTGGGACCTGGCCGAGCAGGAGGGTGCGGCCCCCCTGGTCCTCTTCGACGAGAGTGAGATCGCGCCGGACCTTCTCGAAGACAACGACACTGAAGATGACGGCTACGGCGGCGGCTTCGACGAGGAGGACGACGACTGGAACAACGACGGCGAGCGTCGCGAGGATCTTCGCAGCTGTCTCGCCCTGCCCGAGCTCGCCCGCGACGGTGCCGTCAGTGTGCGACGGATCGAGGACCACGCGCTCTACGCGAAGCTCTGGTCCCTCTCGGATTCGGATTTCGGCCCGGCCTACGCCGCGGTGAGCGGACGCGTCGACGCCCCGACTCTGCTCGAACGCTATGCCGAGGCGCGCTACTTCGCGCTTCCGCCCCAGCGCGCCCGGGCGCTCTCGGGCGAAACCGAGGACTGGGTCTACCTGCTCGGCTACGGCGGTGGCTCCGACGAGTACCTCGGTTGGCTCCACATTCCGGCCGCCGAGCTCGCCGCGCGGGTGACCGCCGGACTCGAGGCCGACGACCGGCTGGTCGCGCTGGCCTAACCGCGCGCGTCGAGCGCCCTACGCACCTCGGCGTGTCGCGCGCGGGTGAGCGGAAGCCGCGCGGTGAGAAAGACGGCGAGGCCGACGCCGACCGCAACGCCTGCCCCGTAGAGCCAACCCAGACCGGTGACGACCTCGGGTGCCAGCGACCCCGGTGCGGCGTCGGCGGGAAACGCGATCGCGTCGAGGCCGATCCCCGCCAGCTGATGACCCAGGCCCGACGCGCTCTTGGTGACGACGCTGAGCGCGCCGAAGAACAGGCCCTCTTCGCGGGTCCCGTGCGCGAGTTCGTGCTCGTCGGTGACGTCGGCCATCATCGACGCCAAGGCGAGCTGGGCCCCCGTTCCCCCGACAGCGGCCAACAGCGCCATCACCGCGACCCAAGCGACCAGGTACGGGGCGTCGGCCGCGGGCCAGCCGGTTGCGATCCGGAGTGCGTGGGGTGCGAACACGGCGGCGCCGAGTCCGCACAACCCCGCGATCATCGCGCGCCGCTTGTCGATGACCTCGGCCAGCGCGCTCCAGAGCGGAAACCCGAGCAGCAGCCCCCCGAGCATCACGAAGTTCACGACGCCCACCGCGTCCGGCGGTAGCTCCCAGAAGTAGGTGAACACGTGCAGGCCGAGGGTCAAGCGCAGACCGACCGCGATCGACGCCGCCACGCCCGCCAGCACCAGACCGCGAAACGCGGCGTGGGCGAAGACGCGGCGGACTGCGCGAAACAGCTGGCGCGCGCCGAAGTGGGGACGGACCACGCGACCGAGCCGACGCCCCCAGGCGAGCGTGCCGCCCGCCGACACGAGTGCAGCGGCCGCGATCGCAATGGCGAAGCTGGTGGCGAAGGCGGGGTAGCGACCCGCGTCGAGGTGACCGATCGGGAACGCCTCGCTCGCCTGGAAGAACCAGAAGAAGCCACCGCCGGAGACCGCGATCCAGCCGATCGCACCGAATGCCAGGCGCAGTGCCACGATGCGCGTGCGCTCGGCGTAGTCCTCGCTGAGCTCGGCGCCCAGACTCATGTGGGGAACCGAAAACAGCGTCAGCGACAGCCGAACCCCGACGGCGAAGCACAAGAGCCACCCGAACAGCGCCGGGCCCGTGAGCTCAGCGGGCGGCACGAAGAGCGCCACGAAACAGAGCGGCAAAGGCACCACCGACGCGAACAGGAACGGGTGGCGGCGGCCCGAGCGTGACTCCGTGGCGTCCGAGAGGGCACCGATCCAGGGATCGGTGATCGCGTCGAAGACGAGGGCGATCAGGATGGCGAGCCCGGCGAGCGTGCCGGAGAGACCGAGCACCTGGGTGTAGTAGAAGAAGAGGAAGGTCTCGATCGCGCCGGTCGGAATCCCGTCGACCATCTGGCCGATGCCGTAGGCCAGCTTCGTTCCCCAACCCGGTCGGGAGACGGGGTCGGGGTTGGCGTTGGAGAGGGCCGACTCGCTCAACGGGGGGTGGCAGCGGACTGCAGAGGAGGCGCTCCGCGTGAAGCGAGGAAACCCGCGAGCTCGTCGCGGGGCAGCAGCGTCGTCTCGACCTCAGGAAGGGGTTGCTCCCCGAGACGTGCGAGACGCATCGACATCAAGCCGCGCCGGTGCCCCAGGGTGGCGATCCAGTTCGGGTGGCCGGGATCGACCTCGCTCACCACCAGCGTGACCATTCCGTCGGGATCGAGCTGGCTGTCGAACCCGTTGCGAGAGACCGGAGCCACACGCCAGTCGAGGCTCTCCATCCAGATGTTCATGGGCAGGAAACCCCAGTACGGGACGTCGGGCGGGCGGAAGCGCACGACCAGCACCTCACCGTCCGCGACGGACCAGGCGCCCTGGAGGTAGGTGAGGCCCGCGGGCGTCAGCAGGTCACCGTCGTCGGGAAGCGGATCGAGCCGGTTGGGACCGTGGCGCGCGAGCACGTCCGGGTACCAGCGGCCCCAGATCTTCGCGGTCTCGCGCAGGAACGCACCGCTCGCGATCAACCCCTTCGCGAGCTCGCGTTGGGTGAGCGGCTCTCGCGGCGGCACCCCGTCGATGCGCTCGATCGAGAGCGGCAACCGGTCGGCGGGCTGAGGCGAGGCGAAGTAGCGCCGAATGAGCAGCATCTCCGCGTCTTCCTCGAGGCGCAGCCAGTTGCCCTCTGCCGGGTCGACGCCCACCACGACCTCGAAGCTCCCGTCTTCCGCGATCTCGAGGTTCCGCTCGTCCATGTACGCGACCAGCCGGCGCTTCGCGGTGTCGTCGTCGAAGGAGAGGCCACCGCCGTACACGCTGAGTTCGATGAGCTCGGTGCGAACGCCCGGCGCCGACCATTGCCCGCGCACCCGGTACCGGAACTCCGACGCCACCGCGGCGACGTGGTAGAGCTGGTCCGGGTTGTCGCCAGCGAACTTCCGGTGCGCGGACTGGGCCCGGTAGAACTCGGGGATCGCCGGGTTCGCGTACTCGAGAAAGCGATCGAAACCCGAGAAGAGGCTGCGCGCGAGCCAGCGGTAGCCCTCGCGTCGCTCGAGGTCCGACGCCGCGAGGGCCTCGATTTGCCCGGCTGCGTCATCGAGGGCGTCGCCCAGGTAGTCCCAGCTTCCGGCGGGTGTGGCCGCCGCCGAGACCAGGGCGACACGCTCGGCTCCGGGTACGACGGCGCAGGCGACGCCTGCGAGCAGCAGGAACGCGCCAGCGACCCCCCGCACGAGCGCAACCGCAACCGAGTGGACCGAGATCGGCTGACGACACGTCGCTCGCCTGCGCAGGCGTTGCGGGTGGAGCATGGGTGGTTCCTCCGGTGAGCGCAGAGTATGCAGCAGCACGCGGGATGCGGGATGCGCGACGCCGCCTCGGTGCCGGGCTACGTTCCGCGAACCAAGCAGGGCCGTCGATTCGGCCCCGGGCACCGAGGGTCCGTGTCGAGCAGCGTCATCGTCGTTCCGTGTTTCAACGAGGCCACGCGCCTGCGGGGAAACGACTTCACGCGCTTCGCGACCCCCGAGACACGCGTGCTCTTCGTCGACGACGGCAGCAACGACGCGACACCGGAGAGGCTCGCGCAGCTCGTGCGCGAGGAGCCCGACCGCTTCGAGGTCCTCACCCTCGAATCGAATCGCGGCAAGGCGGAAGCGGTCCGGCGCGGCATGCTCGCCGCGTTGGCCAGCGAGGCCCACTTCGTCGGTTACTGGGATGCCGACCTGGCGACGCCTCTCGACGAGGTGGCCCGCTTCCGTGCCTACCTCGAGGGGCATCCGCGCTGCCAGGTCGTGCTCGGCTCGCGGGTGCAGCTGCTCGGGCGCTCGATCGAGCGCTCGGCACTGCGCCACTACGTGGGTCGCGTCTTTGCGACCTGCGCGTCGCTCGCCCTGGACCTGCCGGTCTACGATACCCAGTGCGGTGCGAAGCTGTTTCGCGCGGGCCCGGAAGCCACACAGCTCTTCGCCGAACCGTTCCGAGCAGGCTGGGCCTTCGATGTCGAGTGGATCGCGCGCTGGATCCGCGACCGGCGTGCCGACGGTGGCATCCCGGCCGAGGAAGCGATCGCCGAGGTGCCCCTCGAGGCGTGGCACGACATCGCAGGCTCGAAGGTGAAGCCCTGGGACCTCGTCCGCGCGCTCCTCGACGTGGCACGGGTGCGCGCGCACTACCTCTGAGCAAAGCGGAGCTCGAACGCAAAACGGCGTCGATCCGAAGATCGACGCCGTTCAAGGAGGTCCCACCGTCGCGCTACTCTCCCACCGGGAAACCCGGCAGTACCATCGCCGAAGCAGGGCTTAACTTCCGTGTTCGGAATGGGAACGGGTGTGGCCCCTGCTCTATGGACGGTGGGAAAAACTGCAGCCCACAGTCGTACCTGTGGGTGCGGTCATTGACCGCCAAATATCTTTCTGGGCCCGCGATCGACGCACTTCGCGTATCACGGCGGTGCGCACGCCGAACGATTACACGGCGTGCAGTGTGGTCAAGCCTCACGGGCGATTAGTACTGGTCAGCTTCACGCATTGCTGCGCTTCCACCCCCAGCCTATCAACGTCCTCGTCTCGAACGACCCTTCAGGGGACCGAAGTCCCAGGGAGATCTCATCTTGAGGTGGGCTTCCCACTTAGATGCTTTCAGCGGTTATCCCATCCGAACTTGGCTACCCGGCGATGCTCCTGGCGGAACAACCGGCACACCATAGGTTCGTCCATCCCGGTCCTCTCGTACTAGGGACAGATCCTCTCAAACTTCCTACACCCACGGCAGATAGGGACCGAACTGTCTCACGACGTTCTAAACCCAGCTCACGTACAGCTTTAAATGGCGAACAGCCATACCCTT